>CAUYUB010000665.1:0-16603 GCA_963575685.1 Gammaproteobacteria bacterium | reverse complement strand
GTATCGTTGTTATCGTCACCTAACATAAGAACACTTTTAAGTATAATTGGTATAGGCGGCGAAGTTCCACATCAGAGATACGGTGGACGCCACGGTCTTGAGAGGATCCCGATGGGTGAACAATAGCTTCGCATTGGGAAAGACGCTAAGAAGGACGTTAAGATCAAGCATGTACTGCGGGGTTTTCATTACCCATCGTTTATTTTCAGGATCACCCCGAGACCAGGAAACCAGCTTCATCAAATTTGCCATATAGCGGTAGGCAGGGGTCTTGTCGTACGCCACGAACCAGGCGCGATAACTAGGCACATTGTAAAAACCCAAAGGCGACAGGCCGCAGAAGGAGTGATTGAGCAACAATAGTTCTTCCTCGGCCCAATCGGCTTCCATGGGATGGGCCGAGAAAGCGCCGGGATTCAGGCGTCGTCCCTGGCGGAGGAATTTTTCCACTTCATCGTGGCGGGCGGTCTTACCCAAATCGGGCAAATCCAGCCGGGGAGCAGGGTTGAAACCTTCCCAGGCCTTCAGGTGCTGGAGGCGCACATCAGCCGCCAACATGCGGTGCAGACGAGTGGTGCCAGAACGTACCGGACCGACGATGACGATGGGCGCCGCAATTTTCCGCTGCAAAATCTCCGGGTTTGCTTCGAAACAGGCGTTGGCCCACAGCCGGTTTTTGAGGGATGCGGTAATTTCCATTTTGGCGTGTAACCGGCCAAAGGGATTGAGCGCAGCCTCACTGTCCAACGCCCGGAGAAGTACCCGCAAACCGGGTAAAAAGCATTCATCACCAAAGCGGTCAAGGCCCGTCTCGCGTCGTGCCGCAGCCAATAGGCATTCTTCGGACAAGTCGATTTTTGCCCAGCCGACGGTATTCATGAAGCGCATCGCCCGGTTGATGAGTTTCACCAGGAGCGGGTGATGGCGGGTACTGGGTGAATTATCCATGATGATCAATCCGCTGGTTGCCAAGGACGCTGGGGTTGCCCCTCGTACAAGATGTGGGAGCAGGTCAAGGGAAATAGACTTCCTTCCGGGCGCTGTCCCGCCTCGATATAGCAGGGCGCCATACCGGCAAGGAAGGCAGGAAACATAAACAGATAATATTCCTGGGGCGAAAGCCCCAAATCTGCGGCTAAAGCGGCTGCCAAACCGCCATAATTCAAACGTTGCCGCCAACGCCCGGTAATCAAAACCTCATCAATGACAAAAGCAAGCCGGACATAGGGACCATCCGCCAAACCGAGGGTGTTTGC
Organism: Gammaproteobacteria bacterium; assembly: GCA_963575685.1. GTDB lineage: Bacteria > Pseudomonadota > Gammaproteobacteria > CAIRSR01 > CAIRSR01 > CAUYTW01. Next base: position 15,347 of record CAUYUB010000665.1, on the reverse strand, counting down.
CAGTGCCATCATCGGCGCAATGCGCTCATCAGCGGCAGCGATGGGCCGACCATAACCGGCAATGCTGCGCTGGACCTTTATCTCTTTTTCTACCCAAGCCGCAAGATGGTTACCGTGATCCAACTGCTGTTTGGTACGGATCAGAAAATCGATGGCCCGCAGGTCGATACCACGCCCGTAGATCGACGCCTCCGATACCGCCAAGGCGGCGGCGATACCAAGATTGCCAGTGCTGCGGGCAGTCCCCGCCAGCCCAGCGACTCGATTATTCCAAATGCGGGCATCGGGATAGCTGGTATAGGTCCAGAGGGCCTGCATCAATTGTAATTGTTCGGGGGAGAAACGACGTCCGGTAACACCAAAAACGTAGAGATCGATCCAGTCGATATCCTTAAATTCGGTATGCAGGTCGTGCCCCCTGAATACCACTCGACTGCCGACGAAACACGCTCCCATTTTTGTCTTCAGACGGCCGACGTGCTTTTGCAACAAATCAGGCCCTTTCATTTCTCCTCCCGCTCAGGATTGTTTTCTAATTCAACCGCAAAGAAAGGGAATTTTTTGTGTCCGTAACGATGCTGTTCCAGAGCATGAGCAGCGGCACCCGGTAAGCGTAACAAGAGATGGAGCATTTCCCCTTGTTCTGGGGTAAAACCCAGATCGGCAAAGGCCGTAGCGGCAACACCGGACAGGGTCAAGGGAAGACCTGTGGCGGTTTCCAGTTCCTCCCGATGTTGCGCCAGCCAGGGAAGCCGGAGGCCAGGACTCAGATGAGCAAAACAGGAGAGTACTTGTCGGACTGGGGTCGTGGTACTCGTCCCATGAGGGTTGAAACCGGGGGGATGTTCCGGCAAGGGCCAGATCGAGATTTCTTCCGGCGGCGGCGCGGCGAGACGCTGCCGCCAAGCATCAAGGTCAGTACCGCAAGCATTCCATGCCTCCATGACCAAGAACACTTCCCGCCCGCCGGCGTACTGCCCGGCCCCCACCGCTAATGCAGCCATCAGACAAGAAGCCGCGGGAGAGCCGCCTACGCCGCCGCACATGGCGGCATGAACCGACGGATCGCGGGGTCCTGGATTGGCCAAGGCAATGGCCAAGGCTTCCAGAAGATCCGCTTCCGCCTTGGTCGGCGCTTCTTCGCGGAACAGCAAGGTGAGCATTTCCACCCATCGGGCGCGTCCCAGCATTTCGCCGTAGACATCGTACCCACGACAAAAGGCGGCTCGAGTGGCAAATGGGTTGTCGGATTCCGGCTCTTCGCGCCAGATACGGGTATGAATCGCTATGGTTGGAGCGTTGCTCATTGTTTTAAGGACCTACCCGGTTGTTGAATACTCATGCCATCATCATCAATGATGATTTCTGCACCTACAATATAGGATGAATCCTCGCTGGCGAGGAACAATGCGACCTTAGCAGTTTTCGCATAGTGTTCTCATTTCAGAGTTCCCAATGTTCCCAGGGATTTCATGCGTACCCCGATGGGCGGAACTTCTTCAGCATCAACACGTACATCAAGCAATGTCGGCCCTTTGCGCCGTAGAATCGAGTCAAAGTCAAGATTGTCCAACTCTTGCGGCGAGTGAATGACGTAGCCGGGTATTCCCATGGATTCCACTAACTTACAATAATCGATGCGTGGCAGTTCGCAACCGATAGACTCAGCAGAGGCAAGCCGTTGGCCATGTTTGACCATCCCCAGGGCGCTATCGTTGAGTACAACGAAAACAACAGAAAGGTGTTCCATCGCAGCCACGGTGATTTCCTGTCCACTCATCAGATAGGCACCATCACCGGTGATACAAACTACTGGACAGTTTGGATTACCCCGAGCGGTACCCACCGCCGCACCAATAGCCCAACCCATCGGGCAGAAATCCATAATCACGCGCAACCAACCAGCGGTCCGCGAGCGCCGCTCGCTCGCCGATTCAGAGGAGAGGGGACGCATACGTCGGTTGTGGGGTTGTAGATAATGTACCGTCCACACCATGCTGTTGCCGATATCGGCGAGAAACCGGGTATTGGGTGGGCAATGCTCGGACAACGCTTTCATGAGGCGCTGTGGTTTGATTGGTGTGTCATCGGAGTGATACTTTTTCGGTGCCTGTAACGTCACCCCAGCTTGGTAGAGAGTACCCGAAAGTTTCCCCGCGTTGTTAATTTCGAGCGAAGCCTCTGCTTTCAATAATCTCGTCAAACGTTCGCATACCAAGCGAATCCGACCGCGCACATGAAGCATGGCCATCGGTGAACGCATTAGATTCTCTTCGGAATCGTCGATATGGATCAAACAGTTGTTGAGCAGAGAATTGCACCAGCCACTGACGATCAATTCGCTGAAACCAGTACCGAATGCCAAGATGCTATCCGGGGCGCTGGTCAGTAAGGCAGTGGCGCTGCTGTGGCCGCCAAAACCAAATACGCCGCAATAGGCCGGATGACGGGGATTGATGAGGCCTTTGGCATCGGGGGTGGTAATAAACCGGGCATTGGTTAGGTCGACCAATGCCATGATCGCTTCAATAGCATCGCCACAGGAGGCCCCGATGATAAATACGGCCTGCTGGGATCGCTGTAGCTCATCCTTGAGTTGCAGTACCGCACGCTCGTCAATCAAGATGGGTTGGTGTTCGAATAAGGCAGCCAGATGGTAGGAAGGAGTGGCGCTCGGTGCCGGGGCACGCAAAATATCCAGCGGGATCGCCAAGTGTGCTGGCCCGCGGGGGGTTTGGTGCGCCTTTATCAGGGCATTGGCCAGCATACGTTCAAACTGGCCGACGTGAGACACCAGGGAGTTGTAACGGGTACAGTGGTCGAACATCGCACAGGCATTGACACCGGTACTGCTTGATTCCTGCAAAGCCCCCCTGCCGAAGGAAGGCAGGGCCGGCAATCCGCTGATTGCCAGCAGCGGGACGTGATTATCGTGGGCGCAAGCCACGCCGGTGATCAAATTGGTCGAGCCAGGGCCAGAAGTGGCGCAGCACACGCCGAGTCGCCCGGTTTCACGGGCGTAACCGTCGGCCATGAAAGCAGCCCCCGATTCGTGACGCGCCAGAACATGCTGTACTCCGCCGCGGCGAGCACTCCTGGCAAGGGCGTTATAGAACGGCTCAATGGCACCGCCAGGGACACCGAAGACGTACTTAACGCCAATCTGCTCCAGATAAGCCACCAGTAGGTCGGCTACTTCCGGGATCACCTCCTTAGCTACTTTCTCGTCGCCCGTATTCTGCTTTTGATTATCTTTATATTTGGTATTTTCTACCAATTCACTCATGACCATCCCCTCTAGTCAGATCGCAATGAGGACAGTGTTACGTTTCGGAATGAACGAATTTAAGCCCATAGCAATGTCCAATTTATTCTTAAGAGAAGATGGTATGTTATGAAAACTATTCTCGTCAATATAGATTTTACCTGCGTCATTCCGCAGGTAAAATCTATATCCCACCGATTCCGTAGATTTCCGAATTAGAAAGCACGCTCCTTAATAAATTCCAAAAAGTAAGTAGTGGTTCCACATCTACAAATCTCAAACAATTCTGAAAAAACTAATATAAACAACTAATTGTGACCCATTACCCCAGGTCGTCCACAAAGTTGTCCACAGCTTCTGTGGACAACTTCACCGCTCGGCACTCTACAATGACCTTCCATCATCCTCGTGACGCTAGCGGTAATGATATGAAAGGCATGAAAGAACAACTCGCTCTTTGCGGCGGCCCTCCCGTACGCTCTACCCGCCTGCCCTATGGCCGCCAGTGGATTACCGAGGAAGATGTGGCGGCCGTTGTAGCGGTGCTCCGTTCGGATTGGTTGACCACTGGACCGAAAGTGACGGAATTAGAAGAAGCCTTCGCTACTACAGTGGGCGCACGCCATGCTGTGGCGGTATCCAGTGGCACCGCAGCGCTGCATGGAGCGGTAGCCGCCTTGGGACTTGGTGTTGGCGATGAGGTTATTGTCCCTACCCTGACCTTTGCCGCCAGCGCCAACTGTTTGGTTTATCAGGGCGCTACGCCGATATTTGCAGATGTCGATCCCGACACCTTGCTCCTCTCCCCGACGGAGGCGGAACGTCTGGTCACCCCACGTACCCGCGCCATCCTCGCCGTCGATTATGCCGGTGCCCCTTGTGACTACCACGGGCTGAGAGAGGTGGCCACACGTTACGGTCTAAACCTGCTTGCCGACGGCTGCCACGCCCTCGGGGCGCGTCGTGACGACCAACCGGTAGGTAGCTTGGCGGACCTCACCGCCTTCAGCCTACATCCGGTCAAACATATCACTGCCGGCGAGGGCGGCATGGTGACTACCGACAATCCACTGTCAGCACAACACCTCCGCTTGTTTCGCAACCACGGGATCACGACCGACCATCGGGAGCGGGAGCAGCGCGGAGAATGGCAGTATCAGATGGTGGAACTCGGTTTCAATTATCGGATGACGGATATCCAAAGCGCCTTGGCGCTGTCCCAATTACACCGTCTGCCGGATTTTCTGGCACGACGCCGGGCCATTGCCCAGCGCTATCATCAAGCCTTCGCCGATATTCCCGGATTGTCTCCCCTCACCGTACCCGCAGGTGCAGAGCACGCCTATCATCTCTATGTGGTACGTTTACACCTGGATTACCTGAGCGTGGACCGGAATACGGTCTTGCGGGCACTGCGCGCAGAAGGGATCGGGGCGAATGTCCATTATTGGCCGGTACATCTGCATCCCTATTACCAACGTACCTACCACACCGGGACTGGTCGCTGTCCGGTAGCAGAAGCAGCGGCGCACCGGATTTTGTCCCTGCCGCTCTTTCCCCTTATGACGGATAGTGATGTCGAAGATGTGATCAGCGCCGTAAATAAAGTCCTGATGGCCTATGCGGTGTACTAATGGGTCACTTGGGTGTGGAGTGGTGTCGAAGGAGTTCGATAAGCGCTTATTTTTCCATCGGACGGCAGCAATCACGGAATTATTTATAGAAATTATCTCTACTCTACAATAGCATGGTGGTTGGATGTCCTATTCCCTCCCGTCTCCTCCACCCCCGATCCGCTTATGCACTGCCTCCTCGTTAACCCGCCTTGGCTGACCCGCAAGGGCAATATCTGGACCCTAATCCGCAGCACCATGCCACCATTGGGGATACTTTACCTAGCAGCCTGCCTGGAGCAAGCCGGCCATGAGGTGACCGTGGTCGATTATCAGGGAGACCCCAAACCGTGGGAGACCATCGAAGCTGAGATACGCGCTTGGCGCGCCGATTTGGTGGGGATCACCGCCACTACCCCCATCGTCAAACATGGCTACCGCATCGCTGCCCTGGTCAAGCGCCACCATCCCGCCACTCCCGTGGTGTTCGGCGGGGTACATGCCACAGCCCTGCCCGAAGAGCCCCTGGCGACGGGTAACGTCGATTTTGTGGTACGGGGTGAGGGGGAGGAGGCTATCCTGGCTCTGGCTGGAGGAAATGTCCCCACTACCATTCCGGGTCTTTCCCTGCGGGAGGCCGACGGGACCATCCACCATATAGGGACGCCGGGAATGATGGCAAACCTAGACGCCCTTCCCATACCCGCCTATCACCTGGTAGACCTAAGTCGGTACCGCCCTGCCTTGGGGGCCTATAAACGTCTCCCCGGCATCAATATGGCCACCACCCGGGGTTGTCCGGGCAAATGCACCTTTTGCAACTCGGCGGATATCCGCCTGCGCAAACGTTCTGCCGAGCACATCTTTGCGGAGATGGCCCATCTCGCCCGCCACCATGGGATGAAAGAAATCTCCTTCTACGACGATACCTTCACCGTCTATCCCAACAATTTGATCCGACTGTGCAAATTGCTGGTAGCCAATGGTGTGGACCTCACCTGGAGCTGCTTCGCCAGGGTGGATTGCGTGAGTGAGGAATTACTTACCCACATGAAAGCCGCCGGCTGCCATCAGGTGATGTACGGCATCGAGTCGGCCAGCGACGATATTTTGCGCACCATCAAAAAACCCATCCCCCGCGCAAAGGTAAAGGAGGCTATCGCCATCACCAAGCAGGTGGGGATCACCGTGCGTTGCACCTTCATGTTGGGTAATCCCGGTGAGACCCACGCTACCGTGCAAGAGACCATCCGCTACGCCAATGAGCTGGCCCCGGACATCGCCCTGTTCAATATCACTACCCCCTATCCCGGTACCGAGATGTTCGCTTGGGCCAAGGCCAACGGTTACCTGCTCACCGAGGATTGGGACGATTATGACCTGAGCCGCCCGGTGATGCGGCTGCCCACCCTGTCGCCGCAAGAACTGGAGGGCTATTACCGCAAGGCCCATCTGGCCTTTTACTTGCGCCCCGGTCCCTTGTGGCGCAAGGCCACTGATCCGGCTAGCTGGCATTCACTGGGACGATTATGGGAGGCGGGAGTCAAGTGGATACGTTCGTCAATCACCTAGGGGGAGTTGCCTAATCCAGATCAGTCAGCGCGCAGAATTCCGCTCCAGCATCACCATCATTGGTTAATGAGAGACCTTTTCCATTTCAATAATTAGAACTGTAAACTGTAAATTATTTATCGGGAATCCCGGTAAGGCGGAAGCCGGTATAGCTGTTGCGGCTATCCGGTGCATCCCGATAGCGATTGGCCGACCGCATCCAATGCGAGAGGTTATACCAAGAACCACCGCGCAATCCACGGAGATTTCTGCTCTCCTTTCCGACGCAACGATTCTCGGTACCATCATAAGAACTGGCATACACCGAACACATCCACCCCCACACATTTCCCGTCATGTCGAAAAAGCCCCAGGGGTTGGGCGAGAAAGAACCTACCGATGATGTTTGCTTATTGTCCCACTGACTTCCACAGCCATCGCAGTTGGCCCGACCATGTTCCATTTCATTTCCCCACCAATAGGTGGTTGTGGTCCCGGCTCGTGCGGCATATTCCCATTCCGCTTCGGTGGGTAGTCGATATTTTCGGCCGGTCTTGCGACTCAACCAACCCGCGAATTCCTCCGCATCGAACCACGAGACATTGATCACCGGCCGGGTACCCCGACCCCAACCCTGATCCGATGGCCGGTAGCTACAACCATGGGCGGCTACACAGGCATCCCATTGCTCGAAGGTTACGTCATATTTTCCGAGAAGGAAGGACCCCATATTGACCATATGAACGGGAGCCTCCGCGGAACTATGATTCGATTCATTGGGAGGCGAACCCATGGAAAAACTTCCCGCCGGTACGCGAATGAAAACCATATTGGTGAGCGGCTCGATCCAGGGGAGCGATACCGCGACCGTAGCCCCCGCAGGACCAAGTTCCAACGCTTGCTCGACGGATTCATAACCTGATGCCTGGACACGAATGCGATAGTGACCACGCGGTAGTTCCATAGCAGGTGTATAGGGCCGTTCCGGGTCCAACAAAATCACCTTGGCATCGCCTGGATCGGTCTGTACCGTAAGGCGAAATTTCGGCAATTCCGCTCCCGCGTCAGGAACTGGCAACGTGGGATGCTCTGCTTCCCGAATATCGGGTGGTTGTGCCATCAATCGGGTAAGCGATCTCATATCAATACGTAATTCCTGTTCCGGTTGGGTCAACTCCGCCCATTGGTCAAGAGAGATAAAACCCGGCTTTTCAATCCGCAGGTGATAACGGCCCATCGGCAATTCCATGATGGTGTTGCCCAAACGTTCAGGATTCAGCAGCCGTACCTGGGCGTCGGGGGGCGTTATCTGAAGCGTGAGGTGAGTAATGGGATGCTGGGTATCGCTCCAGGCGACGCGGAAACCCAGCGTTTTGTAGCGATAGTCAGCAGGCTGACCGGTGCGATAGATATTGCGCAGTTGCTCGGGAAGGTTGAACCACGACCCGCCCCGCATCACCCAAGCATGGGACACCTCGGCTTCAGCGCATTTATCGCCCTCTTCGCGGGGAGGCTGGGCACCGTAGACCAGGCCAAAAAACAACGGCTGTGCGATGAAAGGGGAACAGGTCCACTCCCACACGTTTCCTCCGAGGTCATTCAGTCCCCAGGGATTGGCCGGAACGCTGCCTACTGGGGCCGGACTACGGAAGTCCCAAGGACTGCCACAGCTACGGCATACGGCTTGTGCCACGCCCAACTCATCTCCCCAGGGCCAAGCGTGGTCGGTACCTGCGCGGGCAGCGTATTCCCATTCGGTTTCCGTCGGTAGACGGTAGGCCTCGCCGGTTCGCTCTGCGAGCCAAGCGGTATAGGCGACGGCATCTTCCCAGGTGATATTGATGACGGGTTGTCGGCCTCGCCCAAAACCGGCGTCATCCGGTAACGGTCGGTCGGTGGCTTGGGCAAAGCGGTCATACTCCTCGAAGGTCACTTCATAGCGACCCAAGGCGAATTCACCAACGCAGCGAAGACTTGGCGGTGGTTGGTTGGCATCTGCCTGGGTCTCTCCCTCCTTGGTGGAAGCGGAAAGTTGGACGGAAGGCGGAGATTCAACCTCTTTGGGGGAGGGAAGCGGGAGCGGATGAGGAGACTCTAACCCTACTGCCAGACATCCCGGAGGGATAGGTATCATCTCAGGGCCTACCGACCCGCCTCGGAGAGGGTGGCGGAAAATCGCTGCCGTGCCGTAGATCCGTACTTTTTGCCTGGGGGTAGGGACAGCGACGGAAGCAGCGGTGACTGGCTCCCGTAGTAAATCCGCGGGGTTGACGGAGAGCACTGAGGAAGGTTCAACGGGCACCGTCTTCGTTCCCTCTCCCGCGGCGGTGGCGGGAAGGGCAGACTCGGTATTGATTGCCCGCAGATGTTCGCACGTAGCCGTATCGAGGATTCCGGTCTCCGTCAACCCTTTTGTCCGCTGGTATCGTTTCAACGCGCTACGGGTCTTATATCCGGTCAGTGAACCGTTGATGGCGCCGGGATCGTATCCCTCCCGTACCAGCAGCTCCTGTACCTGGCGGCCATCCACAAGACAACCTGCCGCGAGAACCGGCAGCACCGGTGACAGCATCAGTATGACCGAGAAGGCAATGGGAAGGAGGCGTAGAAGCATATGGCAACAGGTAGTTTTCGGCAGTAATAACCTTTTGGAGCTTCTCATCCTCATAATGGCCCGATAGTAGCCAGTGGCGCAACGTGTAGATGGTATTTTGGAAGCAGACAAAAAAATGCTTCCCCCAGGGATAAGGACAAGAGAGGGGCTTCCCCTTGCCCTGTTATAGCCAATCTTTCAATCCATTGATGCATATCCGGGGCCATCTTGTCAATGCGCTTGATATATTGGTTGAGGCGCGATATATCCTCCTTGGTGAGGGTTTCGACGCTGACTTATTATCCTAAACATAATAATGGTAATAACGGTAAATCGTGAATCATTATCCATTCTTGCGTATTTCAGCATTGGCCTTGATGCTGTTCACTAGTGGTTGGCTAGGGCTCAAACTGGCGGTGCCGCCGGGATACGCGAGCCCTCTTTGGCCACCGGCAGGTATCGCCCTCGCGGCCCTGCTTATTGGTGGCCAAGCCCTATGGCCTGGGATTTGGCTTGGCTCCTTTGCGCTTAATTTTTGGTTGGGCATGACGGGACCAGTTCCCCATTGGGAAGTAGCCATGCTCTCTGCGGCCGGCATCGCCACCGGCAGCACATTGCAAGCATTGATAGCTAGCTTACTTTCTCAACGCTGGGTCGGACCGGGTGTGCCACATCTTGATAGTCCGCTTTCGATCCTGCTCTTTCTCGGGCTAACCGGCCCCGCAGCTTGTTTCATTGCGCCGACGCTTGGCGTTGGAAGCCTAATAGCATTGGGAGTGATGCCCCCACAGGGAGCCTTCTTCTCCTGGTGGAATTGGTGGATTGGCGATAGCCTCGGGGTCATCCTCCTCACTCCCTTGCTATTTTGTTTTACGGCGTTGCCTTCTCACCTTTGGCGACCTCGGCGGCTAACCGTGGCATTACCGCTGTTGGTCGTATTATTCGTTTTGGGATTGGGCTTCGCGACGGTTTTTCACTCCGAGGAAACTAGGGTCCAATTAGCATTCGATCGTCAAGCGGATTTTATTGGTAATGCCATCATCAACAACATTAATCAAGCCATCGACGATGCGCTTGATTTGCGTGACTTATATCAGTTCTCGAACGATGTAGATCGAACCACGTTTAAAGCCTTTGCCCGTGAAGTACTGCATCGTTATCCAAACCTTCATGCCATCGAATGGATTCCACGCGTTCCTCGCGAACAGCGAGAGTTGATGGAACGCAAAGCCCAAAGCGAAGGATTGCCTGAATTTAAAATCACCGAAAAAAACCCGATGGGAGTATTGATTCCCGCGCAAGAACGCGCCGAATATTTCCCTGTGTATTTTATTGAGCCCTTGGCTGGAAATGAAAAGGCCATTGGTTTTGATATTGCCTCGGAACCCACACGGCGCGCGGCGCTGCAAGTAGCCGATACGATCGGACAGTTAACGGCCACACCGCGTCTTCCGTTGATTCAGGGTCAATATGGTATCTTTTTATTGATGCCGATTATGGCCAGATCAGATCAATCATTCCCTGCACCCCGTGGCTATACGCTGCTCATATTAAAAATTGAGCAAGTGGTAGAGCAAGCGCTAACCAAAATTGATCGTGATGCCGTCGAAATTTCCCTACGTGATCAATCCGCTCCACCAAACAATTCCGCGCTTTACGTGGAAACACTTGAACGGCGCTCCCCTGGAAATATATCCTTAAAACCCTGGCAATCTGATTTATCGGTAGCTAATCGAAGTTGGAGGATTGAGATTCATCCCCAGAGCGATTTTATCAAGCACCACATGTCCCAATTGCCCTGGTTCATTTTGGTCAACGGCCTGCTTTATACAAGCTTATTGGGTACTTACCTATTGACCCTGAGTGGGCGCTCCTCCGCAATCCAGTCACTCGTGTTGGAAAGAACCTCTCAACTCACCGCCACGCAAGAAGAGTTACGCCGCCAGAATGAACATTACCAATTACTCCTCAGCGCTTCGAAGGATGCCATTCATGTCCTTGATGCGAATGGCTACTTAAAAGAATGGAACGACGCCTTCAGGGAACATCTCGGATATTCCTCCGAGGAAGTTTCACAACTTCACGTCACCGATTGGGATACCCAGTGGAGCGCGGAGCAACTATTGGAAAGAATTGGACAGCGCTTTCAAGGCAACATGACCGTTGAGAGCCTTCATCGACGAAAGGATAGCAGTATATTTCCCGTAGAAATTAATGCTACCAAAATTCTTATCGGTGGTAAATGGCATGTGTACGCTTCGGCCCGTGATATTACCGAACGCAAACAGATAGAGATTGGATTACGTAAGATTGAATGGATGGCCACGCCTGGATTACTTTCCAAGGAACATGAGGATTATGTTCCGCCATACGGGGAAATTGTCAAACTTAATGTGTCAGGACTATTGTTGAGCACCGTTGGCAACAAAGTTCTCACGGGGATCGCGGATGAATTCATGGCATTACTGGGAACTTCCTGTGCAATCTACGAGAAAAATGGAGATTATGCCGTTGGGATATTTTCCTCCAACTGGTGCCGCTTTCTTGATGGGGCATCAAGAAATCTAGGCAACACCCATAATAATCAGGAGGCATTGCAATCAGGCAAATGGATATGCCATGAATCTTGTTGGACGGATGCCTCAAAAATTTCAATCGAGACTACTCAGTCAATCGATATCGCATGCCATGGTGGACTTCGGCTTTATGCTGTGCCGATTTTTGCAGGTAAGGAGGTAGTGGGTTCCATCAATTTTGGGTATGGTGATCCACCACGTGACGAAACGCAGTTAAGGGATATTGCGGAACGCTACCATGTGGATAGGAAGGAACTTAAAAAGTATGCAATGGCATACGAATCTCGCCCCCCATTCATAATTTCTGTGGCTAAGAAACGTCTCGAAACAGCCGCGGAATTAATCGGCGAAATGGCAAAAAGGAAGCTGACGGAGGATAAACTAATCAAGAGCGAAGCGAGCCAACGTGCCATCTTAGACAATATCCCTTATCTGATTTGGTTGAAGGATATGAACGGCTGCTTTGTCGCCGTAAACAAGGCATTTTTTCACGCCACCGGGCGAACTCAAATCCAAGAAGTATTGGGCAAGACCGACTTTGACCTTTGGCCGAAAACACTAGCAGAGAAATATCATGCTGCTGATGTTGCCGTGATGGCAACACGACAACAGCAGCTAACCGAAGAACAGAGCGTCATGGAAAATGGCGAGACGCGATGGCTGGAAATCTATCGAGCCCCCATCTTGGATGAGAACGGTAAATTGCTCGGCACTACCGGATTCACAAAGGATATTACTGAATACAAACAATATGTCGAAGGTTTACGCCAGGCACAGAAGTTGGCGGAGGAAATTTCTCTGGCCAAATCAAATTTTCTTGCCAATATGAGTCACGAAATTCGTACACCGATGAGCGCGATCATTGGTCTTTCCGAACTCGCGCTCTATCGCTCGTGTTCTCTCGAGGTGCGTGACTATCTTGAGAAAATTCATCTATCTGCTAAAAGTTTGCTGGGAATTTTGAACGATATTCTTGATTACTCAAAGATTGAAGCCGGTCGGATGACCGTCGAGGTGATCCCGTTTGATTTGGATATAGTGCTCAACACCTTGCATAATCTCTTTATGCTCCGCGCCGAGGAAAAATCGTTAATTTTCAACATTGAGGTAGAGCCAAAAATCCCTCGCCATTTAGTGGGAGATGCCATGCGATTGCAACAGGTGCTCTCGAACTTATTGGGAAATGCTGTCAAATTCACTGAACAAGGAAGCGTTTCTTTGAGGATTACCAGCCGAACGATCGAACATTCACAAATCAGGCTACTGTTCCGAGTAGAGGATACCGGCATAGGTATGTCAGAAGAAACGATGGCCCGCCTATTTCAATCTTTTACCCAAGGCGATAATTCGATTTCGCGTCGATTTGGTGGTACAGGTTTGGGGCTGGCAATCAGCCGCGAGTTATTGCTATTAATGGGAAGCGATTTTGTTGTAGAGAGCATTCTGGACCAGGGGAGCGTGTTCAGTTTTGAGCTAGCGTTGGGAATAGTGGTGAGCGGGATATATCAGGCGCATACCCAAACTTCGGTTCAAATCACACGCTTTGCGGTATCGGAGGAGTCGGTCGGCGTAGATGAAAATCCTGAAGCATTAGCGAAGTTGGTGCTTCAGCTTCAAACACTATTAGCAGGAATGAATTTCATCCCTAATGAATTGATAGCAGACCTGGGGCGAGTGATTCCCGCGAATCGTCAATCGCTATATCAAACCTTCAAATATCATATCGATCAATTTGATTATAAGAAGGCGCTCGTCATCTTAGAAAAACTGATCCCTGATTCATCCATCTAAAACAGAGGAATGGTATGAGTAGTATTGTCATGACCCGAGGTGAAAGTGAAAAAGAGGATCTGCACACCCTGCTCCTTAGCACGATTGGGGTTGTATTCGGCGATATTGGGACCAGTCCGCTTTATGCGCTCAGGGAAACGATGGCCGGGCATTATCCAATCGAGGTTGCGGAGGTTAACATTCTGGGCGTGTTGTCCCTGATGTTCTGGGCAATCATGCTGTTGGTTTCGGCCAAGTATGTCGCCCTCATCATGCGCGCGGACAACCGTGGCGAAGGCGGCAGCCTCGCCCTGCTCGCGTTGGTTACGGGACTCACCAAGAATTCGCGCTGGCGTCCGATTGTAACAGCGCTCGGTATCCTGGCCGCAGCACTGTTCTATGGCGACAGCATGATCACCCCGGCAATCTCCGTATTAAGCGCAGTAGAGGGCCTGGATGTGGTGACGCCGGCATTTAAACCCTACGTGCTGCCGATTACCTGTCTGGTATTAATCCTATTGTTCTGGATCCAGAAGCGGGGTACGGGCAGCATTGGGTTGATTTTCGGGCCGATCATGTGTGTGTGGTTTGCCACGCTCGCCGTATTGGGCATTCTCAGCATCATCCAGACACCTGAGGTCCTACATGCCCTTAATCCGATCTATGCCGTAAATTTTATTCTGATCAGTCCGTCGCAGAGCTTTCTCGCCTTGGGTGCGGTGGTGCTTGCGGTAACCGGCGGCGAAGCCCTTTATACCGATATGGGCCATTTCGGCCGTTTTCCAATTCGAATCACTTGGTTTGGCTTTGTCATGCCGGCCCTGATCCTAAATTATTACGGACAGGGCGCCTTGCTGTTGCGTGAGCACACTGCCGTTGAGAATCCATTCTTTCTCCTCGCACCGACATGGGCAATCATGCCGATGGTGATTTTGGCAACGATGGCGACGGTGATCGCATCGCAGGCGGTCATTTCCGGTTCATTTTCCGTTGCCCGGCAATCGATCCAACTAGGTTATCTACCGCGGATGGCAATCGTCCAGACCTCCCATAGAGAACGCGGGCAGATCTACGTGCCGTTTACCAACCTGACCCTATTTCTTGCGGTAATGGCATTGGTGATTGGGTTCCAGTCTTCCGGTAATCTGGCGGCGGCCTATGGTATTGCGGTAACCGGTACGATGATGATTGATACCATCCTGGTGACATTCATCGTATTATTGATGTGGCGGTGGCACAAGTGGATTGCACTGCCGCTCATGGTGGCATTTTTCGTAGTCGACCTTGCGTTTTTCTGTGCAAATATCCTCAAGGTTTCAGAGGGGGGCTGGTTTCCGCTCTTTATCGGTTCCCTATCTTTTATTGTGCTGACTACCTGGAAACGCGGACGCACTTTGCTCTTTCGGCAGATGGCAAAACAGGACGTTCCAGAAGAAATATTCCTCGCAGGCATCAACAAGGACACCCCACGGGTGGCGCGTACCGCAGTATTCATGACGGCACGTCCCGGTTCAATACCCTCAGCGCTGCTCCACAACCTGAAGCATAACCTCGTACTACATGAACGGACCGTGATTGCTACGGTCATCACCGAGGAGATCCCATATGTACCCGAAACACAATGTGTAGAACTGGTCCCCTTTGGAAACGGCTTCTACCGATTGTCGATCCGCTACGGATTTATGCAGGCACCCGACGTACCGGCAGCGCTTACGCTGTGCCGAAACCATGGATTTCCAGTTAATCTTGATGAAATATCTTTCTTTGTGAGCCGCGAGACCATCATCCCCAGCCTTCAACCTGGGATTGCGGTTTGGCGCGAAAAACTCTTTGCACTCATGTCACGGAATGCACAAAATGCAACCGACTTCTTCAAAATCCCGGTCCATAATGTTGTAGAGTTGGGAACGCAGGTTGAGATTTAGGCAACTCCCAGCTAAAGAACTACCAGATCGGTCAATGCCGCGTAGCGGCGTAAT
>CAUYUB010000664.1:0-1025 GCA_963575685.1 Gammaproteobacteria bacterium | reverse complement strand
CTATCAGCAGGCGCTGACCTTGGCGATGAAAAAGGAAAAGGCCGCATTTAAACTATATACGGACCTGGCAGCCTCTACTGACGATGTTGGGGTACGTAATACCCTCTTGGCGCTTGCCCAAGAAGAAGCCAAGCACAAATTGCGCTTCGAGATCGAGTACGACGACCAGATTTTGGTCGAAAATTGATCCGGCGCAATCGCTCAAACTCTACCGGAAATCGCAAGATTTCACTCGTAGGGCTAATTCTGCCTAATCCGCTTGTAATAAACCTAATCAATAGGTGGCAAGAGAATTAGGCAGAATTCATTCCAAGTACACCCCTTCGCCTAAAAAAGCGGCAAACTTATCGTCCGCTAAAAACCACCGGCACGGCCCCTCTTCCCCTGCGCGCAGGAGGAAACAGGGAACCGTTGATGACAGGGCCAGCGCATGACTATCCTCCCCGCAATCAAGAAGAGCGCCCCGTTCACCCACGCGCCCAATAGCGTCCAGCAGACGATGATGATGGTGCTGCTGGCGTTGCTGCCGGCCATTCTTTTCAACGCCTACCTATTCGGTTGGCCGGGAATTCTGCTGTTTTCCGTCACCGTCGGTGCTTGTTTGGCGGTCGAGACGGGATGTCTCCTCCTCGCGGATCGACCGATTCAATCCACGTTGGCGGATGGCTCGGCGATGCTGACTGGGGCATTGCTGGCGATGAGCCTACCGCCGTGGGCGCCCTGGTGGATCGGGGTACTGGGTGCGGTATTCGCCATCGCCCTTGCTAAGCATACGTATGGTGGTCTTGGCCAAAATGTGTTTAATCCGGCGATGGTAGCGCGGGTTGCGCTACTCATCTCGTTTCCGGTCGCCATGACGGCCTGGGTCGCGCCCCATCCGCTGTTCTCGGCGGGCTCTCCGAGTTTTACCGAGGCCATTACCATCACCTTCGGTATTGGTCCTCCCGACACGGTAAGCGCCGCTTCGGCATTGGGCTATGTCAAGACGGAACTGTCGCGAGGGATTCCGATATCGGAATCGATCA
>CAUYUB010000663.1:0-1025 GCA_963575685.1 Gammaproteobacteria bacterium | reverse complement strand
CTGTTTTCCACCTTGGGCCGCACCGCCGCGCGTACCTTGGAGACCAAACTCCTCGCCGACGCAATGCAGGGCTGGTTCGACACCCTGATGGCCAATATTAAGAAGGGTGACCTAAAGACCTTTAACGAGGCTCAGTGGGATCCATCTTCTTGGCCAAAAGATGCGTATGGCGTTGGTTTTACCGAAGCACCACGTGGTGGTTTGGCCCATTGGATCGTCATCCGAGACGGCCGTATCGACAATTACCAAGCAGTGGTACCCAGCACCTGGAATGCCGGCCCTCGCGATGCAGCGGGACAGCCGGGGGCTTATGAAGCGGCCTTGCAGGATCGCCATACCCTTTTCGACCCCAAGCAGCCCATCGAGATTCTGCGCACCATCCATAGTTTCGATCCCTGTATTGCCTGTGCGGTGCATGTGACGGACCCGACCGGAGAGGAACTGGTCCAGGTAAAAATCAGATAATGGGTTTCTCGACTATTGTTCCGTAAATCGTGTAATCCTACGACGATCACGTTTAGTCGGACGACCTTCGCCGGTTTCGCGCTGAGGAGCAAGGCGGCGCAATTCTGCTTCCTGTTCACGCTGGGCTATGCTCTCCGGCGTTTCTTCATAGAGGGTCACGGCCTCGACCGCTGGACGCCGGACATCGGACAGACGGCGGACCATTACCGTGCGCTCGACATGAGTACGCACGGCGATCTTCATGCCGATCCGAACCTCCTTGGCCGGTTTGGCGCGGTCGCCATTGACTCGCACTTTTCCCCCTTCGATAGCCTCTACGGCCAGACTACGGGTCTTGAAGAAACGAGCGGCCCACAGCCATTTGTCCAGGCGCACCCGATCAACGGAAGGGGGCTCGGTCATTCGGGATCCTCCAGAAAAGTAACAAGTACAATTAGCAATTAAACTATGCGGCGATGGCCACAAAAGATTCCTGCGCTGCCGCAATAGTGGCTGCGATTTCTACCGCGGTATGGGCACTGGAAACAAATCCCGCTTCAAAAGCCGAGGGTGCCAGATAT
>CAUYUB010000662.1:0-1025 GCA_963575685.1 Gammaproteobacteria bacterium | reverse complement strand
CGGTAAGTTTGATGAGGTGGAAGCCGAAAGAGGTTCTGATGGGGGTGCTAATCTCCCCCTCCTTCATAGCGAACACCGCGTCTTCGAACGGTTTGGCCATGGTTCCTCGGCCAAAAAAGTCTAGATCACCGCCCTGAGCGGCCGATCCCGGGTCTTGGGAGTGAGTCCGGGCGAGTTCCTCGAAAGCGGCCCCCGCCATAATTTGGCGCCGCAGGTCGTCAAGCTTGGCTTGGGCGGCGGCTACTGCCGTAGCGTCGGCCTTTTCATCCAACATTACCAAAATATGGCTGGCGCGCCGACGCTCTTCTCGGTGGTAGTTGGCACGAGTTTCTTCATAAAGAGACTGGAGCGCCTCGTCCGTCGCCTCAATGCGGGGAGCCAGCGCCTCTGCGGAAAGTTCCAGGTAGGCAACCGTCACCTGTTCGGGTACCTGATACGAATCCAGGTGCTCATCGTAATAGCGTCGCAACTCATCGTCGGAGACTTTCACCCCTTCCAGAAAACGGGCAGCCGGCACGGTCAGGTAGGCGATGTCGCGGGTTTGCCCTTCGAGACGGAGGTGGTCGTCTATCTGCTGAGGCGTTACCAGGGCTGTATCCACCACGCCGCTATAGAGCTGCTGGCTGAGCAAGGTGGCACGAGTGCGCTGCTCAAAGGTTGTTGGCGCCATTCCCTGATTGCGCAGCACTTGTTCGTAACGATCCGTGGAAAAATGGCCATTGACCTGGAAGGCATCCACCGCGTTGATCTGGGCGGCGAGGAGGACATCTCCGACCCGCATACCCGCCTCACGCGCTGCGTTGGTCAGCACGATGCGTTCGATCAAATCGTTGATTACCTGCTGTTTGATCCGTTCTTCGGTGAAGCCGGAGGATTCCAGAGAGTTGCCGAGCATGGTGCGGAGGCGATCGCGCTGCTGCTGGTAGGCAAACTGGAATTCCCGCAAGCCCACCTCGGTATCGCCCACATTGAGGACGGGCACATTGGGGTTGGGGGTAAAGAAACTTTGGATGCCCCAAACAGCG
>CAUYUB010000661.1:0-1027 GCA_963575685.1 Gammaproteobacteria bacterium | reverse complement strand
GTAGATCATATCGGCGTGCATGGCCGTGGTGAAACGATGGGTAATCATCAATGCCGTATGTCCGGCGGTCAATTCGCGAAATCGGCTTAACCAATCGGACTCGGCCCAAGAGTCCATTGCGCTGGTTGGCTCATCCAGGGCGATAACCGGTGCATTGCGTAGAAACGCCCGTGCCAGTGCTACCCGTTGCCATTCGCCAACACTCAATTCCGCGCCGCCGAACCATTTCCCCAGTACCGTTTCATAGCTTTTGGGTAGCCGCTCAATAGGGGCTGCCGCTCCGGCGGCCCGGGCTGCCGATTGAATACGTTCGGCATTCGGGTTTGCCGCTCGATCGCCCATCGCGATATTTTCCCCAGCGGTGGTGTGATAGCGTACCGGTTCCTGAAACAGGACCGTGATCTGTCGCCGCAACTCGGTAATATCCAGTGCCCGTAGATCTATACCATCCAGCCGGATGGTGCCTTGCTCTGGATCGTAAAAGCGGCACAGCAATTTAATCAACGTACTTTTTCCCGCACCATTGTGGCCAACGATGGCAGTGACCTGCGCGGCCGGTAGGGTCAGAGAAAAGTTATCCAGTGCCGCGTGTTCGCTACCGGGATAATGGAAGGTAACGCCCTCAAAACGGATACCGTCCTGGAGCGGGAAGGGGAGGGTTTGGGGAGTTGGGCTGGTACCGAGTTGTGGTCGAATGGAAAGGAATTGAAACAGATTTTCCAAAAAGAGGGTGCTGCGGTAGATACGGCCGGTACTCTCCATGAGCGACCTGAGCAGTGTTTGGCTTTGTTGAAAGGCTTGATAGCAGAGCACAAGATCGCCAAGGCTGACCATTCCCTTGGCCGCACGCATCAACATCCAGACCATACCGGCCAATCCGCCCAACCAAGAGATGGCACCGGCCACCAGCTCAGCTTTCATTTCATCCCGTGCCAAAGCCAGACGGCCGCGACGAAGCTGTTGGCGCAAATGCCGGAACAACCCCTGGTGATAACCGCCAAGGTCAAACAGACGTATCTCCGGTGCG
>CAUYUB010000660.1:0-1027 GCA_963575685.1 Gammaproteobacteria bacterium | reverse complement strand
GCATAACGATGACCCGACAAAACCAGAAAAATCCACACCCCTCCGACCACACACAATCCGTAAATAGGTCATTTATTCTTGTTCAGCCCTCTTGCCACAAGCATAGCTGCTAAAACTTGCGCATCGGGTGTACCTTGGTTTTCAATACTACGTTGGTACTCATGCAAACAAAAGAAAGGTGTTTTTGGCTCACGAAAACCAGTTGCAATCATACCATCGACAATACCCGACAATTCATAGTCCCCAACCACCCCCGAAAGCGGTCGTTCCAGGAAATAGCCAATTTTCTCATCATCAATACCTGCGATCATGATGACAGGACTGATAAATTTATTTTCTAATTCAACCTCATTCCAAGCGCGCCCCCCTCTAACTAATGATTTCTGAAAGTACAATAAGTTGGTTCTTTCGAAATCATTAATTTGTGCATCATTGGCTTCCCATTGTTTCAATAAATCGCACTCCCAAATCTGCTGTAAGCCAAAGGCTTCATCCAATGCGGTAAGCGTCCATTCTTTAAAAATAGCAGATTTCATTAGCGTTTCTCCAAGTTTAAACACAAGCGTAGCAGTACTCGATCTGCCAATCTAGCCTATATATTTTACCTTTTGTTCCACCCATCCGGCATCCGCGCCCCACTAACCAATAACTGCCATCGCCAGTACAGCAGCACGCATTTCAGCGCTGCTGTACTGGTTAGCTCTCAGATGTCCCCCAACGCACGCGAGTCATTGTCCGACCCGCCGCCAAACCTAACGCAATCAGCGCCCATACCGGGGCATCGCCTAGATGTACGTACGGGGTGGCACCTGCCATGGGCTGGACGTCAGCGGTCAATACCGCATCTTGGAATGAAGGAGAGCGCGCGCGGACCCGGCCGTCCGGGCCAATAATGGCGGAGATGCCGGTATTGGTATCACGCAACATCCACCGTCCGGTTTCCAAGGCACGCATCTGGGCCATTTGGAGATTTTGATGAGGGGCGAACGAATTTCCGAACCAACCATCATTGCTAACATTCACCAAA
>CAUYUB010000659.1:0-1027 GCA_963575685.1 Gammaproteobacteria bacterium | reverse complement strand
CGCCTTCGTGCTGATGGTACCGCTTGCCGCCACCTCCACCAACCGCATGATTCGACGTCTGGGTGGCACCTGGCGCAAGTTGCATCGATTGGTTTATGCCATCGGCGTGGCCGGCGTGGTCCATTTTTGGTGGCTGGTGAAAAAGGATGTGAGCGAACCGACGGAATTCGCGGTGATCCTGGCGGTATTGTTGGGTTTTCGGATGGTGTGGGCGCTACGGGAGCGCACAATACGTAAGGCAAGTCCCGGTTAAAAAACTACCAGGTCACAACCGCCACGTAGCGCTGTCGTAGTCTTGCAACGTACTCTCAAATGGAGCACCATAAGGCATGGTTAGTATGAGGATATACCTATGAAAACCTTGATCAACCACACGGCGACACAAGGAAGCGGTCGCCTCCAAATGCGAGTATCACCGGAACGCCGCGAGTTGCTCGAACGCGCCGCCTCGCTTACTGGTCGTAACTTGACCGATTTTGTGCTCGACAGTGCCGAACAGGTGGCAGTCCGCACAATTGAGGAGCGGCAGGTACTACGCCTGACGAAAGAAGATACAGATTTCATGGTAGCAATGTTTCTCAATCCGCCAGACCCCAGTGATCGACTTCGCCAAGCTGTGAAATGCCATCAAGAACTCTTAGGGTAACGTGACAATAACCTCACATCTTCGGATTGAGCCGCTTAATTCCAAGCACGACCGAAAAAGGTTTACATCGGGCGCGAAGGAACTTGATCGCTATTTGCAACAGCAGGCCGGACAGGATGCAAAAAAATATGTTGCCGCACCGTTTGTTTTACTTGCTTCCGAAACAGAGCAAGTTATCGGGTATTACACGTTGTCAGCCTTTGCCGTAACCCCCTGTGAATTGCCTCAAGAACTCTCCAAAAAACTGCCACGCTATCCACTGATACCTGCAACCCTTTTAGGCAGATTAGCCGTTGACAAAGAATTTCAGGGGCGTGGCTATGGGGAGATTTTGCTTGTAAATGCAATGCGTAGAACACTGGAACAGGCACCAAATATAGC
>CAUYUB010000658.1:0-1028 GCA_963575685.1 Gammaproteobacteria bacterium | reverse complement strand
ATTAGCGAAATTCCGGCCAGAGACAACATTAGGGTAACCCCCCGCTGCTGGACCTCGTCCGCCTGAATACCCGCCTGATCCACCAGGTTGTCTTGGTAGGCGATGATGGCATCCACGTTTTTATCGTAAGCGGTATAGGAAGGTATTACCTCACGAAACAGCCATTGCGTCCCTTCGTCCCAACGCCCCCCGCGAATCATTTCCATTACCCGTTCGTGGGCGGACAGGAATACCTTCTGATTGTCATGGATAGTGCGCAGGATCTCACGGCCGCGTTCGGAATGAATGGTTCGATCCAATCCATCGAGCTTCTCCTCAATTGCTCGACGCGCCTCCACCATGGCATCCACTGCGGTCCGGGCCTTTTCCGGATCCTTGAGCAGCAGGGCGTTATAGGTGTGGCGAACAACGAGGTCAATCTGATTCATGAATTCTTGGACCTGTCCCACCTTGGGATAATAGTCCTTGGTGATCTTGGTGACGGCATCGTTTACCTTATTGAAGCCATTTACTCCAATTCCCGTCAGCCAAATCATCATCAACAGCACCAAGCCAAAACCTCCCCATAGTCGTACACCTATTTTTATACGTTGAAACATATTGCAACCTCATTTAGTTGGGAGGTGAAAATTGGAAGAAAAACCTATTGTAGGGTGCGCTGGGGTACAAAGCGCACCGGCTAAATCATACCTACGGGCTTATGATAGGTATAACAATGAGCACTCTGCGTTACGTAATTGGTTAACGCAGGGTGAACATTTTGGAAAAATTGGCTACTTCCAAGAATTGGCGAACTGCACCGTGACTATTCACCAGGGTGAGTTGGATGTGAGTGGACTCGACGTTTTCCCGAAGTAACAACAACATGCCCAGTGCCGAACTATCCAGATAATCCACGGTGGCGAGATCTACGTTGAGGGTATCTATCCCGGGTTGCTTCATGATGCCCTCATAACTATCCTTGAAATCACGGCTGACGGTAAAATCGAAACGGCCTTCAAGTTTCAGCGTTGCTTTCCGGCTGGCTT
>CAUYUB010000657.1:0-1030 GCA_963575685.1 Gammaproteobacteria bacterium | reverse complement strand
AAGCGGTCGGATACATGCACAGCCCGTCATGGTGCATGGTAGTAAAAATGGCATGTTTAAAATCAGAGGACAAACTATCCAACCATTGATCTACGTCTAACCCGGTCGGATGAAACGTTACATCTGGATCGAGATTAGGATCTGCAATTTCGACTTGCAGGTGTATTGGCGGTCCCCAACAACAAAACGCGCCCAGTTTCTGAGCTATATAGGCATCAATCAGCGCTTGCTCCGAGGGGGCTGATACCCCGGCTAAGGGTTTGCATCGTGCGTATGTACCCCAAACGTGGGGGAGAAAATCTGTAAATCGCCGGGGCTGCCATGCTTTGCGCACTCCATCCATAAACCGATTCGCGTTGTGGGTAGATCGGTAATAAATTTATTAGCGCAGGTTACGTTTGCCCAGACATCGGCCGAAACTCCTACTGTTGAGACATAGCCAATCGATGCATAGTCATCTAGTGTATATAGGTTGATCTGCCAGTAATTGCTGGCGTTGTTAGTGGTTGCAACGTGTACCGATTGCACCCACTCCACAAACGTCATGTGTCTATCGATTGTTGCCGCATAAGGATAGCTGGTTTCGCTCATGATCCCGCCGGTTACAGAATGATACGGCCCAAATGGAAGCCAGTGATTGACTGAATCGATTATCGCTTCTACCGTATCCGTCATCAGCGCCGATGCCAATAGCGGCCTGTGGGTATCTACCGCCGCAACATGGTCATCCATGATCGTCTGCAGCGCGTCCTGCTGCCCCGCTGACCCCGAAATCGATAACAGCGTCATCAGATCCGTTGCCGCGCCCACGCCCAAGTTGGTATAGGCCGTTGTATTATCCACCATCGTAATCAGGTACTGCGTCGTACCGGTATCAGGTACAGGCAGCGCCGCGGTAAACGTCCCGTCTGATGCCGTGGTTATGGCATAACTCCACCATTTCGGGTAGACCGTGGTCGAGGTGACAAGCTCATCTGTCAGCTTAAACGTGACGGCTGGTGTCAGGTAGGGTGTCCCGTCTGTGTGTAGG
>CAUYUB010000656.1:0-1034 GCA_963575685.1 Gammaproteobacteria bacterium | reverse complement strand
AGTCAAGCCCTTGTGCAATACGCTTGGCGGTCCCTGAAGAGGAATGGACCACATCCATCATGGCCGCGATGACCTTTTCCCAGTACCCGGAATTATCCAGTGAGATGGATTCTTGAAGCTGTGGCTGGTGGACCTGGAGGACCTTGGTGGCGGGCTGGGCCACCGCGTAGAGGACGCGTGGCTGCACTGGTTGACCATGGTTCGCCAGGGTGGCGGCGGCGTAGGCAAGCTGCAAGGGGGTAACACTCATGAAGCCCTGACCGATGCCGGTAATAATGGTCTCACCGGGATACCAACTTTGGTTACGGGTCGCGCGTTTCCATTCTCGCGTTGGTATTAGGCCTCCCAGTTCTCCGCTGATATCTACCCCGGTCTTTTTCCCAAAACCAAAACGGGTTAAATATTCGGAAAGACGATCAATCCCGAGATTGGCCGCTAAGTCGTAGAAAAAGACATCGCAGGATTCGACGATGGCACGGTGCATGTCCACGGCACCGTGGCCGCCGTGTTTCCAGCAGCGGTATTTGTGCTCCTCGCCGCTTAACCGATACCAACCCGGACAATAGACGCCACGGTTGCCGGAGACCAGACCGTATTCTACCCCGGCTAAAGTAACAAAAGGTTTGACGGTTGAACCAGGCGGATACTGACCACGCAGGGCACGGTTAAACAGTGGCCGGTTGTGGTCGGTCTGGAGCTGTCGGTAGCTCTTGGGGTCGATACCGTTGACGAAAGGATTGGGGTCGTAGGCGGGCTTGCTGACCAGAGCGAGAATCGCACCACTACGCGGCTCCAAGGCCACCACAGCACCATTGAACTCTCCCAAGGCCGCTTCTGCAGCGGCCTGTAGGCGTACATCCAGGGTCAGGTAGAGGTCATCTCCGGCGACCGGCGGGGTCCGTTCCAACACCCGTAGCGAACGCCCCTGGGCATTGGTCTCTACCTGCTCGTAGCCGACCTTTCCGTGGAGAACATCCTCGTAGTAATGCTCTACCCCCACCTTCCCGACGTGGGAGGAGCCGGCATAGCCGGCA
>CAUYUB010000655.1:0-1037 GCA_963575685.1 Gammaproteobacteria bacterium | reverse complement strand
ATGAGCGATCTGATTGCTGGGATTGAGTAGGCTATCCTCGTGTAACGTGACGCGCTCTGTGTAGCCGTATAGCGTTCCGTCCCAAGAGGTACGCCAGTCCTCGGCGTGACTGAAGGCAGGAAATATCAATAGTAAGGTAAGCGATTTATAGAGCGATTTCATTGTACTTGCCCGAGATCGAACTCGGCTGGTGGAATCGCGCGCACACGTACTGTGCCATATTCCATGGTTGTTTCAGCGTCGATCAGTGCGTCACGGATGATCATGCGGCTGACGAAGGGAGTACGCTTCCCATCATAATTAATGCTATTGTTGTACTCAAAGCGTGCAGTTTTCATCAATTTGCCGGACAGCGAATAAAATTCAGCCACAACCCCGACCCCGCGGGAGATTGATATCAAATAACGCACGCGATCATAGGTGGCACGTTTATGTTTTGCGCTCAATTCGAGGACATAGCATTTTTCGTCATCCACGGCTGATTCACCAACAAGACTGGGATTATAATCGGCCACATAATTGGTGGCGGCGATATCACCGTTAGCGGCTTGACCGCTCAAACGTTGGCGTGGCGAGATGGGTATGGGTTTCGACAGACCCGGACGGGTGATCCACATATTGCGGCCTATTTGCAATAATTTTGAGCCCTTGAAGCGCGCCGGCGCCAAGGTTTCCGCAACACTTGCGTCCGCCTCTGCACGTACTTCCAAGCGTTGTTCGTCCGATACCTTCCCACCCTCTCGGGAAACTAGAACAATCTCCCAAACAATACCTAGCAGCCCGCCGCCGCGCGCTCGATCCGAATTAGCGAGCAATTCTTGTGGATCGGGAGAAGAAATTGCCAGCGAGCCCTTGAAGAATATCACAACAAAAAATAACCATCGCGCCAGGTTTCGCATTTGATGAACTCTTTATGGAAGGTTAGACGTGCCCCAACGCATCAATAATCGGCTGATTCGCCGCGCGTCGCGCGGGAAAATAGGCCGCCAGGGTCTCGGAATCAAGATTAGCAGTCGGTTCATCAGCGATGACTAACT
>CAUYUB010000654.1:0-16609 GCA_963575685.1 Gammaproteobacteria bacterium | reverse complement strand
GTTTATAAAAGAATATAATTAGAGTTAGGCGCGCTTTCTATAGCGAATGGTGAGTGGTAACGCTCGAATTCATAAAAAAGCGCGGGCTCCCCGCGCCCTTCCAGCATAGGCATGGGGAGCGGAAGATTAGAATGAACGGCAATTCCGTTAATCTGATAAATCGGCATACTGAAAGTAGCTGAGATTTACAGTTGAAAACTACCTCAACCAGAGACTCAGATCGTGAAGGTTACTACGGAAAGCGGAAGCATCAGGATAGCGAGGGAATACGAAACTCGTAGACGATATTACCGCTATTTTCTTGTCCTGATGCTTTTGCTCTCGCCCGCCAGAGGGGCGGTAAGTGTAAAAGGCGGTTTCATTCAGTTAGGTCCGCCAGAGGGGCTATAAAGGAAAAAGGAGGTCTCATTGTATGCGGTTTTACTTCCTGAACGAACTATATCCTTTGCTTTTCCATGCGATTCTATCCTGGGGGTAGAATATGGCTTTTTCTGATCTGTTTTTTGTTGTTGCGTAGTGTTGTTCATCAGTGTCCCCGAGAAACCCCGCCCTTGAGGGCGGGGAGGAAAGGGGACGGTTTTCGCCGTCCCACCAAGAAAATTAGTTGCCGGTCTTTCCCGGCTGTCAGCGCTTACGCGCCTAGTGACGGAGCCTTTCGGCTCGCTCCCCTCGCCAATGTTGCAACGCAGCTTCGATTCTTGCGAACTTTGCAGCAGACCGTTTCGTGCGTACCCGTCGCGTGTCTGCTTCTGCTGCTTTCAGAGCTTGGAGTTGAGGAAGCGCCCCAAGGTGAGTCTTGTACTTCGTTGCAACGTAGTCCGATTTCTCGGACTACGGCTGGTCAATCTCGAGCTTGCTTTCACAAGCCACGGGCTTTAGCCCGGGGTGATTGACAGTTGAGTCTTATGCCTGATGAAGGGATAGGGATAGGGATTACAACCGCGTCTAGCCAAGTACGGCCAGCACGATACCACTCATGTGTATGCTCCCGCTTCCGCAAGGACTTCTCCAGCACCTCAGCACCTCACCTCCTAGTGCCCATGACCACGCCCCTTTCCGCCTCCGCCCCGACCTCCGACCGCATCCGAGAGATCCCATACAACTACACCTCATTCTCCGACCGCGAGATCGTCATCCGCTTCTTGGGGGAAGCAGGCTGGGTCCTATTCGCTTGAACTATACTGAACGCGGTCATAGCCTACAATTTTGACCAATTACGTTGGGAGGCCACCATGATTTCCTTGGCATTTACAGAAAAAGAAAAACAGGAATTAAATTATGAGCGTTATCATAATCCACATCCACGTGTTCAACGAAAAATGGAGGCATTGTGGCTAAAAAGCAATGGGGTACCACATAATGAAATTTGTCGTTTGACCGGTATTTCCCCTCACACTCTTTGCAGTTACTTGCGGGATTACCAGACTGGGGGAATTGATAAATTAAAATTGATAAATTTTTATCAACCGACCAGTGAATTGGAAAATCACAAGGGAATGCTGGAAGAGTATTTTCGCAAAAATCCTCCAGCAACAATTAAGGAAGCGGCAGCTAAAATTAAAGAGTTAACTGGAATCGAGCGCAAGGAGACTCAGGTTCGAAAATTTATTAAAAAGATAGGCATGAAATGCCGGAAGGTTGGAATGATCCCGGCTAAAGCGGATCCAGATGTGCAGGCCACTTTTGTGGCCGAGCAGATCCAGCCACGACTGGAGGAAGCACAAGCCGGTGAACGTGCTGTATTTTTTGTGGACGCAGCGCATTTCGTGCTGGCTCCTTTTTTGGGGATTTTATGGTGTTTTGAACGGCTGTTTCTTAAAGCTCCCGCCGGGCGACAACGCTTTAATGTATTGGGTGCCTTGAATGCCATCACTCACGAGTTAATTACCGTGACCAATGATAGCTACATTAATTCCAATAGCGTATCCCAGCTTTTACATAAAATAGTTGAATTAAACTTAGCTATTCCGGTTACATTAATTTTAGATAACGCCAGATATCAAAGATGCGCGATGGTTGTGGGTACGGCAAAACAATTAGGAATTGAATTATTGTTCCTCCCTGCATATTCGCCAAACCTAAATCTAATTGAGCGTTTATGGAAGTTTGTGAAAAAGCAATCCTTGTATTCAAAGTACTATCCTAATTTTCCAACCTTCAAAACTGCAATTAGTGAATGTCTCAGCAATACAAATAAAAAACATAAATCAGCTTTAGACTCATTGCTGACATTAAATTTTCAGACATTCAAAAAAGTGCAACTTGTGCCAGCGTAAAGAATATGCCATCGAAGAGCGGTTTGAGTGGATGCTCGAGAATGGGTGATGCCAAAAGACTTGGTCCTGATTTTGAAGAGCGTCGAACCCGAGGCCGATTTTCTTTCCGGCGATGTCTATGTTCGTTTCAACCAATCCTAACGGCTCATCACTCTGCCTTGCGTGTGGTCTATGCTGCAATGGCGCGCTGCACGCCCACACAATTGTGAAACCAAACGAAATTGATACCGTGCGCGCGCTTGGATTGACAATTGAAACGCATGGGGACCAACTTTTCTTTCGCCAACCTTGCCCGCTGTACCGAGAGCAACGCTGTTCGGCCTACCCGAACCACCCCCCAACTTGCCGAGCATACCAATGCGCGCTCCTCAAAAAATATCACGCTGGCGAGATCACATTCGAGCAGAGCGAGAAGATCGTCCAACGCGCGCAAGAACTTTACGTTGACGTTCTGGAACAATTGCCTAACGACTATTCATTCGATCAACTAAAAAAAGAAATGGCACAGGATGGGGATTTCGGGAGCGGGCTTTTCGGCTCGCCCGAATTGCGTCAGGCGAATGCGGAATTCCTTCTCACAGTAGCGAAATTGACGATGTTTTTGCGTAAGCATTTTGAGAAACCAAAAAAAGGCGGCGGCGATGCCGAGAGTGTCAAGAACCATGTCCACTGAAAACGCTGCCACGGAATTGTTGCTCGCCGCTCTTCATGCAGGGAACGATGCGGCGCGCGTCGCGTTGCGCGGGCGCGCGACACCGGACGACTGGCGCGATGTTGTGAGTCTTGCGCAAGTGACTAGATTCGCGCAGACAAAATTCGACCACGTGGAGGAAGATATGCAGGACGCTATTAATGGCTTGAGGATTGTTCCGTAAAAAATATCGTAACCATTTGGGCAGGGATAGGACCCACTGACGCACTGGTAAACGCCGAATTACTTGATCCACAAGATGCGCGACGGTCTCGGCCATGCGTCTGGTATTACAGGAAGGACACACACCACGTTCCTTCGTCGGCCCAACTTACGAGGTTTCCAATAATGTCTAATGTATTTTATTGGAAGGAGCATCCTTCCGGATAAACCATTTTTTATCCCCCCAACATCGCCTTCAAACTGGCCAAATGCGCCTTACCGCGTTCCTGCTTCTCTTCCGGGGCGACCTGTTTGCCCATTCCCGCCATTCCCTGCCACTCCAGCTCTTCCTTGGGTAGCTCCTCCAAAAACCGGCTTGGCTCACACGCCACTTCTTCGCCATAACGCCGCCGTCTCTTTGCCAGGGTGAAGGTGAGGGACTTACGTGCGCGGGTGATGCCGACGTAGGCGAGGCGTCGCTCTTCCTCCAGGTTATCTTCCTCTAGGCTCACCCGATGAGGGAGTAGTTCCTCTTCCATCCCCACCAGAAAGACGTGGCCGAATTCTAATCCCTTGGCGGCATGGAGGGTCATCATGTGTACTGCGTCCGAACTATTCTCTTCGCCGTCGCGTTCCAAAATGCCAAGGAGGGTCATGCGCGACACCATTTCCGCCAGGGTATCGGGCTGTTCCTCGTTGTCGCGCATCCGCGCCAGCCAGTCGATCAGCTCGCCGACATTCTCCATCTGGCGCTTTGCCTGGTTGAGATTATCGCAATTATCCTCCACCCACCCCTGGTAGTTGATCTCCTGCACCAATTCGCGAGCGGTACGCGCCGGGTCGCCGTAACTGCCGCGTTGACCGATCTCCGCTACCCAATGACAAAAGCGGCGTAGCCGTTCCACCGCGCGCACCGATAGCAGACTCTCCACGCCCAGATCGTGGCTGGCGGCGAATAGACTGACGCCGCGTTCGCCGGCATAGGCGCCCAATTTCTCCAGAGTGGAGGTACCGATCTCGCGACGTGGGGTGTTGACCACCCGCAGAAAAGCATTGTCGTCATCGTGATTCACCATCAGTCGCAGATAGGCGAGGATGTCGCGAACCTCTCCCTTCTCAAAAAAAGAACTGCCGCCGCTCAAATGATATGGGATGTGAAGGGTACGCAATGCCTTTTCGACCGGGCGCGCCTGGTGGTTGCCGCGGTAGAGAATGGCATAGTCGCGGAATTCGGTACGGTGGCGAAAGCGATGGGAGAGGATCTCGGCGGCGACCTGCTCCGCCTCGGCGTCGGCATCGCGGCAGGCGATCACCCGGAGTGGATCACCCCATCCAAGTTCACTCCACAGCCGTTTCTCGAAAAGATGGGTATTGTTGGCGATCAGATGATTGGCGGCTTTGAGGATGTTTCCACTGGAGCGGTAGTTCTGTTCCAGCTTGATCACCTTGAGATGGGGATAGTCCTTTTTCAGATCCGCCAGGTTCTCGGGCCGTGCGCCGCGCCAGGCGTAGATCGACTGGTCATCGTCGCCCACTGCGGTCAGCGCGCCACGCGCACCCAGCAACAAACGCATCAACTCATACTGGCAGGCGTTGGTATCTTGGTACTCATCCACCAGTAGATAGCGGATCCGTCCTCGCCAGGTCTCCAACGCCTCGGGCTCCGTGCGTAGGAGCAGCACCGGTAGCCGGATCAGGTCGTCAAAATCCATGGCGTTGTAGGCTTTGAGGTGGCGGTCGTATTCCTCGTAGAGGCGTGCCGCCGCCTGTTCCAGCGCCTCCGCGGCAAGTCCTTGCGCCTGTTGCGGGGTGACTAGGTCATTTTTCCAGCGCGAGATGCGGTGGCGGATTATTTCTTCCTGACCGAGGGCGTCGCCCTGCTCCTTGCGCAGTAGTTCGCGCACCAAAGCGGTGGAGTCGTTGGCATCGAAGATCGAAAAGCCCGCCTTGTAGCCGATCCGTTTCAGCTCCCGACGGAGGATGGTAAGGCCGAGGGTGTGGAAGGTGGAGACCTGGAGGCCGCGTTTTTCGTTACCGGCAAGGAGGCTGCCCACCCGCTCCTTCATCTCCCGCGCCGCCTTATTGGTGAAGGTGACGGCGGCAATGTGGCGCGCCGGAATATCGCAGTGGCGCACCAGGTGGACGATTTTTTGGGTGATGACGCGGGTCTTGCCGCTACCCGCCCCGGCCAGCACCAGTAATGGTCCGTCGATGTAGCGCACGGCGGCATTCTGGGGTGGGTTGAGGTCGGCCATGGGGAATGAGGAAATAGCGTTAAGGGGTTGGGTAAAAGGACGCGGGCACCCTTTGCCATCATTGTGGGCAAGAAACGCTAATTCCGCTGTTGTACCTCAAGGTTGAATCCGCCTGCTGGGCGGTTAGCGCCGCACCAATTCCATAGTGCTGGCCTCCATGGTCTGAGCCAGCAAAGTGCCGGAGGGTGGGCTACGGAGGAAATAAGCGCGAAGCCCTTTCATAATCGCTTGCGCAATGGTTTGCTGGTAATGTGAATCGTTGAGCCTTTCCTCTTCATCCGGGTTGGAGAGATAAGCGGTTTCTACCAGCACGGACGGGATGTCCGGCGATTTGAGGACCAGGAAACCCGCCCGCTCCACGGCAGTGCGACTGAGTGTCCCTACCTGTTCCATGGAACTGAGTAGGCGGCTTGCTACCGTAAGGCTGGCATCCCGTGTGGCACTCTGAGACATGTCGAGCAGGGTCCGGGCGAGGTTGTTGTCACGCCCCTCTAGATGTACCCCTCCCACCAGATCGACCGAATTCTCCTTTTCCGCCAAGAATCGCGCGGCCTCAGAACTAGCCCCCTGCTCGGACAGGACATAGACGGAGGCACCCGTCACCGAAGAATCATGGGCTGCATCCGCATGGATAGAGATAAACAGGTCGGCCTTGAAGGTATGGGCCTTTTGGATACGCTCACGCAGGGGTACGAAGTAGTCACCGTTGCGGGTCAACACCGGACGCATACCGCGTTCCCTGCGTAGAAGGTCCGCCACACGCCGGGCAATGGCCAAGGTCACGTCCTTCTCTTCGGTTCCCCCTGGTCCGGTAGCCCCAGGGTCTTTGCCACCGTGGCCGGCATCTACTGCGACCACAATATCCCTGCCTTTTGCTACGGCAGGCGGGCTGAGGATGGCGGACCGGCCGTTCCACGGCGCGGTAACCTTCGCCTGCGTGTGTGGAGCGGGTGACGCCTGATGGGATGTCTGTGGCGCGGGCTTGGATACCGCTTCGGAGGAGTTCCGAAGCGCGGAGATAGGCTCAACCGACGGCGGCATCACCGTTTCCGCGGCTTTCTCCCGGTTCTTCAATGGCTCCACGCCCTCTTCCTTGCCAGGGGTAACAGGCTGCGGAACCGAAGGCGAAGGGGTCGTAGGCCGAGGCGCCAACGCCTCATGGACTACTGTAGCCACTTCGGGGGGAATTGGATGAGATGGGGCCAACGGCTCCGGGATGAGGCCGGTATTAGGCGAACGTTTCCCGATGGTGTGGCCCGCGGTTGGTGCTACGGGTGACCGTGATGATACCGCCGATATTGGTTGGCCTTTCGGCGCGACCGCCTTCGGCACCATCGCATTGGCTATCCCGCCAGAATCGCGTAGCTCAATCACCAAATGTGTGTTTTTATCGTCCCCAGTGAAATAGTTACGTGGCCAGAGCGGGTGGGCCACATCAAGGACGATGCGTAACCGACCGTCCGACTGGGAAGCAGCACGCATCCCACGTATCACTGCGTTTTTGAGGGCATGTATCTGACGCGGGTTGCTGAGGTGCGCCCCCGGAAGGTCCACAACCACCCGATTAGGACTATCCAGGGTAAATAGGTTGACCCCGACCGATCCATCGAGATCAAGCACCAGCGTGCTGTATCCCTCAGTCCCCTGTAGGTGCAATCCGATGATGTTGGTAGCAGCCACCCCATAGCCTGGGGATAGTACCAACCACAACCACCACCACCGAGAAAGCTGTTTCATTTTTACCACTCCCGATCATCAAGCCATGTCTTCATGATGCGCCAATCTAAACTATTTCTGCAAGTAGCTTCGTGAGATAGAATCTTAATCTAAGGTTGGTTCGAGTATTGGCGTAGTGTTGTCCGACAACAACAATTGGATGAGTGCCGCCAGCACCACGCCACCCCGTACACTACCCGCCGCCATGTCTACGGTGCGTCCCTCATCACGATAGCGGATGTCGAACCGAAGGTCCGGCACCGGCAGCACCCCTTCCCCCCGTTCCGGCCACTCCACCAGACAGATCGCACCGGGCACGAAATAATCGCGTACCCCGAGCAGTTCCAATTCTTCGGGATCGGTGAGGCGGTAGAGATCGAAGTGGTACACCGCCCCTTCTGGGAAGTCATAGGGCTCCACCAGGGTGAAGGTAGGGCTCTTCACCTTCCCCTGGTGTCCTCGTGCGCGCAGGAATCCTCTGGTGAGGGTGGTTTTTCCCGCCCCTAGCGTTCCTTGTAGGGCTACCGTGAGGCCATCGCCCGCAACGGCTTGGGCTAGATGCGCTCCCAAGGCCTCCATTGCCGCCTCGTTCTCCACCTCAACGCGGAGCGCATCGCCCAATTCAGCACCGAGACTTTTGCCGTAGGTTGGCGACTCGGGACGGATATCCATACCTCGCTTTAACGCCCGCGCTGGCCACGGGCACGCGCAAAGGCATCCGCTAGGGTACCTTGCGCTTGGGCGGGTGCCTCTCCGGCCCCTGAGCGTCGCTCATTCCCTCGTGCCCGTTCACGATTACCACCCCGAGCCTCGGGACGTGGACCAGAACTCCGTTCCGGCGCATCGTTCTTTGCCTCGGGTCGGACCGGATCACCAGAACGCATACTGAGGGCGATGCGCTTACGCGGAATATCGACTTCCATCACCTTTACCTTGACCAGATCACCCGCTTTCACCACCTGACGGGGGTCTTTGACGAAGGTGTCGGACATCGCAGAAATGTGGACCAAACCGTCCTGATGTACCCCCACATCGACAAAGGCACCAAAGTTGGTAACGTTGGTGACTGTTCCCTCCAATATCATGCCGGGGGTCAAATCCTTCATTTCGTTCACCCCTTCCATGAAGGTGGCGGTGCGGAACTCGGGACGAGGGTCACGACCGGGTTTCTCCAACTCTTTGAGGATGTCGGTAACGGTAGGAACGCCGAAGAAATTGTCGATGTAATCGTTAGGCTTGAGGGTACGCAGAAACACAGCATCACCGATGAGCGCCCCCACCGGCCTGCCGGTATGGGCCACGATCCGTTCCACTACCGGGTAGGCCTCGGGATGGACGGCGGAGGCGTCCAAGGGGTTGCTACCTCCGGTCACACGCAAAAAGCCTGCGGCCTGTTCAAAGGTCTTGGGTCCCAGACGCGGGACTTCCTTCAACTGATGACGGTGCTGAAAGGGGCCGTGACTATCCCGTAGCTCCACGATGTTGCGCGCAATCGTTGGCGAGAGTCCCGCGACCCGAGCGAGCAAGGGGGCGGAGGCAGTATTGACGTCTACCCCCACCGCATTCACGCAGTCTTCCACCACGGCGTCCAAGGCCTTGGCCAGGTGGGTCTGAGACACATCATGTTGATACTGACCAACCCCAATCGACTTAGGGTCGATTTTGACCAACTCTGCCAGGGGGTCCTGAAGACGGCGAGCGATGGATACCGCTCCACGTAAGGAGACATCCAGATCCGGAAGTTCGTGGGCGGCAAACTCGGAGGCGGAGTAGACCGAGGCCCCCGCCTCAGAGACTACCGCTTTCTTGAGCTTCAATTCTGGATGACGATGTATCAGCTCCAGAGCCAAACGGTCGGTCTCGCGGGAAGCGGTACCATTGCCGATGCTGATGAGCTCCACTCGATATTTTTCGCACAACAGGGCCAGGGTACGGATACTCCCATCCCAATCATTGCGCGGGGCATGGGGATAGATCGTCCCGGTAGCGGTGATTTTTCCGGTGGTATCGACCACGGCCACCTTGACGCCGGTACGTAGCCCTGGGTCCAACCCCAAGATGGCATGAGCACCTGCGGGCGCGGCCAATAAGAGGTCGTGGAGATTGCCGGCGAAGACTCGAATCGCTTCCTCTTCAGCCTGTTCACGCAGACGATTGGTCAGTTCCAGGGCAAGGTGGGTGTAGATCTTGATGCGCCAAGCCAGGCGTGCGCTTTCCAACAGCCAGTGGTCGGCGGGGCGGCCGGCGTCGCGCAGACCGAAGCGTTCGTAGACCATGGCCTCGCAGCTCGGCCCGAAGTCTTCGCCTTTGAGGTTGGAGAGGGCTACGGTCAGGGCCAGAATTCCCTCGTTGCGTCCCCGCAGTTGGGCCAGCACACGGTGGGAGGGTAGCGTCTTCAGGGTCTCCCTGGCGTCGAAATAGTCCGAGAACTTGACCCCCTCCTTCTCCTTGCCCTCCACCACCTTTGATTCCATGCAGGCGTTTTCCCACAAGTATTCGCGGAGCCGTCCGAGCAGTTCGGCATCCTCGGCAAAGTTCTCCATGAGGATGTGACGCGCGCCCTCCAGGGCAGCGGCGACATCGGCAACGCCTTTCTCTGGGTTGACATAGGCTGCTGCGGTTTGCTCGGGGTTTTGGGTCGGATCGGCGAGCAGACCCTCAGCGAGGGGAGCGAGGCCCGCTTCTCGGGCGATCCGTGCTTTGGTGCGACGCTTGGGTTTGTAGGGAAGATAGAGGTCTTCGAGACGGGTCTTGGTATCAGCAGTATCAATCGCGGCGGCAAGCTCTTCGGTAAGCTTGCCTTGGTCGGCAATTGAGGCCCGAACCACGGCGCGCCGCTCCTCCAACTCTCGCAGGTAGTGCAACCGTTCCTCCAGGGTACGCAGGGCCGTATCATCCAGCCCTCCGGTCGCCTCTTTACGGTAGCGGGCGATGAAGGGAACCGTAGCCCCCTCATCCAGGAGATGGATCGCCGCCACCACTTGACGAAGTTGGGCGCCGAGTTCTTCCGCAATACGCTGCTCAATGCTTTGGATCATGGGTTCTCAAGTAAAATAGGTAGCTTAAAGAATGGATTACAGGACGATAAGGCGCGTCCCGGTTGCTGATACGGTGACCGCCACGAGACCATGTTGATAATACCCCAGTGCGTCCCCCGAGGGGATGCCTTCGAAGGGATGCCTTTCTAAACTTTTTCCCGAAAGAATTATGACCGCAATTGGAGAAAATTCATGACCGCCATTGCTATTCGTAAAAACAAACATCGAGAAAATATCCCTGAACAAATCACGCCGCGTTCTTATGGCTTAGACTCGACGAAGAGAAAACCTTATCACGACCAGGAAGCAAAGGAGCTGATGGCCGCAATTGCTCGTTTGCGAGTTGATCCCCAGGCCCGTCTTGAGCACGAGGCCATGCTAAAAAAATTAACTCCATTGCTCCACAGTCAAGAATCAATGGATGGGATCCCGTATTACGATGAGGAATTCGAGATGCCGCAGTCAATGAACCACACCAATACGATTCATTTATTGTTGGAGCTTGTCGGTCAAGTAGTGGCTAGGGCGGGTTTACAACGTCTAAGTGACAATCCGGTTTGGTATATGGATAAGGAAGGGAATCGCAAAATACTTTATCCGGATTATGCTCTAACCGCTAGCAAAAGAACAAACGAGATCACCGCTAACGAGTTGTTATTGAGCCTGGAAGTGGTCTCTACCTCAAGGATTGACAAGGAGAAAAAAGATAGCGACAGGATGCGTGAATATAACGCCTGGAACCGTGTTCCAGAATTCGTATTAATTTATCCGGATCCGGATGATAACCGTTCGGTAGTTTGGTATCGGTATCGTTCAGAAACCGAATCGTATCGAGAGGTAATGCTATCTGAGGATCGACGTTATCGTAGCGAAGCAATCCCCGGATTGGAAATTGAAATTCTTAAACCAACCGAATGGAGTAGGGAGAGAAAGATTCGAGTATATTATCAAGGACAGGAGGTATTAAAGGCCGAGCAAGAACGGCTCGCCAAAGAAGCCGTTGAAAAGCAGCTTGAGCAAGAACGGCTAGAAAAGGAACAAGAACGACTCGCGAGGATAACCGCAGAAAGGCAGTTTGAGCAAGAACGGATCGCTAAGGAAGCAGCAGAAAGGCAGCTGGAACAGCTCATCGCCCTGCTCAAGAAATCTGGTATCACAACGTAACAAGGTGGCGCCATTCAAGCTTTTTTGAAACCCCGCCAAGGTAGGCGTGCATTTGGAGCGCAAAGTTAAGGAGAACGCATTAGCCCCTAGGGTAGCCCAATTCCGGCACGAACCAGCACTGTCCCCCCTCCCCTTCGCTGATCTCCCGTAGCGGATGGCCGTAAAGACGGTTCAAGTGGTCGGTGTTGAGCAGAGTAGCGGTGGGGCCGATGGCGTGGGTACCGTCGCCGAACAGCAGCAACGCCTGATCGGCATGACGGGCTGCCAGGTTGATGTCGTGCAGTACCATCACCAACGCAGCGGCGTCCTCGCGAACGCGGTGACTGAACAGGTCCAGCATCGCGATCTGGTGTTTGAGGTCGAGGTGGGCCAGGGGCTCGTCCAGCAGGTACAACCGGGGTTGTTGGACCCATAATGTGGCCAATGCCACGCGCTGACGTTCGCCACCGGAGAGTGTATGGATGGTGCGGTTATGGAAATCCTCCAGTCCTACCGCTGTCAATGCCTCCCGCGCCAGACTTTCATCCCGTTCGCTTTCCCAATCCCAGCGACCGAGGTGCGGATGTCGACCAATCAGTACCGTTTCCAGCACCGTAGCCGGGAAGGCATCCCCCTGTTGTTGCGGTAAGAACCCACGCAATCGCGCCGCGCTGCGCGGCTCAAGTTCGCTGTAGCATTCGCCGTCCAAGCGAATCTCGCCTGATGCCGCAGTTCGTAGGCCGGCCAGCGTATGCAACAGCGTGGTTTTGCCGACGCCGTTGCGGCCGAGGATGACCAGGCGTTCACCAGGGTGAAGGTTAAACGTCAGCCCGTCGATTCCTACTACCCTCTTGCCGGCAATGGTCACGACAAGATCGCGGGTGGCGAGCAGCGGACAGCTCATCACGAGGATCCTAAGTTCTTAATTATTAGGTCATTACCAGGGGCATTGCCCCAGGCTATCCCATTATGCCCCGTTGGGACAGTTATAACCTGACGAGACGTGCCGTTGATCGTCGAGAGGCTGCTTTCGCACTTTTGCGGGTGCTCAGTCCTTCTGCATCATCCGTTCTTACCTCGACGCTCTGCGCAAGCGGGGCACTATATACTTAAGTCTTAAGTCCTGTTCCCCCTAACTAAGGCGAGACCAACCATGTTCGACCCCAAGACTCTGGACGACCTGACCACACGCCTGACTAGCATGCTCCCAACAGGGGCGCTGGAGTTCCAACGCGACCTGGAAAAAAACCTGCGTGCCGTCCTGTCCTCTGCCTTCGCACGGCTGGATTTGGTGACACGGGAAGAGTTTGAGATACAAAAGGCATTGCTGGAACGTACTCAGGATCGAGTGGCTGCCCTAGCACGCCAAGTGGAGGCATTGACGGCCCAAGGCGCGAAAACCTCACCCAGTACGGACGACGCGGGACAGGACGAACTGTGACCAACCAGGAACGCCACTGGCATTCCCTAACCGATTTCACTGAACCATGTCTCGCAAGGAGGCAAATGTGCTTCCCGTGGATCCACAACTTGCCGTGGCCTACAGCCGTGCTCGGGTGGGGGTAGACGCCCCCTTGGTGACCGTCGAGGTCCATCTATCCGGGGGATTACCGGGCTTGTCCATCGTCGGATTGCCCGAGACGGCGGTAAAAGAGGCCAAAGATCGGGTACGGAGTGCGTTACTCAACGCCCGTTATGAATTCCCCCAGGCCCGCATCACCTTCAACCTTGCCCCTGCCGACCTACCCAAGGAAGGTGGGCGATTCGATTTGCCCATGGCAGTGGGAATGCTCGTAGCTTCCGGCCAAATTCCCGCGCGCACCCTGCCGCATCTGGAACTACTCGGAGAGCTGGCCCTGGGCGGAGAACTACGACCGGTACGCGGAGTATTGCCAGCGGCATTGGCCGCCCGTGCCGCGGGGCGGGCATTGGTGGTACCTGCTGACAATGCTGCGGAAGCCGCCTTGGCGCGAGGGCTGACTGTGCTGCCGGTGCGTCATTTGTTGGAACTGTGCGCCCACCTGACCGGCGCCGCGCCGTTGTCCCCTTATGTTGGTGGGCCACCATCTCAACCAGCCCCCCTCAACGAAGACCTTTCCGATGTTCGCGGTCAGCACCATGCCCGTCGTGCCCTGGAAGTAGCCGCGGCGGGAGCTCATTCGGTGCTTTTCATCGGCCCCCCCGGCACCGGCAAGACCATGCTGGCGAGCCGCTTGCCGGGTATCCTGCCGGCCCTGACCGAAGATGAGACGTTGGCAGTGGCCGCAGTGGCCTCGATCAGTGAGGCCGGTTTTAACCTGGCTACCTGGGGCCACCGTCCGTTTCGTGCCCCTCATCACACCGCCTCTGGGGTGGCGTTGGTGGGAGGTGGTGCCAATCCCCGCCCCGGAGAGATCTCGCTGGCCCATCATGGTGTCCTATTTTTAGACGAACTACCGGAATTTGACCGCCGCGTTCTTGAGGTCCTGCGCCAGCCGTTGGAATCGGGGCGCATCATCATTTCTCGGGCGGCCCGCCAAGCGGATCTTCCTGCCCATTTCCAACTCGTGGCAGCGATGAATCCCTGCCCCTGCGGCTATCTTGGCGACCCGAATGGGCGTTGTCACTGTAGTGCGGATGCCGTGGCCCGCTACCGGGCGCGCGTCTCAGGGCCGCTGCTGGATCGCATCGACCTCCACGTCGAGGTCGGTCCTCCGCCTCGTGATGCCCTGCGCGTGGGCGCGCCTTCCGATGGTGATACCAGCGTTACCGTGCGCAGTCGGGTCGAGGTTGCACGTGCTCGGATGATAAAACGAAGCGGCCATATCAATTCCGAACTACGAGGGAGAGAATTGGAACGGGTGGCACATCTGGCCGAGGCCGATCATCAGCTGCTGGAAAATGCTGTCGAGCGCCTCGGGCTTTCCGCCCGGGCCTACCACCGTATTCTGCGAGTCGCCCGCACCATCGCCGATTTGGCAGGCAGTACCGACATCGCAACCGCCCACCTTGCCGAAGCCATCGGTTATCGGCGGCTTGATCGGAGATTGGGATAGACCACATAGGTTGAGTGCCGCGTAATCTGCCGGACCTCATCAAAGTTCGCAAGCGGCAACTCGCTGCCTAGCAGCCTGTCGGACTTACCCCTATGGACGGGTCATTGAGGCCCGTTTTTCGCCTTACCGCTTCAGCTCCGTTAGGCAAGTCCCGGTTAAAAAACTACCAGGAGCCAACCGCCGCGTAGCGGCATAATGAATTTAGCCGTGGGTTTCATTACGCCGCTACGCGGCATTGACCGATCTGGTAGTTCTTTAGCTGGGAGTTGCCCGTAGTTGCGTAGTTGACATGCGCTTGCATAGTGATGTATAAGCTTGCTCCTATAGGGTGATACATTTACCTTTATCGCTTCCTGCCTTTGCATCCTTGGCTTAGATGACGAACCGCCCTCTTAATCCAAGGTTTCTTCAAGGAACTCATTTCTAATTTCGGGTGATACCGACGATGAATACTAAATTCCGCAAATCCGCAAATCCGCAAATCCGCAATCCGCAATCCGCAATCCGCAATCCGCAATCCGCAATCCGCAATCCGTCAATAGTATACTTTTTCGAACCATTAGTCTAGCGTGGTTTTTGTTGGCCCTATTCCTACTCCCGATTCCCGCAAGTGCATCACCCGCCTGTGGCGAACATTGGTCGTGGGTCTCTCCTGTACCCGGTAATCCGGTATCTGGTGTTGTCTATGGTAATTCGCGCTATGTCACGGTCGGGGATGACGCAGAGATTCTCAACAGCACCGATGGGGTGAACTGGGTTGCGACCCGCTGGCAAACAACACAGCCAACCGCGGCTCTCGCCAGCGTCGCCTGGAGTGGTACTCAGTTTGTTGCGGTCGGTTTCGATGCTTCCACCACCACGGGTGCGATTGTTACCAGTCCCGATGGTGCCGTCTGGACTGAACGCACCTCCGGGACAAGTGCGAATCTGGCCAGCGTCATCTGGGGCGGCAACCAATTCGTGGCGGTCGGTTACGATGCTTCCAACTCTTCGGGGGCAATTCTTACCAGCCCCGATGGCGTGACCTGGACCGCGCGTACCTCGGGAACGACCGGCTCTCTCGTCAGTATTGCCTGGAGTGGCAGCCAGTTTGTGGCGGTCGGCTACGATGCCTCCAACACGCTGACTACGATCCTCACCAGTTCCGATGCCGTCCACTGGACCGCGCGCGATTCAGGAACGACCGGATGGCTGTATCAGGTGATTTATGCCAACGGTCAATTCGTGGCGGTAGGATTCGACGATACCACCGGGATAGGCGCAATCCTCACCAGTACCGATGGCGTAACTTGGGCTTGGCGCGATTCAGACACCACCGCGGAACTTCACCGCATCGCCTGGAACGGCAATCAATTTCTGATACTGGGATATTACTCGATCTATCCAAATACGAGCGTAACCAGCACCAGCACCAACGGCGTGAATTGGACCACCACCACCTACTCCAGCGATATATTCGGACATCCTCGTGATTTCATTTGGGCGGGTGGTCAATTTCTGATGGTAAATGGAAGCATTAAGACTAGCTTGAATGGAGTAACTTGGATGGTAAATGGAAGCATTAAGACTAGCTCGGATGGAGTAACTTGGACAGGACAGAGTTCATCGCTAGGAAATAGAGGTTTGGTAGACGTTACTTGGAACGGTAATCTGTTTTTGGTACCTAGTACATCGAGTTGGTCTACCACTAGTCTTGATGGACTGACTTGGACTAACGGCGGTAATACCGGCAACAGCACTCGCGTCATCCGGACTGGCAGTCAATTCACGGTCGTAACTGCGGATGGCAATATAGCAACCAGCTCCAATGGAATGAGCTGGGACTGGCATAATACAGGAACGTCCGTAGCTCTTCATGGCGTTGCTTGGAGCGGGAGCAAATTTGTGGTGGTGGGGGACAGTGGCATGATCCGCACCAGCCCCGATGGAGTGAACTGGACCTTACGTACTGCTGGGACGAATGCACAGCTTCGTGACGTCATCTGGGCGGGCAGTCAATTCGTGGCAGTGGGCGATACACTATTAACCAGTCCAACGGGGTTAGTTTGGACTTCGCACAGCGCACCAAGTTTCAATCGCATTATCAAAGCCGCTAACCAATTCGTGGCAGTGGGGAACAATAGTATAATATCAACCAGTCCCGATGGAGTGACTTGGACCGCACATAATCCATTTATCTCTACAAATCTTTACGACATCGCCTGGAGCGGTACACAATTTGTAGCGGTGGGCCAGGACTACAATAGACATTATCGGAAACCCTTGCTATCTTCTGTGAAGCATTATTAACCAC
>CAUYUB010000653.1:0-1037 GCA_963575685.1 Gammaproteobacteria bacterium | reverse complement strand
CGAGAAAAGCACGATGTCACCGGCTGACGCCTACAAATACATGATCGGAAAATGATCGACTGGCGCAATCCTGACTATTCAGAGGTGTGGAAGGACAGAGCAGAGCGACTTGAAAGGCTACGCGCCGACAAATCCACTATTGAGCCAATCAAGGCCTACTACAAAGAAAACCCGGTAGCGTTCATTACGGATTGGGGCATCACGATAGATCCTCGTAACGCTGAAATCGGACTGGAAACTTGCGTACCGTTCTTGCTATTTGAAAAGCAAGCCGAGTTCGTTGATTGGGTAATCGATAGATGGCGAGGCAGAGAGGACGGGCTAACCGAGAAATCTCGCGATATGGGCGTTTCGTGGCTGTGCGTGGCAATCGCTGCATGGATGTGGCTGTTTCAGCCAGGCGTGATTGTCGGCTTTGGTTCTCGTAAAGAGGAGTACGTCGATAAGATTGGTGATCCTAAGTCACTATTCTGGAAGATACGCCAGTTCATCAGCTTTTTGCCGGTCGAGTTCCAGCCTGTTGGTTACGACGAACGCAAGCACGCGGCGCACATGCGAATCGTCAACCCTGAGAATGGGTGCGTAATCGCAGGCGAGGCAGGCGACAACATCGGGCGGGGCAAC
The DNA here is from genome assembly GCA_963575685.1 of Gammaproteobacteria bacterium. Classification (GTDB taxonomy): domain Bacteria; phylum Pseudomonadota; class Gammaproteobacteria; order CAIRSR01; family CAIRSR01; genus CAUYTW01. Next base: position 413 of record CAUYUB010000653.1, on the reverse strand, counting down.
CGTACATCGATCTATTTCAAAGACGAGAGCGCGTTTTATGAGCATCCAGACGCCATAGACGCGGCGCTTTCGCAAACATCTAATTGCAAGATAGACCTATCAACACCCAACGGCGCCGGTAATCCATTTTATCGCAAGCGGCACGGCGGAAAATTCAAAGTGTTCGTGTTCGACTGGCGCGACGATCCGCGCAAAGACGAGGCTTGGTATCAAAAGCAAGTTGATACGCTTGATCCTGTCATTGTGGCGCAGGAGATTGACCGCAACTACGAGGCATCGATTACAGATGCGTTCATTACCGGCAATCTGGTGCAGGCAGCAATCGGCAAAGGACCGGCAGACATTGAAGCTATCGGTCCCGTGCAGTACGGGCTTGACGTTGCCAGGTTCGGTGACGATAAAACAGTGCTGAC
>CAUYUB010000652.1:0-1037 GCA_963575685.1 Gammaproteobacteria bacterium | reverse complement strand
TAGCTGACCACGGTCCGTAAATCGCGCTAATCATTGACTGGAACAGAGAGTGAAGAAGCTTAGGAATATCAAAAAAACGTGAACCTCTCTAATAAAGAGGTGGCTCCTCCGTCCTTCGGACGTCGGAGCTTTAGAGAAATATCGCACATCACCATTCAGGGCTTCCGAAAAATCGTGGCATTACCACCAGACGTCCGCCGGCAGCCGGCCATCAGACGTTGCGTTACCACTCCCCGTATTTGAATTTTTTTCTACTGAAAAAAATTCAGGGAACGGGAACGGGATTCCGCCGCACGAGTACGTGCGGCCGGTTGAGGTGTGCTGCTCGCTGCGCTCGCAGCACCAGGCAGCTCGCTTCGCTCGCTGCCAGCAGGGAAAGGGGAAGTGCTTTGCGACCTGCGCCGTTTTCCAAGTGCCGTCGAAGCACCTGACCTTTTTCGGCGCAGATCGCAAGGCGCTTCCGTATCGTGCGGCCGCAACTGCCCACCTCGTCGCGAGTGGCCGGGCAGTCGAGGCCGCGTGATATAGGGCAGCAGTGCCGCACGGCTTGCCGTAGGCACTGCTGCCCGTCATTCGGCCTCTCGGTGCTTCCTCTAAAGAAGCGACCGCAAGGTCGGCCTTCCCGGAAGTGTTGAAATGTGCTATTGTTGAAGAGCTTAGAGACGCGTTACAATAACAACGTCTTTAGAGGAAGAGCCCCACGCGTTTCTAAGCAACTCGCACGATGGGGCTTTTCTATTTCTTGTTGGTTGAGGCACAAGCACTCTGACAACTTCACGCTCGTTCAGTAACTCACCAAAAACAGCACCGCGGGTTGAACCGGGAACTCCCATCAAAGCGGTCCGGAGAGGTGAGCAGAACAATGTGAGATACAGAAGCACAGGTTGGTTGGTCGCCGCGGACCGAGCACGGATCCGCCGCGACATCCTGACTGCTAACTGCCGTCCACGCAACCCAATGCTAATGCCAGAGGGAAGCGAGGTAGCTGACCACGGTCCGTAAATCGCGCTAATCATTGACTGGAACAGAGAGTGAAG
>CAUYUB010000651.1:0-1039 GCA_963575685.1 Gammaproteobacteria bacterium | reverse complement strand
AAGCGAGCGGATCGATACCCGGACACTTGCAAAATCTTGATTGAATCACAGGCGGGATTGTCCGGCGAAGACCTGCACACGCTCACGCAGAGCGCGCACATTGTTCCGCTGACTTGGGCGTGTCCGTTCTGCGGCGGCAGGCAGACATGGGAAACGCCGAATGATTTTGGCCGGCAACGACCGGAAGACTTCAAAGCAGTTCCGCCGAAGAATTCAGAATCGTGGACACCTCCATTGCCCGGCACGGTGAGCGGGATGAAATTTGACCCGGAAGAAAAGACCGTGGACGGCCAAACGATTCGTCCAAGCATCGCGGAGCGGGCGGCTTCAGCGTATTGGGAATGTTACCATTGCGGCACGGCGATTCGGGACACGAAAGAAAATCGTCAAGCGATAATGGACAGCTACCAACAGGACTACAAGCTGCACACCGAATCAGGATTGGTGTCCCCAACGAAAGTCTGTTTCGTTTTGCCGTTTGAATCTGCGCGTGACAACCGATTTGAGAAGACCGTGACGAGTTACCTGACAGCTAAAGACGCTGAGCGATTCAATAACATTCTCCCGCTTCAAGATTGGTTCATGCAAGAGCGCGCGATGTTTTATTCACCGACGCTAACGCACCAGAATTTGCATGTGCTAACGCTGTCCACCGATTTGAACCCGGAAGAAACCATACCGAACGAATTGTTTCGGCGCATGGATGTTGATTGTCAGAAGGACCGGCAACTCTCGGCGATTCGCGGCGAAGACATGACCGGCCATTTCTGGTATGAAGCCGCTGCGGTGGACAAGAGCGGGAAACAGATTCAACTTGCGCGCGGCTACGCGACTTCATGGGATGAATGGATTGCGGTCTATAAGCGGTTGAAAATCCCGACCCGTAACGTATCGGTTGACGGCGGATTCAAGCCGGATGAAGTGAAAGCGATGGCGGGTAGAAATGCGGAGATCGTAACTGAAAACGGGATGCGAGTCTGGGCGACGTGGACAATGATGAGAGGCGATGAAGCTTATTCATTCCGGTGGGATGACGGGG
>CAUYUB010000650.1:0-1040 GCA_963575685.1 Gammaproteobacteria bacterium | reverse complement strand
TCATGCATCCAGGCATTCATCATCAGGTCTACGACCGTCACCATCGCTGCGACGATCAGAATGTAGACGGGGATACGCACTTCTTGCGTAATTTTGTCACGGAATAGCGCCACCAGCAGATTCGAGGCCGCCATCACCACCGCGGTTGCCAGACCCATGCCAAATCCGTTGGTGGCACTGGTAGTCATGGCCATGGTCGGGCACATGCCCAGTAACATACTCAGCACTCCATTGTTATCCCACAGACCATCCCGCATGATACGGTTGTAACTTGCTGCCATCACTGCACCTCCATCATTTCTTTGTGGTGTGCGGCAAAAAATTCGAGCCCACTCCGAATGGCCCCGACCACGCCGCGCGGAGTAATTGTGGCGCCGGAGAATTGGTCAAAGTATCCACCATCTTTCTTTACCTTCCATTTTTCGAGGGGCGGGTTACCGAGTGCCCGCCCCGTAAAGCGTAGGATCCAGTCACTCTTCTTTTCTTCGATACGGTCGCCGAGCCCCGGCGTCTCCTTGTGAGAAACGACGCGGACCCCGAGAATATTACCATCGGCATCGACCCCCAGCATCAGTTTGATCTCGCCAGCATATCCCACTCCGCGAAGCTCATAGGCCACTCCGGTGATCTTGCCGGCTTTGCGGGAGCGGTAGATAGTGAAGTCCTGACCGTCCGCATCTTTCAAGGTGACCGTATCGGTCGCGGGATTGTTGTCGTGTAGGCTGGCCGGGATTACCTGATTCAACGAGTTCTGCCGATCTTCCAAGGCGCGTACCGCGATCTCATGAGCGGTAAAGTAATCAGTGAAGGCAAGGAGCAGTCCGAAGCCGAAACAAAAAGTTCCCAGGATTACTGCGTGTGTCGTCATCGTGCGCTGGGTCATTTGCCTTTCTCCTTTAGCGGCAGCGGCTCACCTTTGCGGGTACGGCCAAAGGGCCGGGGACGGGTATATTGGTCAATGATGAGGGTCAGCGCATTCATCAACAATACGGAAAAGGCCATACCTTCGGGATAACCGGCAAAGGTTCGGATCACCCAGG
>CAUYUB010000649.1:0-1043 GCA_963575685.1 Gammaproteobacteria bacterium | reverse complement strand
CTGCTCGGAGCATCGCATATTCTGAATTTCCATGGGTACACCATGGACTATGTGCGGAACTTCCCCGAACTTAACCCTGTGTTGATTGACTGGATCGACGCTGGCTGCCCCACGGAAACCCACCACGCCGGAAAACTCAACGAAAAACTCGGCCATTGGGAGTATGATATCGAGGACGCTCCAGCGGTACCCCTGGATGCCTACGAAAGCTGCTACACGTGCCGGAATTTCCAACAAACCATCAACGCTGACGGCTCGCCGTCGCCGTTTATCGGCAAGTGTACCAAGAACGAAACTGTCGGTAACACCGTGTTCGATGCTTTCGATACGGTGCAAGAGAGCCCGACTGTCTTTGCTTTCATGGGCTGCAACGACTACAAGGGCGCCTCGAACTACAACACCAAAGACCCGATTATGCCGACGCCGCCGCGGCTTACGTTGTTCATCGAAACTAACCCGATGGACCTCACCGTCGAGCAAATCAATACACTCTATAAGTTCCCGACGGTGACTCAAAACCGCCAAGTCGCGCAAGAGCGCTACGACGAACTCATGGACACGGACCTGACGAAAACTCTGCGTGTCAGGCACAACGCCATCGACTTCAACCAGTTCTACGCCGACATGGGTCTGTCCATGGTCGACCAGTTCTTCGCCAAAGGACTTCGGGCTGGTACTGGCGAGTCCAAAAAGCATTGGGCAGGTCTTCAGTACTACAAGACCGCTGATGACGACTTGTTTGGCCCTGCTCCTATAGACGCTGCTGACACTACCGATGCCCACTGACCGCGACTACAAGGCGGAACGTCAGGCTGCCAAGGTGCGCGAGTTCGCTAACTACTATGGTCAGCGCTCGGCCCTTGGCGAGTCTGCGAACTCTGACCTCCAAAATTCTCACGAAACTGGTCCGGAAAAATATACGGCTGGAGAGGCTCCTCCCCAGCCTGGACTAGCTATATCAGAGTATGCCAGAAGCAACCCTGACCGATAAGGACGCCGACCGCCTAGGGGTAGTTCCGCTTTTCCCTGACCTCTATGCCGTT
>CAUYUB010000648.1:0-1044 GCA_963575685.1 Gammaproteobacteria bacterium | reverse complement strand
CTTGTGGTGCAACTCCATACTTTGGGCATGACCCGTTTGCGTGCCCAGGTTGTGGATCTATTACGTCGTATTTTTACCCCTTCCGCGATTATTGAGCGCTCTCCAGCACTCAAGGAAGAAGGGGTGAGCGCTTTTTCCGGTGTTTTGTGGGATAGTGGAAGAGAGCAGGGTAGGGGAGAGGATAAATCCGCGCGATTGGAGGTCGCCGAGTATGGCGTACATAGCTGGGTGGACGTGTTGGGAGGCCAGAAGACCGGGCTATTTTTGGATCAGCGTGATAACCGCCGTCGGGTCGCCGAATTGGTTGCAGCTGGTAAGGACACTCGTCTGCTCAATTGTTTTTCCTATACCGGCGGTTTCAGTCTCCATGCTGCACGGCAGGGTGCGATTACCACCTCGGTGGAGGTAAGTGTCCCCGCCCAGGCCATGGCCCGTGAAAACTTTATTTTGAACGGTTTGGATCCGGCAGGTCACCATTTCGAAACGGCGGATGTGTTTGATTGGCTACGTCGCTGTTCCGAGCGCTACGACCTGATTGTCATGGACCCGCCCGCTTTTGTGAAACATCGTACCCATATCGAGCAGGGTACTCGGGCTTATAAAGATATTAATCGCTTGGGATTGCGTCTGCTGGAGCCGGGCGGATTGCTGCTCACCTGCTCCTGTTCGGCGCATGTGGATTGGGAGTTGTTCCAGAAGGTGCTCTATGCCGCGGCGCGGGAGGCGGATCGGTTGGTCCAAGTCCTCGCCCGTTACGGCCAGCCTTTGGACCATCCCTTTAGCCTCTATCACCCCGAGGGGGAATACCTGAAGACGTTTTTGTTGCGAGTAGTCGAATAACTGACTATGGTTGGCTATTGTTGAAGGTTCCAGATTCTCCCGTGCCGTCTCCCATCCTCCCCTCCGACGATCTACCTCCCGCGATCTTTCTCATGGGCCCAACGGCATCGGGCAAGACTGAGTTGGCGGTGGCGTTGGTGCGTCACCTACCTTGCGCAATCATCAGTGTAGACTCAACGATGGTCTATCGGGGGATGGATATCG
>CAUYUB010000647.1:0-1045 GCA_963575685.1 Gammaproteobacteria bacterium | reverse complement strand
CCATCGATGACTGTCCACTTAGAGACGACTGATCAGGAATCTCCACGTCGAAATATGTATGTACTGATTGAATAAGATTTTGTGCAAATTGAATTATGTCGCAAATCAGAAAATTGGATGCCGAGTTTCTATTTTCTAGGCGACAAGGTAACGCTTGCATCTGTTGGTTTAACATTTCCAGTTGCAGGAATTTATCAGCGTGTTGAAAATGATGATATGAAAGGGTTTTATGCGGCATAACTTTTTCGGTCGCACGTGTTCCGTGACCGGCGTCGGCTCCTACGTGCCCGACCGCGTGCTGACCAATGCGGATCTGGAAAAAATGGTGACCACGACCGATGAATGGATTTTGACCCGCACCGGCATCAAGGAACGCCGCATCGCCACCGAGGATGAATTCACATCCGACATGGCGGCGCTTGCCGCCCATAAGGCGATGAAGATGGCCAGTGTGACTGCGGATCAAATTGACCTGATAATCGTAGCCACCATTACCCCCGACATGCCGTTTCCCAATACGGCCTGTCTCGTGCAACGCAAGCTTGGCGCGCGGCGTTGTGCGGCCTTTGACATCGAAGCCGCGTGTTCGGGATTCATCTATGCGCTGGAAATTGGCCAGCAATTTATCTCCACGCGCACTTACAACACTGTGCTGGTGATTGGCGCGGAAAAACTTTCCTCCATCGTAGATTGGACGGATCGGAACACATGTGTGTTGTTCGGTGACGGGGCAGGGGCCGCCGTTCTGCAAAGTCGCGAGGGTTCACACGGCTTGTTGACCGCCGTCATGGGCGCTGATGGCGACAACGCCGACCTGCTCTATATGCCCGGCGGTGGCAGCCGCTGCCCTGCGACGGCTGATTCGGTTGCCTCACGCCAGCATTACCTGCGGATGACCGGGAAGGAAACTTTCAAAAATGCCGTGCAAGCCATGTATGGCGCGGCGAAAGAGGCGTTGAAGCAGTGCGAACTCGATATCTCGCGGATCAAATGCGTCATCCCGCATCAGGCCAACCGCCGCATCATTGATGCAGTAGGTGACCGT
>CAUYUB010000646.1:0-1045 GCA_963575685.1 Gammaproteobacteria bacterium | reverse complement strand
AATTATTAGCGTTAATATTTCTACCGGATCAAATGAAAAAACTCAGCTTTCATGGCCGGTTCTCTAAATGAACCTCTCAAAGCTGAAGTTACCATCTTCACATTGGGGCTCTTGATTCCCCGGCAAGTCATGCACGAATGGGTAGCCTCAATAACTACCCCGCAGCCTTTGGGTTGCACTATTTCTTGAAAACTCTGCACGATCTGATCGCTCATCCTCTCCTGAATCTGCAACCGGCGGGCATACATGTCCACCAAGCGGGCAATCTTAGAAATCCCGACTACCCGTTCATCGGGCAGATACCCAAAATGAGCACGGCCTGAAAATTCGCAAAGGTGGTGCTCACAATGACTCTGAAACTCAATGTCCTTCAAAATCACAAATTCAGAGTAAGTCCCCTGATCGAATTTGGCCGAAAGAATATCTTCCGCGAATAAATGGTAGCCACCATAGAACTCAGACCAGGATTTGACCACCCGCTTGGGTGTATCTTTCAAACCCTCTCGGTTCGGATTTTCTCCCAGATACTCAATCATTCTGGTGACAATATCCTCCCCCGATGGGGTGGGCTCGTTAGTCTCCCAAGGAAACTCAATCCACTTATTACCCCACTGAGGATCGTTCTTTTTATCAATGAGTCCAAAAAATTGGATGTTATGATACATGGACTGCCATTTAAGTCGGGTCTGGTGGCTATCCAAAATGTCATCAATTAGATAATTAGCATCCTGGGCATTATCCACCACATGACAATGTGGATGGAGTAATCCGGCTACAATAGCTCCACCACGAGGAATTCCGTAGACGAAACAACCCTCCGGGAGGCTGTCTCTGAGATTTTTGACCAATTTTAGGGTGGTTTTCCACGTCAACACCGTTTTTCTTGAATCACTCATGATCTTAATGCCTGTTCTTTTGCACAGAATGGCCCCTAGGAGGCGTCGATTTCTTAGTTTGGGTATCAGATGGGGTTTGGGCTTCCAAGACTGTCTGAATCCGTTTAATGAGGGTCTTTTTGGGCATTGTTACCCTACTTCCGTCTCGG
>CAUYUB010000645.1:0-1048 GCA_963575685.1 Gammaproteobacteria bacterium | reverse complement strand
ACAAGCATGGCCATCCTCATAACGAGTACGCAGGGTAATACGATGGGGGGGAGAGACCTCCGCGAGGGCTTGGGCGGCATTCTTGATCAGGTTGAGGAAGACTTGCTCGATCTCCGTGCGGTCACAGGGTACGGCGGGAAGCGTTGGGTCGTAGTCACGGACAATCTCGATGCGGCGAAAATCGTAGTGGCGTCTGAGGTCGTAGTCGCTGGCGGCAAGGCGTACCACCGTTTCCAGGATCTCCGTGAGGTCGAAGGGGGCGAAGTGGGCCTCGCTACACCGGGAAAAGGCGAGCATATCGGCGACAATGCGCGTCGCGCGGGTGGCGGCGGACTGGATATTGGTAAGGAATTGAGAGATTTCTCGCGCCTCCAGATACTGTCCCAGATGCTCTAGATCAATACCCGAGGTGGTCGCGGCGCGACGATTGGCAGGGAGGAGGGGAGACAGGCGCCGAATGATGTTTTGGGCACCTTGGAGAATGGCGCTCAATGGGTTGTTGATCTCATGGGCCATCCCGGCGGCCATTCCTCCCAAAGACATCATTTTTTCGGTCTGCACCATCATTTGTTCGATACGTACCCGCTCAGTAACGTCATCCACCCGGATCACCGCGCCTCGCGTTCCGTTGACCTCCACCGGGTATATTACCACGTCAGCGATATGGGATTCTCCCTCCACTTCCGTAGTCACTCGAGCGGAGTGCGCCACCCCTTCTTCATGTACCGCAGCGGCAACATGTCCAGCCTGGGAGGCCAGGGCGGGGAATAGCGCCAAGAAATCTTGGCCGGTGGCGGCGGCGGCGGATACCCCGGTAACCTGTTCAGCACCGTGGTTCCACTCCGTGACTCGACCTTCAGCATCTACCCCCATCAGTGCCGACGGCATGGCGTCGCGGATGTTTTTGAGATAGGCCTTCATCCGTTGTGTTTCAGCAATGGCGCTACGCCGTTCACTAACATCGACGAAAGTAACGACGGAACCGACCACTTTTTTCTCCCGACGGATGGGATGTAGCCAGCACTCGGCGGCGACCGCGCTGCCATCC
>CAUYUB010000644.1:0-1052 GCA_963575685.1 Gammaproteobacteria bacterium | reverse complement strand
AGAGATAGCCTCCATGAGTGCCGTCTGGAATTCCCGCGCCAGTTCGATGTCCTCAATACGGGTAGATAGGACATTCCAGATACCTCCTGTTATATTCCTCAGGTCGTCATAATCATGTAACCGGTGTTCGAGCTCGGCCCGTTGGCGTAGCCGCTGGAAATCCTCCTTCAGCGTAGGACCGCATGCCCCCCGCGTTACTAATGAATGGTCGCCGGATGGCATTCCCGATTGTCGAATATCCCGTAGCATGGCAATGAAACGTAGCGCGGCCTCCAGCGCTTCCGGTTGGGTTTCCAAGCCACCCCATAATCCATCCGTAGCCAGGCTGAGGTAATCCAGCTTTTGCAGTTTGGCATCCAGGGCACGCAAAGTCCTCAGCTTCGTTAGTTCTCGCGCCAGATACTCGCCGCAACGACCATCGGCAATGGGCTCAAAACCGATATCGCGCCAGGGTTGCCCATTCCGTGTCGCTGTTAGGGATTGTTGAAAGTTCAGGGCACAGTGGACGAAAGCAGGCTTAGTTTGGAGCCCCCGCCAAATGCCCTCGGCCACGGGACTGATCTTAAGCTTGGCTATTGTTGAACGTAACGTTCTAATCTTAAACAGTAACTCGATATCGCGGGCAATGTCCGGCTTACCATCACCGGTGACCATTGTGAGTAAGCGTTTATGGAGTTTCCGTTTGCGGAACCAGGAGAACGGCCATAGCGACTTTTCCGACTGAATCCACTCCTGCCGGAGTTGGGTCACATTGAGTTGATCGACTTCTTCTTCATATCTGACCGATAAGGCTTGCGTGGCTACGGCGATATCGTCGAGTAACTGAAGGCCGGTCCTGAGGTCTCCCTTAACATCATTACTCCAGGGCGGGGTAAGTTTCTCCAGGAGTTCATAACGCTGCTGCAACCACAGAAGGCCTTGTTGACTAGCGTCGATCACGGCATCCGGCCACAGGGGAGAGAGCGCTTCGCTTAGTGCCCGATGCTGGGCCAATAGCGTGGCGCCTGCTTGGAGCCGTTCAGCGATCAGCCGAGCGTCGGGTTGCAACGCAA
>CAUYUB010000643.1:0-16936 GCA_963575685.1 Gammaproteobacteria bacterium | reverse complement strand
AACCGCCGCGTAGCGGCGTAATGAATTTAGCCGTGGGTTTCAACCCACAGTTGAGAGTCATTTATTACGATCGTCGCATAGCAACGATTGAAATTTACGTCTAAAATCATCACGCTCATTCAATCGTCGCTACGCGACGATGAAAATCTCCCGATTCAACCGTGGGCTGAAACCCACGGCTAAATTCATTGCGCCGCTACGCGGCATTGACCGATCTGGTAGTTCTTTAGCCGGGAGTTGCCTTACCAATGTCGGAGTTACGATATAGTCCGGCTATTGATTACTAAACGCGTAGCGTAATTCTTTCTCCTCAACCGCTCCACAACATCAGGATATCTGCAATTGACGCAGATGACTCAGTCATATATCAGCAACAATAGATAAACGATCCCAATTTGAATATTAAATTGCGCGCTGCGATGCGGGTGTACCGAACCGCGCCTTATGTCTCCCGCGTGGTGAGCAAAAATTGCGCGCTCGTTGTGCAAGGCCCCGGCATTCTCTCGATCAAGGGTCGGATTAGAAAGAATGGCCGCGTATAGTTCATCGAGCAATGCCACAGGAAGATGACAGTCCCCCTGCAACGTACATTGACCCAGGGTAGCCAGAGCCAGCGGGGTAAAACGCAATATTTTTTCTGTCGCCAAGGCATCGCGTAGTGGGATGACTTCCTCTGATGAAGGTATCCGGCCAAGGAGGTCTTCGATACGCAAGGCGGCGATAGGGCCTGCGAGGAATAAAGGGTCAAGGGCGTGGGCACGTAGGAAGAAGGTCTTGGCCTGTCCACACAGGCTCACGTGGACTGCCGGACGAGTCTCTTTCAGGCACAGGAGGAGCAAAAAACGCCCCGCTTCGTAATTGGTGCGCGGTGAGTTGGGGTGGTATTTGACGTCGCTGAGAAGATACTCGGTTGGGTTTCCCCAAAGGTTGGCCCGCAAACCCGTAACTAAGGCGAATCCTGCGATGATGGTGAGCACGACCAGCTTTTGGAGTCTGTGGATCCTCGGTTGCGAGGTCGGTCTCAGTATATAGTGCATCCCTATTACCAATATTCCGTAACTGGGTAGATAATTGCGATGCTCATGGACGATCTCCAAGGGAATGATGCTGGACTCCAAACCCTGAGCGATCAAAAAAAACAAAAGCCCAAAACTGATCAAGGGGAAACGGCGACGAGCGACTATTGCCCCACTGACCAACATGATTACCCCTATGACCGCCCACAATGTAGTCATTGGGTCCAGCAGACTCTGTGATAGGGATATATCGTCGTGGTAAAGACCAAGCCGCGCTACCGAAGGCAATGCCAGCAATCCTAGATATAACCACAGCACTCGCGCCTCGGTGAGTAATCGTTCACCCAAGGTAAAAGGGCGGTTGGCATAGCCCTCCACCAACCAGTTCGGATGGGTTCCCAAATACACCACTACCGCCAAAAATGGCAAAATCACTGTCAAAGTAAAGAGGACGATGATACGGCGGCGCGCCAATCCCTCCAGAGCATATAAGCGCAACACCGTTACCTCAAGGACTGCCAGTAGCGTTGGCAACAGCACACCATTCTCTTTGCTGAATACTGCCATCGGCCAGGCGAAAAGAAAAGCAGCCAAAATCGGAATCGTCCCGCGTTCCCCTTTCATCTGGCGCTGCCGACCTAAAAGATAGAGGGCAATGCCCATCAAGGAAAACAGCGTCGACAGGCCAGTCATGCGCTGGACGACATAGAGAACCGTAGAAAGGTTAATCGGGTGAAGCAGCCATACCGCGGTGATCGCCAGCGCAATTTGAACAATATAATTAGGAGGAAGTTGTGGTGCGTAGCAGCGACGGTAGATCTGAAAAAGTAGCAGACTGATTACGTATATCAATACGCCATTGACTATATGTATCGCCAGGTTGACTGCTTTGAACGGATAGGGATCGAGTCCGGTGAGATAGGCATTTAATGCAAAACTAAGCATACTCACCGGTCGTTTTAAAGGACCGGCATCAGAGGATAGTGCAGCACGCCACAGATGAGCGGGAGAGAGTGAGTCCATCTGCATTGCCTGCTGATTGGTAATGTTCTGTTCATCGTCGAACATGAACAACCCTGACAGTCCAGGCAAATAGATGGCTATTGTGACGGCAATCAGCAGGACCAGGCACGCTTTCCCACCAAAAAAATGACATACCTGCCTAACTTGGATGGGGGAATGCGGAGAGGAAAGCGGCATTGGTCCCTTTAACCACCTGCCCGGCAGACCGCCGGCAGGAAACGTGCGTTAACCGTGGTTGCGTCGACGGCTGGTGCATTCGATACAATCGAATGAGTACCGCTGGGAGGAGCGATTGCCTTGCCGCACACCCAGACCAAATTTCCCACTGCGTTGGCATAAGGAATAAATTCCAGCAGATTAACGCCGTTCGCACCAAGTTTTGAGTTGGCCTTATTGCCGAAGGTAACGGAAATCTTGCCGTTGGCAACCGCAATGCTAGACACGTAGGTGCCCTGGAGGCTGGTGGCATTGGCGACGCCGGCAGAAGAGGCATTGGGGGGAAGTTTTCCGGTAGTGTTCCAGAAATCGGTAATAGCACCCTTGGGTTCTTCCGCCATGGAGATGCCTTCAGAAGTTTGGCTGCGAATGGAGTAATCCTGGTAGGCGGGAATAGCCACGGCAGCCAGAATGCCGATGATGGCAACCACAATCATTAATTCGATGAGGGTGAAGCCTTGTTGCGTGCGGTGCATGTTCTGTCCTCTCCAGAGATTGACGCTACGCCTATCTCATTGTTTCGGTAGAAACCAGTAATTCCTGCACTATGGATACAATATTTTTTTGGGTTCTCCCTCATCCAGGCTCAATAAGTTCCCGGCTAAAAATCGCCGTTCACTCATTCCCTGCGATAAAAAAAGGGGGCATCTTGCAGGATGCCCCCCAGCTGCGCTCACTATTTAAGAAAGGTTAACCAGCGCGGCAGGCACTCGGCACATAACGCGAGTCGATATCCGTTGCATCGGCAGCCGGTGCGTTGGTTTGGATCTCATGGGTATTGCCGGGCAGGACCGACCGTGCCTTACCGCATACCCATACCAAGTTACCCGCAGCATTAGCAACCGGAGCGATTTCGAGAATCTTGCCGCTGACCTTGCTGTTGACTTTATTGCCATAGGTGATGGTAATTTTGCCGTTGGCAACAGCAATACTTGATACATAGGTGCCCTGATAGCTGACCGCAGCAGCGACGCCAGCGGAGGCAGCATTAGGGGGTAAGCTACCTTTGGCGTTCCAAAAATCAGCGATGGCAGCCTTGGGTTCGTCAGCCATGGCAATCCCTTCAGACGCTTGGCTGCGGATGGTGTAGTCACTATAGGCGGGGATGGCCACCGCGGCCAAGATGCCGATGATCGCGACCACGATCATCAATTCGATCAGGGTAAAACCTTGTTGCTTGATGTACATAACGAAATCTCCTCGTGGGATGGTTGATACACCGCACTAGACCGGATCAGAAATGTCCGACTAAGCACGGCCAGGATCATAGCATAAGGAAAGTGACTCAGGTTTACAGAGGGTTACGAGTACTCGTTGCCTGCTATTCCATACTTTCTTCTAAAAAAATCAACGCTCTATCACCGGGATTGTGGTAGGCAGGTTGAAAGAACCACTAGCACTCTAGCTACCGCATAAAGGCATATTTCGTGCCACGTACTGCCATTCGCTACTACCGTTAGTTTAAATTCGGATTCAGGATTATCTGGTAGCGATGTGGGAAAGAACTTGCCATGTGTTCGGCATGAAGTGTTCCAAAAAGTCAGAAAGTGACGCGACGGGTCTCCACGAAAGGCATCTCGGATCTTCGCCTTCCATTGCCCGCCTTACATTAGGTTTATTCCGTGAACAAAACGGAGAGGTACAGGAAGACGTCGGTTAGCCGATAGGGGTAGTAGCTTGTCGAGATAGCGCCATGAACGACCTGCCTCCCCTCATCCTCCCCACTGCCAGCTGGAATCCCGTACTCGGCTGCATGCCGGTATCGAGAGGCTGCGAACAATGCCGTGCGGTACGCTACGCTCGCCGCTTTATAGCGCCCAATCGGTGCTATGAGGGACTCACCCGACTTACCGTACCGGGCCCAATCTGGGAGGGAGGCGTGCGACCGGCCCCGCAACACTTGGATAAACCCACACATTGGCATACCCCCCGCACTATTGCCGTCAATCCTCTGGGGGATCTGTTTCATGACGCGGTACCCTTGCGGGTGCTTGCCATGGTTTTTTTGGTCATCGCGGCGACCCCCCAACATACCTATTGGCTAGGGACACGGCGTCCGGAGCGCATCCGTGAATTTCTGGACTGGCTCGCGGTCTGGCATCCTGCTCTATACCGTACCTGGCCGCCGCCAAATCTGTGGTTGGGAATAGGTATTGAGGACCAGGAGGCCTATGACCGACGCCTGCCGTTATTTCTCACCATACCTACCCGGAATAGGTTTATACATTTCAGTCCTCTGCTTGGAGCAGTGCAGTTGCATTCACTTTCCCCTCCTCCCGGAAACAAGAGCGGCGAGGAGGATGGTACAGATTTCGTCCACCCGCCCCATCTCAATGGTGTGCTGGTCCACGGTGAGCGGGGCCGACATGCTCGCCCTACCCATCCGGCATGGATTGATGCGCTACGCGCCCAATGTGAGTACTTAAAGGTACCATTCCGCTTTCGCGGGTGGGGAGCTTGGGTCCCAGAAGAATTGGTGACCCACCCACAGGCATATCCCGCCTGTACGATTACCTTCGAGGGAGAGGTTAAGACGGGTGTGGCCCTGCCGGGGGTGGTACTGCGTCAAGCCGGGGTCCGCCTTCCCTCCCCTTCCGGGCGCCGCCGACGATCAGCGGCTGGTAAGTAAAGCAAGTCCCGATTAAAAAATTACCAGGAGCCAACCGCCGCGTAGCGGCGTAATAAATTTAGCCGTGGGTTTCAACCCACGGTTGAGAGTCATTTATTACGATCATCGCGTAGCGACGGTAGTTCTTTAGCCGGGAGTTGCCTAAAGAGCGGCCGCCTATCGAAATAGATTGTACTTCAGAATACAGCGAATGGCGCTGAGACCATCCTTCCAATTGATCTTCTTCCCTTCCGCATAGGTCCGCCCATAGTAAGATATCCCCACCTCAAAGATGCGGCAATTCAGCCGCGCTATTTTTGCGGTGATTTCCGGCTCGAAACCGAAACGGTTCTCTTCAATGGTAATAGATTGAATAATCTCACGGCGGAAGGTTTTGTAACAAGTTTCCATATCCGTCAGGGTAAGATCCGTAAACATATTGGATAACAGCGTAAGCAACCGATTCCCCAAGGAATGCCAAAAGAATAAGACCCGATGCGGTTGTCCCCCCATAAATCGGGAGCCGTAGACGATATCAGCCCTGTTGTCGAGGATCGGCTGGATGAGTTTAGGATATTCCTGCGGATCATATTCGAGGTCGGCATCCTGGATGATGACGATATCACCAGTAGCGGCAGCAATTCCGGAACGCAATGCCGCGCCCTTCCCCTGATTGCTCTCGTGCAACACCAGTCGGTCGATGAGGGAAGCCAACTCCGTGGTTAAACGCCCGCGAGATCCGTCCGTCGAACAGTCATCAACCACAATCACCTCAACATCTTGGATCGAGGAAGCACGAACCGCCCGCAGCAACGCCTCAATCGTCGCTATTTCGTTGTAACAAGGGATCACGACGGAAAGGACAGTCATGGTTGATTATAGTTACGCGAAGGGAATCGTTGGGAGAATCCGGCAATCCCCCAGCGAAGGACTATCACCAGGGTAGCGCTAGCCTGAAGGTAAAGTAAGGGCAAAATGGGGATCGAATAACGCGGGAGCGGTACCACAATCATATGCAAAACAACAAAATAGAGCAGCAGTGCCGACACTAACCGCAGAATCCAAAGCGCACCCGAATCGATCTTCTGCGTCATCAAGGGAAACCACACGATGAGACTACCCAGCATTCCCAAGATTACCAATGAATCGTGTAGCCAGCGCATTGCCTGATAGCTATAATGAAACATAAAACTGAAACTATTGAGATAGGGGGACCGAGTAACCGGATAAATAAACATTTCTCCCGCCCCCTGCGCATCGTTACTCCAATCCCAGAACATCACCGGCTTGCCCAATAAAAACCAGCGTAGATGTTCCATCGGGGATTCCTGAAACCGGCGCAGAATTTCCGTCAGGACCGTCCCCAGACTCTGCGCTATCTCCGCCGACCTCGGATCAAATCGATAGGGGAATCCAAAGGTTTCCGGTCGGCCGTCATACATACAATCCGGGTACATGCCATGTTGGAGGCTAACAATCATCAAGCTGGAGTCACTAAACTCTCCAAATGCGATTAGATTGCGGATCCACCATGGCGACATCGCCATCAGAAATCCCACCAACATCCAGACCAGAGACTGTCGGCGCTCCTGACGGATATCATCGGGCAATAACCAGGTCATGGCAGCGAGAGGAAGAATGAACCACTGCATTGAGGGGCGGACGAGCGTTGCCAACGCCAATAAGATTCCGCTAAATACCCAGGTCGCACCTTTGGCCCGCTTTGCTACGAGTTGCGCCAGTCCCCAGAAGAGTAATAGGGTAGTAAAACCCGCATCCGCTTCCGAGAGGATATAGACATTGATGTTGATTAGATGAGGACTCATCGCCGTCAACAATGCTACCAGCCAAGCCGCCGGTTCCGGTAGTGCCCGACGCGCCAATTGATACGTCAACATAACCGCTATTAGGCTGATCACGGCTTGAAACAGGGTAATGTGCAGCAGCGTTAACCCAGTAACCTCACGATCGACAAAAGGCATCAACAATAAGGGATAACCGGGATTGCGGAGATGGTCCGGGGCAGGCTCATAATCGTTTTTGGTGAGACCCGCCAAATCTTTGCTGTAACTATGATGAAAGCGCAGATTGTACGCGTAGGAAAAATACTGCCCGGCATCCGCCCGAAGGGGAAGATAAACGTTGGTATCAATAACCGTATAGATGCGGAGATAAGCCGCCAGCATCAGAATAATGAACAACAACAGGTAACCGAACTTTCTATTTTTCATCGAGTACCAACATCGCTGATAGGGATGGGAGGAGTCGGCCGATAAGCCGGGTTCTGTCGTGGACAGCCATTCATCTGCGATGCGCGTCGCCACGCACCTGTAGCGACCTACCCGGGAACGGCGCGGGCCACGCCATAGTCCCCTTATTTGGTCTTGCTCCGGGTGGGGTTTGCCCTGCCACCGGCGTTACCGTCGGCGCGGTGCGCTCTTACCGCACCTTTTCACCCTTACCGTCGCCCCCGAAAATTCAGCGGCGCTTAGGCGGTGTGTTTTCTGTGGCACTTTCCATAGACTCGCGTCCTCCAGGCGTTACCTGGCACCCTGCCCTCTGGAGCCCGGACTTTCCTCCCCGCAACGATATGCGGAGCGGCTGTCCAGCCAACTCCTCCCACGTAATGGTAACAAATTCCGCACGGAAGCGTTCCGGTACTTTATTTTTGAAGCCAATCCCAAAGGGCTTCTGTCATATTCCATGTTAGTTGTGTATGTATATCCCCTAGGGAGGCATCAAACTCCGAAAAATCCCCCCCATCTGGGTTCTTGTGCGAAAATTTGCTTTACTAGCGTGGTTGGCCTCTCTATGAGACCACCTCCCTTCCGGGATACCGCCGTCACTTTCCGGTGCGGCGGCTCACTATTTATCCCGCCTACAAAGGCAGGATTTTCGGTGTACCACTCCCCTGTTCCCATATCTTGTTAATAATTCTTGGAAAAACGAGACCATGAGCGAGAACGAACGATACGTCTACGCATTCACCGCAGGCAATGGCAAGAACAAACAGCTCCTCGGCGGCAAGGGCGCCAACCTCTGTGAGATGACCCAAATCGGTTTGCGCGTTCCGCCTGGTTTCGTCATCACCACCGAAGCGTGCCTAGCCTATCTAGATAACCCTCAGGGTGGCTTTCTCCCCGGCATGATGGACCAGGTTCACGCCCACCTGACGGCGCTGGAACAGATCACCGGCAAGGGTTTCGGTTCCGCCACCAATCCGTTGCTGGTATCGGTACGCTCCGGTTCTGCGATGTCCATGCCGGGAATGATGGATACCATCCTCAACCTCGGCCTTAACCCCAGCACCTTGCGTGGTCTCATCGCCCAGACTGGCAACGAACGCTTCGGCTACGATTCTTATCGCCGATTCATCCAGCTTTTCGGCAAGGTCGCCTTGGGCGTACCGGACGAGAAGTTCGATCATCAGCTCCAAGCGATAAAGACCAGCAGTGGCGCCAAGTCTGACGTGGACCTCACCACCGAGGACCTTCAGAAGGCAGCATCGTGTTTTCTCACCGTAGTCAAGGAACACACCGGACGCGATTTTCCCGAAGACCCCAATGAACAGCTCCAGATCGCCATCCAGGCAGTATTCAACTCCTGGATGGGCAAGCGTGCCGTAGATTACCGGCGCGAGTTCAAGATTACCAAGGACATGGCCAACGGTACGGCGGTAAACATCTGCACCATGGTCTTCGGCAACATGGGTAACGACTCCGCCACCGGGGTAGCCTTCACCCGGAATCCGGGTACCGGTGAAAACGAGTTTTTTGGTGAGTACTTGGTCAATGCCCAAGGCGAGGATGTGGTGGCGGGTATCCGTACCCCCAAACCGGTAGCGGAAATGAAGTATGAGATGCCGGAGATCTACGACCAACTCGTCGAATTGCGTCAGCGCCTGGAGACCCACTACAAGGAAGTCCAAGACTTTGAATTCACCATCGAGAAAGGTGTCCTCTACTGTCTCCAGACCCGCAATGGCAAGATGAATGCCCAATCCATGGTGCGGAGTTCCGTGGAAATGGTGAAAGAGGGCCTTATCAACCGGGAACAAGCACTGCTGCGCATCCGCCCCGAAGACCTGGAACAACTACTGTTTCCGCGTCTCGACCGTCGCACCAAGGCAACGCCCATCGCCCAGGGTCTGCCCGCCTCTCCGGGGGCCGCTTGTGGCCAAATCGTCTTTGACGCCGACCGCGCCGAGACCCAAGGCAAACTTGGCACCAAGATCATCCTCCTCCGTGAGGAGACCAAACCTGAAGACATCCACGGTTTCTTTGCCGCACAGGGGATCCTCACCTCGCGTGGCGGCAAGACCTCTCATGCCGCCGTGGTAGCCCGAGGTATGGGTAAACCCTGCGTAACCGGGGCAACCGGCATCCATGTCGATGTGCAGTTACGCAAAGCCTTTATTGGCGGACAGATCCTCTCCGAAGGCGACATCATCACGATTGATGGTGGTAGTGGCGATGTCTATCTCGGCGAGGTACCGTTGGTGGAGGGCGAGTTTACCGAGGAGCTGACCACGCTGTTGTCCTGGGCCGACGAGATCGCCACCCTCAAAGTCATGGCCAATGCCGATACCCCCAAGGATGCCCAACGTGCGCTCAACTATGGCGCCATGGGAATTGGACTGTGCCGCACCGAGCGTATGTTTAACGCCGTGGATCGCCTCCCCTTAGTGGTGGACATGATCATGGCGGAGAATGATCAAGACCGGCAGATCGCGCTGGATCGGCTATTACCTATCCAACGCCAAGACTTCATCGAATTGTTCACCGTGATGGCCCCGCGTCCGGTAACGGTGCGTCTACTCGATCCCCCGCTCCACGAGTTCCTCCCCTCCGAGGTCCAACTCCGGACCGAAATCGATAACCTACGCAACCTGCGCGCTACCGCCCAGGGTATGGACCAACTCGTCGATACCTTGCGCCTACTGGACCCGGACGTCGCCGAGTCTGCACACAAGGTCATTGATGCCCTCCTGTCCAGTATGCATCGCCTCTGCGACAACCGATCAGGCGAACAGGTGCTCGCTGTAAAACAGAGGATGCTGCGCAAGGTGAGGGAGACCCAAGAAGTCAATCCGATGCTCGGTCACCGTGGCGTACGGCTTGGGCTCACCTATCCCGAGATCTACCGGATGCAGGTTCGTGCGGTGCTGGAGGCCACTGCTGAGTGCGTCAAGGCTGGGGTGCAGGTAAATCCCGAGATCATGGTGCCCCAGGTCTGCACTGCCAAGGAATTGGAAGCCGTACGCGCCATCGTAGATAAAGTGCGTGCCGAGGTGGAAGCAGCCTATGGTCTGACCGTCCCCTTCAAGTTCGGGACCATGATCGAGGTGGTGCGGGCCTGCATGCGTGCCAACCGATTGGCCACTTCCGCAGAATTCTTCTCCTTCGGCACCAACGATTTGTCTCAGGCCACCTTTTCGTTCTCACGGGAAGACGCAGAGAATAAATTCCTACCCTTCTACAATGAGAACAGCATCCTTCAGGATAATCCTTTCGAAGTCTTGGACGTAAACGGTGTTGGCCGACTCATGAAACTCGCGGTGGAGTGGGGTCGCAGCACCAATCCAGCGTTGAAGGTAGGCATCTGTGGAGAACAGGGAGGGCATCCCGCCTCTATCCGTTTCTGCCAGTACGTGGGGCTGAATTATGTCTCGTGCTCGGGTCCGCGGGTACCGATAGCGCGCCTAGCAGCGGCACATGCCAAGCTCAAGGAAAAGGAATACAAATTTGAGTAGCGGTTGTTGCCGGGAAATTCATTGGTCTTAGCAAAAACTAAAAGATCTTTTTTCTCCAAAAGAAAGGTCTTTTAGTTTTCCACTGATACCCGCATCCGGTTGTGAAACATCGTTATGCAATGGAAACCCTATCCTACCACCCCCACCGATCCGAACATCTCCGACGAAGATGTTATGGACGCCATGCGCCATATTCCCGGCTATCTGGATATTACGGTTGAGGATTTTCGGGTGTTGTATCGATTGGCCCAGGAGCATGCCCTAGCGCGTGCCTTTGCGCATCTTCAAGCTCGTCAGCTGATGCGCAAAGGGATTGCGCCGATCCAGCCGGGAGATATGCTCGACCAGGCAGCCCATACCATGGCCGATCAAGGTTTGAAATCGATTCCGGTCGTAGACGACCACGGGGGTGTCGTCGGAATCCTGACGGAAAGCGACTACCTGCGTCGATTTGGAGCGGAAGGCTTTCTGGAGTTGATGTTGCGGCTTATGGCGGAGCCGACGGGGCTTAGCCATCGTTGCCATGAGACACCGGTCAGCGCGGCGATGACCACCCCCGCAGTGACCGTGCCGGAGGATGCCGGTTTTACCAGGATCGTGACCGCTTTCCACCAATGCCAGGGGCGGAGCTTACCGGTGGTGGATGGCGCAGGACGGCTGAAGGGGCTTCTGATGCGCAAGCAGTGGATCAATTATATAACAAATCAATCTGTTATATCGGATCCCGCAAAGTAGAACCCGATCAATTTCAGGTTTACAGGACTACCCGCTGTGAGGTTGCGTCCGTTTCCTTGCCGGACGATGACTGGGGATTGTGCTACATGCAACTTCAAGACCGTCCGGCTACAATGGCGAACGCTTGTCTGCCCCGGAGGGTCCTGAGTGAGCCTACCTATCAAGAAGATCCTCATTGCCAACCGCGGCGAGATCGCGGTACGCATTGCCCGCGCCTGCGCCGAGATGGGTATCACTTCGGTGGCCATCTACGCCGACACCGATCGCCACGCGCTCCATGTCAAAAAGGCCGATGAGGCCCACAGCATCGGCCCTGACCCAGTGGCGGGCTATCTCAACGCCCATCGTATCGTTGACCTCGCCGAGTCCACCGATTGTGATGCGGTCCACCCCGGCTACGGTTTTCTCTCCGAAAATCCGGTACTGGCGGAAACCTGCGCATGTCGCGGGATTCGCTTCATCGGGCCAACCCCCGAAGTCATCCGCCGCATGGGCGACAAGACCGCCGCACGTCAGGCGATGTTCGAAGCGGGGCTACCGATTATCCCCGGCACGGACGGCAACCTTCGCAACTTGGACGAGGCTATCGCCAAGGCTGCGGAATTCGGCTACCCGGTGATGCTCAAGGCTACCTCCGGTGGCGGCGGACGCGGCATTCGCCGTTGCGACTCCGAGGCCGACCTTCGGCGTAGCTACCAGCGGGTGATCTCAGAGGCAACCAAGGCGTTCGGGAGTGCCGAGGTATTCATGGAAAAGTGCATCGTTCGGCCCCGTCACATTGAGGTGCAGATTTTGGCCGACCATCATGACAATGTTATCCACCTCTTCGAGCGCGACTGCTCCATCCAGCGCCGTCACCAAAAACTCATTGAGATTGCCCCCTCGCCCCAGCTCACCGTCGCCCAGCGTAAATATCTCGGTGAATTGGGTGTGCGTGCCGCGCAGGCGGTGGGCTATACCAACGCCGGTACCGTCGAATTCCTGATGGACGATGAGGACAACTTCTATTTCATGGAGATGAACACCCGGCTTCAGGTGGAACATACCATTACCGAAACCATTACCGGTATCGATATCGTCCAGGAGCAGATCCGGATTGCCGCGGGTCGTCCCCTGCGCTACCGTCAAGAAGAGGTCGCCCTACGCGGTTA
Source organism: Gammaproteobacteria bacterium (assembly GCA_963575685.1). Lineage (GTDB taxonomy): Bacteria > Pseudomonadota > Gammaproteobacteria > CAIRSR01 > CAIRSR01 > CAUYTW01. The sequence goes on along the minus strand of CAUYUB010000643.1, from coordinate 4,435 downwards.
TGCCATGCAATTCCGGATCAACGTGGAAGACCCGGCCAACGACTTTCTGCCGAGCTTCGGACGGATTACCCGCTACCTGGCTCCCGGTGGCCCTGGGGTACGCACCGATGCCGCCATCTATACCGGCTACGAAATCCCGCCCTATTACGATTCTTTGGCAGTAAAGCTGACGGTATGGGCATTATCCTGGAACGACGTACTCGCCCGCGGCCGTCGTGCGCTGATCGATATGGGGGTAGATGGGGTCAAGACCACCCTCCCCTACTACCACGAAATCCTGAAAAATGAAGAATTTCAGAGCGGACATTTTGATACCGGTTTCGTGGAAAGCCACCCGGAGCTGATCCGCTACACTACCCGGCGTAACCCGGCAAACGCCGCGACCGCCATTGCCGCCGCTATTGTTGCCCACCTCGGGCTATAACACCTGCGACTCGACGGGGACCCCCATGCCACGCGTATTGATTACCGACACCACCCTCCGCGATGCTCATCAGTCCAAAATCGCCACACGCATGCGGACGGAAGATATGCTCCCCATTTGTCCGAAACTCGACCAGGTCGGTTTCTGGTCGTTAGAGGTTTGGGGGGGAGCTACTTTCGATGCCTGCTTACGCTTTCTCAAGGAAGACCCCTGGGAGCGACTACGCAAACTGCGTAAAGCCCTCCCCAACACCCGGCTGCAAATGTTGTTGCGCGGACAGAATCTACTCGGCTATCGCCACTATTCCGATGATGTGGTGCGCACCTTTATTCGGCGTGCCGCCGACAACGGCATGGATGTCTTTCGTATCTTCGACGCCCTTAACGATATTCGCAATCTGCGGGTATCGATAGAGGCGGTCAAGGCGACCGGCCGACATGCCCAGGGTGCCATCTCGTATACCACGAGCCCGGTCCATACCGTGGAAGGCTTTGTGCAGATGGCGAAAGAACTGGAGGAAATGGGTTGCGATTCCATCGCCATCAAGGATATGGCCGGCCTGCTCACCCCGGCGGCGACTTGCGAGTTGGTCCCAGCCCTAGCGGCAGCGGTGAGGATACCGCTCGCGCTGCACTCCCATGCGACCTCGGGGTTATCCGCGATCTGCCAATACCTGGCGGCGGAGCGCGGCTGCTACCACGTCGATACGGCTATCTCCGCCTTCGGCGACGGGGCCGCCCACCCAGCAACCGAGAGCATCGTAGCCGCCTTCCGCGATACGGTTTGGGATACCGGGTTGGATTTGGCTCTGCTTCAGGAGATTGGGTTTTATTTCTATGCCGTGCGTAAAAAATATCATCAGTTCGAAAGCGAATATACCGGCCTGGATACCCGGGTACAGGTCACCCAGGTACCAGGAGGGATGATCTCCAACCTCTCCAATCAACTCCGCGAACAGGGCGCCCTTGACCGGATGAACGAGGTGCTTGCGGAGATCCCACGGGTGCGTGAGGACCTGGGTTTTCCGCCGTTGGTTACCCCGACCTCCCAAATTGTCGGTGCCCAGGCATTGTTTAATGTTCTTACCGGGACTCGCTACAAGAATATTACCAACGAGGTCAAACTCTACCTCCAGGGAAAATATGGCCGCGCCCCTGGTGAGGTCAATTCTTTGGTGCGCCAGCAGGCTATCGGTAACGAGCCGGTTATTGAATGCCGGCCAGCGGATCTGTTGCGCGCCGAGATGGACGATCTACGCACCCAGATCGAAGGGACTGCCCGGAGCGAGGAAGATATCCTTTCCTATGCGATGTTCCCCGAGGTGGGCCGCAAGTTCTTGGAGGAACGTAACACCGGCACCCTCAAACCCGAGCCCCTGGATTCCTTGCCTCGGACCGGCAATACCCAGCTCGCGCCTTCCGACGCACCAGTGGATTTTCGTATCACCTTTCATGGCGAGACTTACCATATTAAGGTCACCGGTACCGGCCACAAGGCCAAAACCCAGCGCCCCTTTTACGTCACGCTCGACGGAATGCCCGAAGAGGTACTGGTCGAGGCCATTGAGGAGATCACCCCGGATAGCGGAAGTACCGCACGCACTACCACTGGTAAAGGGGGGCGTCCCAAAGCAAGCAAACCGGGCCATGTTACTACCTCTATGCCCGGTACTATCATCGATATCCTGGTACAGGTGGGTCAGGAGGTAAAAGCCGGTGCTCCAGTCTTGGTGGTCGAGGCCATGAAAATGGAAACCGAAATCCATGCCCCCATCGCTGGAAAAGTGCTGGCCATCCATGTAGCCAAAGGCGATACCGTCGTCCCAGATGATGCCCTGATCGAAATCGGGTAGAAAAAACCAAAAGCAAAAACAACCCCAGTCAAAACACCGAAAGATCTTTCTTTTAAGCACAAAAGAAAAATCTTTTAGTGTTTTGACTGGGGGTTATTTTTTATCTTTCACCTTATTTGGTTGTTCTTTATGGCGCACCTCATTCTTGCCTCCACTTCCCCTTTTCGTCGCGAACTTCTCACCCGCCTTGGACTACCGTTCGAGTGTGTAGCCCCCGAACTGGACGAAACGCCCCTCCCCGATGAAGCCCCGCAGGCATTGGTATATCGCCTCGCCGAGGGAAAGGCACGCGCAGTCGCGGGACGCTATCCCAATGCGCTGATCATCGGGTCCGACCAAGTGGCCGTCCTGGATGGTCGAATCATTGGTAAGCCCGGTGACCACGCCGATGCAGTGACCCAACTGCGTGCCGCTTCGGGGCGACGGGTCGAATTTCTCACCGGCTTGTGTCTTCTTGATGCCGCTACGGGTCGCGCCGAGGTGGAAGTGATTCCCTATGCCGTGGTCTTTCGTCCACTTTCGGAAGCGCTGATCGAACGCTACTTACGTCGGGAGCAGCCCTACCACTGCGCCGGCTCATTCCGTTCCGAAGCCTTAGGCGTTGTACTTTTTGAGCGTTTGGAAGGCGATGACCCGAATGCCCTCATCGGCCTGCCCCTCATTCGTTTGGTCCGGATGTTGGAAACCGCCGGCGTCGAAATAATTCAGATGTCGGATCGGTAGAGTTTATAAGTAGATCACTTCAATCCGCTTCATGCGATATTCAATGACCTCACGCCGCCCAGCCTGCTCTAGATCGATTTGGTGTAAACGGCTAAACAAGATTAACCGACCATGTGCCAAACTCAGTCGGGTCAGGTACTCGCTCAATTGTTCCAGGCCACGCTGAAGTGCTTTCTTGTTGAACAACTTCAGCTCAAACCCGAAACGCTCTCCCGCGAAATCGATACACAGGTCAATACGCCCCAACCCTGCAGCATATTCACGGCTGATACGTCCGCCACCATTGACGATGCGCTGGAGCCAGGCCATGAACAGCAAATGATGCGCCGCTTCAGTATAGGTGCTGCGCTTGGTTACCAATTCTGAATGTTCCTTATAACATTCGATATAGCGATTCAATACTTTTTCGATATCCAACTTACCGTTGGGTAAAACATACCAAGTGGGGTTCTGACCAATCATATCCTGTCCATATCCTGTCGATAGGTGGTCAATTCGCGAGGAATCACCTCCCGATAGATCGGATTGGCGATTTCCAAGCCTTGTGCCCCTTGCCGTACCAGTCCCAGATCCAGCAGATATTGCCTGTCCTCATTGAAGGTGGTACGCGTATCGGCATCACTCCGTTCCGCCTCGTCCCGTTCCTCACCAACCAGAATTTCACCGATAATCTTCGCTACCCGGGGCTCGCTGAGTTTGTCGGCGAGTTGGTCGATATGCGTATCGCGGCGCAGAATGAGGATTTCCGCTGCGTTGTCGACATCCTCCTCCTGCACGGTGCGTTCACGAGCTACGGCATATTCCTCAAAGCATAGTTCCCGTCCCAGTGCGTTGATCAACCACGGTTGTCCCTGACTGTACCAATAGATACGTTCCAGCGCCGCCTCACTGAAACCCTATCCGGTAATTTCCGTATGTGGGCATAAAGCCCATGGACCTGCTCTATGGTGAAATTATCCAGCAGGATGGATTTCTCTTTGATATTGAAGGCGGAACCGCCGACAATGTAACGCTGGCTACTGTCGGAATAGATGCGGTAGTCGCGGATATCACGCAGACCAATGATGCAGAGGGCATGAGGAAATGCCCGCGGACGCTTGTTATAACCCCCACGCAATTGACGCAGTACATTAATCAGGCTATCACCAATCAACGCATCGACTTCATCGAGGAACAGTACCAGCGGTTTGGAAAGTTCCATACACCAATGGCTCAAGAATTCGCCGAACTGTTCGACACCCTCCAAACACATCGAACTGGGATGATATTCTTGCGCTAGGTAAATGCAGGCGTTGAGTTTTATTTCATTGATAATGACGCGATTAACCTTGTCCACCTGATTGCGCCAGGACTGTCCTTCTTCGATATCGGCATAGAGTGCCACATAATCGCCTTCATGGTTAAGTCGTTCCATGAATTGCAGCATCAGCGTAGTT
>CAUYUB010000642.1:0-1052 GCA_963575685.1 Gammaproteobacteria bacterium | reverse complement strand
GACCCACCACATCTTGCCGACCTTGCACTGAGCCAAGTCGGCCGTTATCTGAAAGCAGGACGCGGGGTGATCTACACCTGGAACTCCGCCGAGGGGGTCCTCGACCTGCTCGGCAGCTTCATGTACACCGAACGAGCCACCCTCGGCGCCCGCATCCGCCTCGGCGAGGGTGCGGTAGGACAGGTAGCGCGAGAGAAGCGGCCGATTGTGCTCTACGCTGGTTCGATCGGGACCGATCTCCCCCCCACGGCCATTACGACCGGCACCCTCCATGTTCCTGCGCGCTACACCTACACCTGGCCCCTGCTGCACGAAGACACGCTCTACGGCGTCATTGAGGTAGCCACCATCGAACATCTGGAGGAATACCAGATGAACTACCTCAGCGCCGCAGCCGAGACTATCTCTTCCTTCTTCTTCGTTGCACTCCAGCACCAACGCATCCAAGACCTGCTCATGACCAGCGAGGCGCTGACCAATGAGGCTCGCGAACAGGGCCGACGCCTCCAAGAGGTCAACCAGCGCCTGGAGGGACAGCAACTGCAACTGCAACAGCAGTCCGAAAAACTTCAGCAAAGTAACGCCCAATTGGAGGAACAACGGCAGCAGTTGCAGCAACAATCCGAGGAACTCCAACAGACCAACACCCAGTTGGAGGAACAGCAGCAGCAATTACAGCAACAGACCGAAGAACTCCAGCAAACCAATGCTCAATTGGAGGAGCAACAACAGCAGCTACACCAACAGGCAGCGGATTTGGAGAGCCGCAACCGCGCCCTGGAACAGGCCAGCCGCTACAAATCGGACTTTCTTGCCAATATGTCCCACGAGCTGCGCACGCCGCTCAACTCCATTATTCTGCTGTCCAAGATGTTGGTCCACAACGACAACGGCCACCTGGATGACGAGGAAATTAAACGCGCCGAGATTGTCCACCAAGCCGGCGGTGAGTTACTCCGGCTCATCAACGATATTCTCGATCTATCCAAGATTGAGTCCGGCCGGATGGAGGTACACCCCCAACCAGTAGATTCCACCGACCTGCTTGCCTC
>CAUYUB010000641.1:0-1058 GCA_963575685.1 Gammaproteobacteria bacterium | reverse complement strand
TATTGATAACCAATAAGTTCGCCCTATAAAATAGCAATGCAAAGGTTGTTTGCTCATTACGTGGAGAAATAACGAATGGCTAAATATGATATGGTCTTTGAAGGCGGTGGGGCTAAAGGCTCGGTATTTGTCGGAGCACTGGAGGAACTGGCGAGTCGCGGGATTGAGGCGGGAAGGATGGTAGGGACCTCCGCCGGTGCCATCACCGCTACCTTGTTGGCAGCTGGATATAAACCAGCTGAAATGCTAGGTGCGATCAATGAAAAATTGGAGGATGGCCGCCCATGCTTTACCAGTTTTATGGATACTCCTGAAACCTTTCTGCCGGAAGATATTGACCAAAGTCTTACCTCCGCAATCTTTAAATACATTGATATTCCTTATGTTCCAGAAAGCTGGGAACAATCTGCCGACCGCATTATTTTTAACCAGTTGATAAAACTTGGGGCGTACCGCGAGATTTTTTCTTTTGTAGAGCGTGGCGGAATGTACGCCGGCGACAAAATGATCGCTTGGCTACGCGAGAAGCTTGACGCCAAACAAGCGGGTTGGGGGGCGGCAACCTTGGCCGATTTTTACCGTAGCACCCAAAGGGATCTCTCCGTCGTGGCTGCCGATACTGAAAATCGGGAGCTGTTAGTGCTGAACCACCGTACCGCGCCGAATTGCCCGGTTGCCTGGGCAGTGCGCATGTCCATGAGCATTCCGTTCCTGTGGCAGGAAGTACGTTGGGACTCCGCATGGGGTACCTATTGCGGCAAAGATATTACCGGGCACACCGTTGTAGATGGTGGCGTACTTTCCAATTTTCCTTTGTGGTTGGTCACACCGGACAACAAAGACGATGAGGAGGTGCGGATTGTCATGGGTGATCCCGCGCCGTCTGATGGCGTGCTCGGGCTACTTATCGACGAGAACGTAGACGTACCCAATGCTCCACCTCACCCCAGTGCTTCCGCCACCGGTGATGGCCTCCTGAACAGCGTCGCCCACCTAAAGACCGTGCAGCGTCTGCATCGGTTGTTGGATACGATGATGACCGGGCGTGACCGGGTCTT
>CAUYUB010000640.1:0-1060 GCA_963575685.1 Gammaproteobacteria bacterium | reverse complement strand
CCAAGCTCAAGGAGGTCCCAAACACCACACCGGGAAGGATGTAAGCTGGCGCCCAGGTGATGGCAGAAAGGAAGTTTGCCCAGTAGAAGCGTCCGGCGGACATTCCCATCATCCCCGCCACCGCCGGAATGATGGGTCTTACCGGCCCCGCGAAGCGACCGAATACCACGCTCTTGGCACCGTGGCGGACAAAAAAACGTTCGGCTCGTTCGAGCCATTCCGGGTGACGGTTGAATGGCCACAGCGTACGGAGATGTTCTCGGTAATAGCGTCCGATGATATAGCTCACCCCATCACCCACGAGCGCACCGAAAATAGCCCAAGCCAGGGTCGCCCACAGCCCCATCGCCCCCAAAGCTACCAGGGCGCCAATGCCGAACATAATGATGGTACCGGGCACAAACAGGCCCACCACCACCAGCGATTCGGAAAGGTTGATCAGGAATACCGTGATGCCTGCCCAGTGGGGATGGTGGTTGAGCCACTCCACGGTAGCGGTTACATACCCATTCACTAGGAGTTTGCCCCCTAGGCTGGTTTTGCTGGGGATTCACCCACCCCGTGCCGTCGGCGGATCCCCAGCTCGCGCAACTGTTCGTCGGTGGCTACGGAAGGGGCACCGGTGAGCGGGCAGGCGGCGGTTTGGGTCTTGGGGAAGGCGATGACATCGCGAATTGAGGCCGAGCCGGTCATCAGCATGACAAGCCGGTCCAACCCGAAGGCAATACCGCCATGGGGAGGTGCACCATAACCCAACGCCGTGAGCAGGAAGCCAAATTTCTCTTCCGCTTCCTCCGCGCCAATGCCGAGCAGTCCGAAGACCGCCTGTTGCAGTTCCGGGCGGTGGATACGAATCGAGCCGCCACCCACCTCGGTACCATTGAGGACCAAATCATAGGCACGGGACAGGGTAGAGCCCGGATTGGCGCGTAGCGCCTCAATGTCGTCCACCCGCGGGGCAGTGAAGGGGTGGTGGAGGGCCGCCCAACGCCCGGCTTGCTCATCGCGCTCGAACATCGGGAAATCCATCACCCACAACGGACGCCAGCCTCGTTCCACC
>CAUYUB010000639.1:0-1061 GCA_963575685.1 Gammaproteobacteria bacterium | reverse complement strand
GGAATGAGGCCAACATCGGTCTCAATCTTTTTGAGCTTGTAGCCGGCATCGCCCAACAGTTTGAAGAGCTGGACGGCATCCTGTTTGGACACTGATTGGGTCAGGCTGGTGGGTGTCGGAGGGGCGAACCAGGAAAAAACATTGTTACGCAAACCACCCCAAACCCATCCTACGGTTTGGGTCGAATAGTCCCATACCGCGCCGATGAGGCTAGGTCGTTCATCGACCAAATCAATGGGAGGAGCAGCAATTGTCTCCGCCACGCCATTGGTTGAGGGGGAATCAGTTGCGCCGATGGCAACCGGTACGGCGAGTAGGGCCATGACCATCATCGTTCCCGCTAAACGATGAGCAATTTGTTTGATATTCATCTCATTGATTCTCTGTCTCGTCAGCGGTCGATGATGGTAAGTCGTAGGCTGGCCTCGCGAATCTGGTTGCGTCTTTTTTCTTCTATGGGAAACACGCCCAGCTGGGCTAGGTAGCTACCCGGTCCAATGGTCGATTCTCGGGTGATCTCAGTAATGAATTCACGCAGACCGGATACTAATCCCTTACCCCAGTAGTTCTTGATGTGGGCCTTTTTGACCAAAAAGTAGAGAGGTCGGGTAAAATGATATTCATGGTTGGACACCGTCTCGGTGGTCGGTATTACACCGTCAAAGGGTTGCACCTTGAGGGAATCCTGATGTTCGGTAGCGAAGCGCAGAGGGAGCACCGCGAGTGTACCGGGAGGAGAGGCAGCCAAGGTTTGTACCACGTTCCGATCATAGGGGGTATCCAGTTCGATAATCCGTTTGTCGCTACGTAGGGCGATGCACTGTTTGACCCGATTTTCAGCACCAAAGATAGTTTTTATTTCAGGGATGGTACGGCAGGCACCCTGCAACATCCGATCCTCCAGAAAGGCACGTCCCCCTAGGCTGGGAACGGGGATGGCCATACGAATCTCGGTATTTGGTAGGCTGGAATCTGCCTCATGCCAGCGAGTGTAATGGTTGGGAAGGAATTCGTTATAGTCTTTCGGCAGTTCCGCAGCAATGGCGTTGTACAACGACTTC
>CAUYUB010000638.1:0-1063 GCA_963575685.1 Gammaproteobacteria bacterium | reverse complement strand
TGCCATCGTTGGTGCAATTGCCTTCCACAGCCTCTCCACCGCTCTGCGCACCCATGAGTTCGACGCGCTGGGTGCCATTGCCCGACTCAAAGCCACCGGTCTTGCCACTTGGCTCGAAGAACGCCGTACCGATACCGATGCGCTCGCCCGCAGTTCCACCCTTAGGATCGCCCTGGGTGGCTGGCTCAAGTATGCCGACAATGCGGATCGGGACCAAATCATCGCCCTCTTGGAAGGGGTCCGCGGGACCTCCAACTACACCAATGTTGCGATCCTAGACGCCTCGGGTCACCTCCTCCTGGGGGCAGGTCCGGGGCTGACCATCTCGGAACAGCTTACTGCGGCCGCAATAGAATCAACCCGCACCGGGGCGCTGACCCTCGTCGATCTCCATCGTCGTTCCACGGACAATGCCATCCAAATGGGCTACGTGGCACCGGTGGCTGCGTCTGGTGGCGGCCATATGCCGGCCGTGGTCTTTCTTGAGATGCGACCCAACAGCTATCTGTTTCCTTTCATCCAATCGTGGCCCCTGCCCAGTGCCAGCGGCGAGACCTTACTGGTCCGCCGAGAAGGGGATGAAATCCTTTACCTCAATGAATTACGCCACCGTCAGGGGACCGCGCTCAATTTGCGCCAACCCGTGGACACCCTTGATTCCATGGCCGCCCAGGCCCTGCATACCCAAGAAGGATTGATTGGAGGCCTAGACTATCGTCGGGTCCGGGTCTTGGCCGTTGCCCTGCCGGTACCCGAATCCCCTTGGACACTCATTGCCAAAGTCGATGAGGAAGAGGCCGTGGCAAGTGTCCGTAACCTGGCTTGGGTGGCGGGCGGGTTGACCCTGGCGGCACTGGTCGTGGCGGCTGCCTTTATCGGAATGCTCTGGCAGCAGCAGCGCCTGCGCATCGCCCTCAACGAATTGGCCCAAGTGCGCGCCCTGGAGACGGCAGAACGGCGTTTCCGTGCTACTTTCGAACAGGTAGCCGTGGGCATCCCCCATGTGACACCTGACGGCCATTGGATGCGCTTCAACCAGCGCCTCTGTGAGATCGTAGGTTAC
>CAUYUB010000637.1:0-1064 GCA_963575685.1 Gammaproteobacteria bacterium | reverse complement strand
TCGATACCCTCTAAATGAAAACGAATTCCTAATCGCGGACTGACCCAACCCTCCATGCTTGGCAGTTGTTCTAATCGGTCCACTTGACGCAGCCAACCATTAAGTTTCCCCCGTTCCGGATCGTGGACATAGTATTCCTCGACACCATAGCGTTCGTAAAAACGAAATTTGTGGGACATCTCCGCAGCCCGGTTGCCGGGCGAGAGTATCTCGAAGACTACTTGGGGCGCGACATGGTTCTCGCACCATTGCCGATAGGAACCACGATAACCGGGGGGACGTCCGAAGGCCACCATTACATCGGGGGCAAGCCGAAGTTTATTGTTCCCCTCTACGGGATACCAGAGCAGATCCCCCGCGACGAATACATCGGGTCGGTCGCCAAATAATACGGCAAGATTGCCCTGAAGGGTGACGATGATTTCATATTGGAGGGTATTATCGGCCATGGGTTTGCCATCGCTATCGGGATAGACGATTTCAGTCTTACGACGCACATCAGGCACCAGACGCGATCTCGCGGCTCGCGGAATCCGCTCGCTTTCTGTAATCGTCGTAGCAATAGCGGTCATATTTTATCTCCCATTCGCCATTAGCAAAGCGGAACGCAAACGCTTGGTTGGTCTCTATTTTACGGATCTTCTAGATTAGGGTCGATGCCCAACGCCCGTAATCGTTCAGCTAGGCGTTCCGCGCGTTGGTGTTCTGCCGTGGCACGTCGTCCTTGTTCGAGAAAGGTCTCAAACCGGTATCCGTCCGGTCGGTATACCACCAGTTCGATACCCTCTAAATGAAAACGAATTCCTAATCGCGGACTGACCCAACCCTCCATGCTTGGCAGTTGTTCTAATCGGTCCACTTGACGCAGCCAACCATTAAGTTTCCCCCGTTCCGGATCGTGGACATAGTATTCCTCGACACCATAGCGTTCGTAAAAACGAAATTTGTGGGACATCTCCGCAGCCCGGTTGCCGGGCGAGAGTATCTCGAAGACTACTTGGGGCGCGACATGGTTCTCGCACCATTGCCGATAGGAACCACGATAACCGGGGGGACGTCCGAAG
>CAUYUB010000636.1:0-1065 GCA_963575685.1 Gammaproteobacteria bacterium | reverse complement strand
CAATACGGGAGGAGTCCATATACGACTTGTTAGGCGGTTTTGACTTTAAAAACAACAACCTGTGCAATTACCGAAACCTTTACCAAATTCTTTACCAGCCAACGACTCAATTCTCGCCTTACAACGCTGGCGCCGAATTCAAGGCCACCTGGTAATACCAACAACACCTAACCACAATTCAACCGGTTCCACACTAACCGACCTCGACGAGTCGGAAATTAACGAAACCAACCCTCGGTTTAGAACGCTGACCGACCTCGCCAACTCGGAAACTAACGAAACCAACCCTCGGTTTACAACGCCAGACCTGAACCGAATTCCTCCAGCTAATGCTCAACAACGCTGGGCCAAGGTTCAACCGTTTCCGAACTGACCGACCTCGCCAAGTTGGAAGCTAATGATAACCAACCCTCGGTTTACAACGCCAGACCAGAACCAAATGCCTCCGGCTAATGCTCAACAACGCCGGGCCAAGGTTTAACCGTTTCCGAACTGACCGACCTCGCCGACTCGGAAACTAACAAAACCAACCCTCGGTTTACAACGCCAGACCCGAACCGAATGCTAACGACTAATGCTCAACAACGCCAACCAAGGTTCAACCGCTTCCGCACTAACCGACCTTGCCAAGTTGGAAACTAACGAAACTAACCCTCGGTTTACAACGCCAGACCCGAACCGAATGCTTCCGGCTAATGCTCAACAACGCCGGGCCAAGGTTTAACCGCTTCCGCACTAACCGACCTCGACAACTCGGAAACTAACGAAACCAACCCTCGGTTTACAACGCCAGACCCGAATCGAATGCTTCCGGCTAATGCTCAACAACGCTAGGCAAGGTTTAACCATTTCCGAACTGACCGACCTCGCCAACTCGGAAACTAACGAAACCAACCCTCGGTTTACAATGCCAGCCCCGAATTGAACGCCACCGGATAATTGAATCCGGCTCCTCCTCATAGATTTCAGCGCCTAACGGTAACGCCAGTTACCGTTTCTTTTCGACGGGCCCGACTACACCAAAAGCGATTTCGGTGCCTAACGACAAGCTAACCGGCGCGCGCG
>CAUYUB010000635.1:0-1076 GCA_963575685.1 Gammaproteobacteria bacterium | reverse complement strand
ATTGTTGACGATCCTCGGCAATACCGAACGTCTGATGGCGGTTATCCGCGAAGAATTGTTGGCGATCCGCACCCAGTTTGCCGACCCTCGCCGCACGGAAATCCAGATCGATCAGCAAGACCTGACCATGGAAGACCTGATCACCGAGGAAGATGTGGTGGTGACCTTCTCCCACACCGGCTACGCCAAATATCAGTCCCTATCGTTGTATCGTGCCCAACGCCGGGGCGGTAAGGGACGAGCGGCAGCCAACGTTAAGGAAGAGGATTTCATCGATAAATTGTTCGTGGCCAACACCCACGACACTCTGATGTGTTTATCCAGTCGCGGTAAAGTCTATTGGGTCAAGGTCCACCAACTACCGCAGGCAGGACCGGGGGGACGCGGCAAGCCGATCGTCAATCTGCTGCCTCTGGAAGAAGATGAGCGGATTAATGCGATATTGCCGGTTCGGGAGTACAGCGAAGGAAAGTATGTCTTCATGGCCACCCAGCAGGGTGTGGTAAAAAAGATCCCGCTCGCCGAGATCTCTCGCCCGCGACCTTCGGGCCTCATCGCCGTGGGTCTACGCGAAGGCGACCACCTCATCGGGGTAGAACTGACCGATGGTTCTCGCGAGATCATGCTTTTTGCCAGCGATGGTAAAGCGGTACGCTTTCCCGAGGAAGATGTCCGTTCCATGGGCCGAGATGCTACCGGGGTGCGCGGCATCACCCTCCAGGAAGGCAGCCGAGTGATTGCGCTGATGGTGGCGGGTCTAGGCTGTGTACTCACGGTTACCGAGAACGGCTACGGCAAGCGCACGCCCATTGAAGAATATCGTCTCCAGGGGAGAGGAGGGCAGGGCGTCATTTCCATCCAGACCAGTGAGCGCAATGGGTCAGTGGTAGGCGCGGCCCTGGTTCGGGATGAGGATGAGATCATGCTCATCACCAACGCCGGGACGTTAGTGCGCACCCGAGCAGCGGAGGTTTCTCAGGTCGGGCGCAATACTCAGGGGGTGAAGCTGATCTCTCTTGCTGACGATGAGCGACTCGTAGGAATCGAACGGATTGCGGAACAGGATGAGGCCGGAA
>CAUYUB010000634.1:0-1077 GCA_963575685.1 Gammaproteobacteria bacterium | reverse complement strand
CTCAGGGTTTGTCCCATCGTTGAATAAGTTTGCCGATGGGTGAATGGTACTGACATACAGCGTCAGCGCCGTGGATTGGTTGCGAAGCCCAATCGGCAAATCGCTACCAGGAACGCCTACCTGTCCAGGGTAAAACGGGGTCAGCCGTGTCAAAGGAATATTCATCATTCTACCTCCTCTAGGTAGACCGAATGCCGGGATCGGTGTCGATCACTTTCGGGGTTGCATCAAGAGCTTGCAAGAAGGCCTCAGCCCGTTGCGCTACTTCGTAGGGCCAAAGAGCAGGATTTTCCTTACGCTCCTTGAGAATGGCCTCGGCCTTCTTGCGAGTTCCGATGTCAGGATACCCGATTGCTAACAGACTTTCCATTTCTGGAGTCCCTGGCAAAATCTTTTTGAGTGGTTTATCAACAACAGTTTTTGTAGCCAGGGCACGAGGGAACATTTGATCCTTCCCAAAAAGCCGGGCGGCGTGTTGGCATTTATGTCTGGTTATGCGGCAAAAAGTGTACCCAATGTAATTACGGCAGTTCCTGGTGGTGTGTTCGGCACGACCGTATTTTCAAAAGGCGTCATCCATCCTGGGACTGCCCCGCGCAATTTTAGCAAAATTATTACCAAAAAGCACCAACCATTATTTAGGGCTGCTCTGCAAAATGCAATGAACAAAGCGGCAAAGGTAGCCAGTGTATGACGACCAGGAGTAAAAAAATCATGACCGATGAACCAATCAAAGAGTTGGTTGACGTGCGCATAGTCCGATCAATCGCAGGCGTCAACGTGTTGGTTGAACAAAATATTGACGGGCAGCTTACTAGGGTAATCTTGCCCGGAAAAGAGCTGCGGGAGCAGGGCACAAAAGCGCACGCTGACGACCTGCTCGCCGGTATCCCATACGGCGTTTTTTGGCAAGACTTCCCATGTGCCGACCCCAAAGAGTTTGCCAACCACATGCGTGAAAACGGACTTTGGACGGTTCAAGATTTTATGTCCAACGCTGATGGGGCCGCTCATGTGGCTACCGCAAACGGCTCAACGTTTGACGAACTATTGCAATTTGTGAATGAGTTAGGAGAC
>CAUYUB010000633.1:0-1079 GCA_963575685.1 Gammaproteobacteria bacterium | reverse complement strand
CCTCGCTCTTGCACTTACACCGTGAGCCATCCCGGTTCACCGCCTGGCAGCGTGGATCGGACGGTTCCCGAGGATTCGGCTTCCAATACGGGATGAGTTCCGCCTGCTCCGGTATTGTAGGCGTGGGCTCTATATAACTGTTGACGGGTAACGCTATCGGCGCTTCTGGTAGGACTGGGACGGTCTGGTCCGTGGCCTTGTTAACGATATTAACGATAACATCAGTTAGCGAGGGCGATGCTTCAGAGATGGATTCCACCAAACGGCTAGCCGTATCTACGGTCAATCCTGCCAACAACTCCCGCAATGGTCCCATTGCCTGCTCGATTTCCTCCCGAACGATGGCGCGGTATCGATCCTCCGTCAACGCCTGGTGAGTAGCCTTCACGACCGTGGCAGCGGCAAGCCGCTCCCGCGCCTGCTGGCGTCGGTTTCGCATGTACTCGCGCATGTACGTCTTTCGGTCGGCCATGGGTTCTCCCGGTTGGCGGTTGGTATGGTAAACTGTTTACGTACCTATATTAACAAGTAATCCGTAAACAATCCATAGACCGATGGCGGAAGATAGACCTACTGCTCAATCCTTGGTCACATCCCAATGCCCCCATACCGACGCCGATATAGGTGAGTTGTTCGTAGGGTTATCCACAGAAATTGTGGACGGATACTGACTGACTGCCTCTTCCTCTTCGCCTTGACCTATCACAGTTGCTAACACCTAATTATTTGTGATGTTAGCAGCGGAAGCCGCATTCTCTCGTGTCTCTGTAAACAACTGATGGGTTGTGTTTACAACTAATTCCCTTACCATCACCGGCAAATTTCACTTATAAATGTGACATGGGATGTGATCGCCAACATTGGGAAAGCGAGTACCTCGGCAGACATGACTATTGGGTCTGGGCGCCCTTGATATGGGGCAGCCCGGTCTCATCCAGTTAGTACGTTCACGATTTCCGTGACTCCACGTGTACTTATTCAGGATCATCACTGCCTGCTGGAATTATTTTAGACTTATCAAACCAACCCGTTCCCGAATCTCCTTGCCCGGCTTGAAATGAGGTGTGTATTTACCCTGA
>CAUYUB010000632.1:0-17010 GCA_963575685.1 Gammaproteobacteria bacterium | reverse complement strand
ATATTATACCATAAACTGATGTTTCTAACAAAAAACAGGTTTCCGATAATGTCTACTATTCGAGAGGTAAGAGTTTTCCAGAAACAGCCTAAGGTATTGAGGCAGATATCCCCTTTATGAATAACATCTTTTGGTGGCGCCAGGTAGAACAGATACGCTTGATGCGTCAGCAACAAGGGATAAGTCCCGTACCACGGCATCCGCTCATCGGCTATTACACTCCTAATTACCAGAACAATTGGTATCAGAAGATTTTGTACCGGGAAACTAGCGAGGGCGATATACCTTTCGTCTCACTTGAAAACAGAAAAATAAGTTTAGTTATTGAAGATCAGGCACGAAATCCTCAGCAACTCATTATTCACCAACATTGGCTTCGCCAGATTTTTTTTGGGTTGCGTAATAACTATACTGATCGAGAAACAATCGATCAGTATTTTGGTCGGTTATATATACTCCGTGCATTAGGCGCCAAGCTGCTCTGGAGTGTTCATAATCTTTATGAGCATGATATTAACTGCGATGAACGGGAATTGAATCAATACGTGCTTCAATGGATGAGTCGTTGCTCCGACCTGATACTTTTTCACAATGAAAGTGCACGGTTCACGTTGGAGCAACTACTGAAAATTGACTTGGGGGACAAGGCAAGGGTGTTACCCCATCCGCTGTATGACTCAATGTTGCAATTAACCCCGCAATGCCCCCCTGAAATATCCCCGATGATGACAAAGTGGGATAGATCTCGGTACTACCTCTGTTTTGGTCTGCTCCGTCCGTACAAAGGCACGGAGGACTTGGTGCGTCAATTCATCTCGCTTCATCAACAGGGAGCCTTACAAAGTGAGAAACTCGTGATTGCTGGAAGAATCAATGACGACGCGCTACGTCACTTCTTGGCGCAACTAACTAAGAAGCAAGTTAAGCACTTGATCGTCATTGATCGCCGGCTGACTGATGCTGAGTTGGCATGGCTCTGCCTCCGAACTGATATTGCGGTACTTCCGTATCGAGCGATTTTTACCTCCGGGAGTTACTATCAGGCGAGTGTCTTTGCGTTGCCATGTATTGTTCCAAACTTAGGAATGTTTACCGAAATGGCCGATGGCAACCAAGCGTTGAAGTACCACCCCCCAGATGGCTTGGCGGAAGCATTGCTGCGTACCCGAGATATGGGGCGGGACGAGTTGCAACGATTGGGCAAACAGGCATTGGATTGTTGTAACGGGCAGACTGAGGTGGCCACTGCGCGCCGTTTTCAGCAACTGGTCAGGCAACTCTGGAAGACACAGGAAGCATAGTGCGGCTGATAATTTTTGACCCCGGTTATGCTCACCGCAACTCTCATCACCATGACGTTAACCGACAATTGGTGGAGTCGCTCACCAAAGCAGGATGGTACGTCACTCTAGTGGCATCCCGTTCTATCGACAGCAGTACAGCTGACGAAATTAGGGCTACTGGTGCAATACTAGTCCCACATTTTGTCACTCCTTGTTATTATCCGAATATTGAACGGCTTGATCTCGGAATTTATCAGCAGCTGGCTGATCGCTTCGCGGACGAGATTACAGAACTAGCCTCGTTGATCCCATTATCCGATGCCTGGTTGTTCCATACCGGTTACAGCCTTCACTTTATCGCACTCGCTCGAGCATTGTGGCGCTGGCAAGCACGGGCGCCCACACAATTGGTGGCACTGATGATGTTTGCCCCAAGTACGGTCTCGGATGTCCAGGAACAAGAACCGGAATGGTTACGTTATCGACTAGCGTTCCAGTTATTATGGCAAGCAGCCCAACGGCGCGGAGTGAAGGTCACGTTAGGCACATCGTGCCGAGGCTACCAAAAGATCTGGCAATCTCTCTGGCCTTATGGCACCGTAATTCTGCATCCTGCGGTCAATTATCGGTCGCTACCCATGCTTCAAGTACCATCAAAGAAACCATGCGTACTACTCTATCTGGGCTCACCCAAAAACGAAAAAGGACTAAAATGGAGCGCCCACTTGACCATGGCTGGGGCTCGGCAATGGCCAGACGTGAACTTTATTTTTCACTTTAATCATCACTTTTGGAATGCGGCGCGCAACTTTGCGGATGTTATCGCCACACTGGATACTGCGGCGGCAAAATATAGTAACATCTTGTTCGTTCGAGGACATATTGATGCATCTCGCTACGATAATCTCTTACAGCAAACCACGATCCTAACTCTGCTCTACGATCCATATCACTATCGAATGAAAACGTCAGGTATCTTATGGGACGGTCTTCGTCTACCAGATCTGCGCTGGTTAGTAACCTCGGAGAGTTGGCTTGAGAAAGAATTGCATGAGATTGGTTTGTCATGCACTACAGTCCGTTACGGTGATACTCCACAGGTTTTGATGCAGATGGAAAACCTCTTGAAGCAACCGCTGCCGCGGGATTATCCGGCCACCTTGGACCAGGACTATTTGCAGCAGTTGCTGCAACCACTAGGGGGTTGGTTGAAAAATATCTTAGAACAACATTCTTCTTATAATTTACAATAGAACTTGAATGAAAATAGACCTAATCAAGGACGTCTTGCTGCGGGAGATAATCCTGTGAAAAGAAAGGCTCATACTGTTCGTCGCGAACGCGTTAGGCAACCATCGGCAAGCAACCCGAATCTCAAAACTAATCAGATTTCAGTAACGTCTCCAGCCGGGGTGCGTGGGGAAATAACGCACACGTCTGTCGAACCGGAAGATCTCGTCCCCTATGATGAAAACCTATTCGAACGTATCTATACGCAATGGCAATGCGGTGACTGGAAAAGTCTTACCCAGCTTGAACGTAGTACC
This sequence comes from Gammaproteobacteria bacterium, assembly GCA_963575685.1. Taxonomy (GTDB): domain Bacteria; phylum Pseudomonadota; class Gammaproteobacteria; order CAIRSR01; family CAIRSR01; genus CAUYTW01. The sequence continues at coordinate 14,180 of CAUYUB010000632.1, read as the reverse complement.
CTGCAACACCACCCAGATCGAGCCAAACTGTCGCTACTGATCGCCGTTGCGCATCAGCAAATCGGCAACCACAGCGCAGCGCGACTTTTTGCGAAGCTTGGTGCGGATTGGGGCTGCGAACGTACGTTTGCCAGTCGTGTTCTGATCGCTGGTGTACATAACACACTGGGATGTGCCTCGGCGATATCAGGGCAGGATCAAAGAGCACAGGGTCATTTTCAACAAGCGCTATCGTCAGATCTGCCGGTTTCCGAGGCGAAGCGTTTAATTTCTCTCCGTGTAGAGCAGGCTGGACAGCACCTAAGCACTGTGCAAGTTGCCAAGAAGCTATCTATCGCCAACGGCCCACTTGAAACCGTTATCGAAAAGCTAAAAACAGACATTAAAACAGATATCAATGCCAGCCTCGTTGCAAACAATCCCAATCCCAATCCCTACGCCCACAATCGCACGATGCACCCCGCGCTCAATAAGGCATTGCGCGACTTTGCTGAGAAAAACTTAGAACGTCAGGGGCTCAAGGCAACCTACATCGATTACTTGGCGATCAAGACGATCCAGATTGAACGCAACTGCACCGGTCGTCTCGCTACGACCGTTCAGGATGCGATTATTCGCCAGCTTATCGCTGAGTGTGTTCCTGGAGATCTACTCAGCATCCTCGAAATTGGCGCACTTTACGGTATTAGCCTAGCAATTCTCTACAATCACGCCATCACCAGATTCCAGCGGGTTCAGGTTGCCTGTCTAGATCCTTTTGATGGTTATTACGGAAAGGCCGTTGATGCCGTTCTCAACACCCCGGTTAATGAGCAAACTTTCCTGCGCAATATGCAAATTGCTGATGTCCCTCGTGAGGACTACAAACTAATAAAACACTACAGCACAGATTCTTCCGCAATTGAAGCTGCTAGGGAGTTGTCCATCAATCTGCTGGTCATTGATGGTGATCATAGCTACGAAGGCATCAAGTTTGATTTCGACCACTATTTCCAATTTTTGCAGCCTGGCGGCTATGTCATTTTCGACGACTACAATGCCAAAGAATGGCCTGGAGTACAAAAATTCATTGACGAAGACCTCACTAAGATCGCAGACGTGGAATATCTCGGTGCCATATCTCGTACGGCTGTTGCCCGAAAGAATCAGGTTGTGTAGGTTATGACGCATCCTGAAAGACTGATTCCACTCAAAGGTCGTCACCATGGAGAACGCTCCGTCCTCGTCGCCAACGGTCCTTCCCTCAATCGCATGGACGTCTCTTTTTTGCGTCGGGAAGTCGTCATTGGTCTCAACAAGATCTACCTTGGCATCAGGAAATTCAGCCTATTTCAGAAGAAATATGGCATGATCCAAATAGACTTAGTCTGCGTTACCAAACCGGGCGTTGAGCCTTTCTTAAAGGCTCTCGCTTTCGTATATATAGTTCACACTCGACTCGGATATTTATATGGCCAATATTATCTTCTTTCCTGTTCTTAGCAAAGAGTCTGAGCTCATAGATCTTGTTTCTAGAGCATCCTGGTTTTTAACATTTTTCCCCATTCAGCGCATCGATATTCTCATTGCATCAGAACACCTGCGTAAAATCGAATGGCGGGTAGCGGATGGGATGGACGAATCAATCGCCTCCAGATTTGAAACGCTCAGACAAAGAGTAAACTTTGTATTAGCTAAGAGCGAAAGTGACCTACAGACGTGCATGTCAGAAGCCAGCATTATCTTGCGCTGGAAGAAGGACAGTTGCCCAGGTTTCGTATCTGGCGCGACACTGGGAAATTGGTTAAAGGGCAAGAAGGTTTGGGAAGTCGACCCAGGCGCTGTACGCATGGAAGGTTCCTTTTATATCGAAGCTGGTTTGCAGCTTACACCAAACAAGCCCGCCCTAACCAAAGAAAACCAAGCCAAGTTCGAACGACTATCCCGTCGACTGGGAAAATTCGAGCGGGCATACCTGATGGCAACAGGCCCATCAATATCGCACTACAAAAAGTATCGTTTTGACGACTCCCTAAATATCGTTTGCAACAGCGTCATTCTCGATGAGGGATTGATGCAGACGGTAAAACCTCAGATACTGGTATTTGCCGATCCGATTTTTCATTTCGGACCTTCTCAATATGCCGGCGCATTTCGCAAATCCCTTATCGAATCGGCAAAGCGACATGATTTTACGATTTGCATGCCTTTCAAATACTATGGCCTTTTCACCACGGCATTACCAGAACTTGCCGACCGAACCATAGGAATCCCATTCACCAAAGATCGGGAATGGAACTTTAGCTTAGACCGAGATTTTAATCTTAAGACGACTGCCAACATCCTTACTTTCCTGATGATTCCGTTGGCCGGAACTTTTGCGAAAGAGATCGGTTTTCTAGGGTGTGATGGGCGACCTCTTGAAGAGAACAAATATTTTTGGGGGCACAATGAAAAGACACAGATCAACGATAAAATGGCGAATATTCGGGAGGTTCATCCCGGCTTTTTTGCGATCGACTATAACGACTACTATCTAGAACATTGCAATACGCTCTCAACTCAACTCAATTTCGGAGAATCCAAAGGCTTAAGATTCCATAGCTTGGCGTTTTCTCATATTCCAGCACTAAAGTCACGGATCGCTAGAGTCTGGCGCAATTCCGACTCGTCACCAGACCCTAAACCGACCAACGTAATTCTCCTAGATCCTGATGCAACTGATTACTCTGGCCACTTTATGGCCTACAACACAAACCTTGAGACTGCAATAGAGTCACACGGCGCAAGCGTTCAAGTACTTTGCAATCAGCAGATCGCGACCGAAATATTGGAATCCCACCCGAACTACCTGCCAAAGCTTTCTATCAACTCGTGGTTTGTGGGTCGCGCGAAAAATAACAAAGACCCCGACAGGTTCCAAACCGAGATTTTGCCGGCGCTTGACGAACTTGCTACGCGATCACCGAGATCTCTCGTATACATTTATGTGGGAAGTGTCGAACACGCTGAAATCCTCGCCATGGCGAGCAGGAAATACAGCCTGCTATATTTCAACATTAATCTTTTTTGGTTCAGTTTTCGGGATCTCCAGACCGACAAAGACTTTGTTGATCGATGGCGTCCTTTCATGCAGTGGCTAGACGTAGCAGGCCCTCGATTTATCGCCACCGTACCCACAACTGAATTGCAACAGGAGATTTCCCAAACATTCGGTGTGATACTTGATGTCGCGCCCCACCCCAGTACAGCCGTACCGGATTCGGGGTTACCAAGCGCTGACGACGTATATACGAAGGCACCAAGGCTACGGGCACGTGTTCTTTTTCCTGGCGCACTGCGACCAGAAAAAGGATATCAGTCGACTCTAGACTGCATTCGGCTATTGCAAAGTGATCTTGGCATCGAGACAATCCTTCGGTTCGTGCAGAATCCGTCGACGGTTCCTGAATTTACCGGAAGACCAATTGATCTTCCCAAAAACACCACGATGGTTGAAGGGGTTTTAACCAATGAGGCCTTCGGCCGCCTTTTTGAAGACGCTGATGCAGTAGTTCTGCCTTATTCAGCTGAAGCTTTCCGAAATAGGACCTCGGGTCTACTCATAGATGCCCTTGCCTACGGGTTACCGGCAGTCGTCGTGGAAGGCACATGGTTAGCCAACCACGTGCGACACTATGAGTGTGGTGTTGTCGTACCCGACGGATCGCCAGCATCACTTGTTGAAGGGATCCGAACTATAGCTGCCGATGTCACCACATTTCAAAGGAAAGCTAGAGCCGCGGCACTAGCTTATTTTTCAAAGAATTCGTGGTCTGCATTGGCAGATTTTCTGTTCAGGCCGTTCCAGACCCCACCTTCCTTTTCAAGGCTAATCGGCATCGACCTAACGCCCATAGGTGGCGTTACAGCAACCGGTAGAGTCAAGGAAGCATTCTTCCGAGGTTGGCCAAGTGATCAACTAACATGGATAAACTTCGATTCCGAAACGAAAGCCTTATGCGTTACAAATAACGCCGGCTGCATTGTCAAAAAAGAACCATCTGAAGCGAGCCTGCTCTCCCATATCAAGGATTTTAAGACAGAAATCATCTATTACAGAGCGGTAGACAATGACACCGTTCATTCTTTTGCGTCTGCCGCAATTAAGGAGCTAAAAAGTCCCTATGTAATTCACTTGATGGACGACTGGCCAAAGCGCTTAGAAACCAGATCGCCCACTCAGTGCCAACAATTTGACCCTTCACTGCGTATCTTGATTCGAAATTCTAGTGCTGCATGTAGCATTGGGCGCTCTATGTCCGCAGCATTTACGCAACGATATCGTAAGCCATTTTATGAGTTTTCGAATGCCGTTGATCCGGCGTCCTTTCCGCCTCGCACAACTAAATCCGGGGCAAAAAAGGAATTCGTGATCTGTTATGCCGGCGCATTGGCCGAAGATATGACTTTGACCAGTGTGACGGATTTTGCAAAGGCTGTTGAAGAATTACCGAAAGAACTCAATGCCTACCTTCATATCCATACGAGACATCCCTGGAGCGGGATTGCAAAGCGTGCATTTTGCGACCTACAACACACACGAGTAAAGGACCAAGCACCTGAAACCGAGTATTATGAATTGCTTCAGAACGCGGATGCTTTGTTGATTTCTTATAATTTCGACAAAGCCAGCACTGACTATATTGGCTACTCGATCGCCAATAAGATGCCCGAATCGCTGGCATCGGGAACACCGATCATCGCATACGGACCGAGCAACGTAGCCACCATTGAATATCTACACAACACTGGAGCTGCGCTCGTTATCGAGCAACAAGACCAGAAACGTTTAGTGGGCGAACTTACAGAATTCATTAGATCAAGACCACGACAATTCGATCTGGGAGCAAAAGGAAGAGATATTGCATTCCAGGGCCATAACCTTTGGCAGATTTCCTCTTCATTCAGGAAGCTTCTTCAATCCGCCATTCATGACAGCCAAATGCAGAGAAATGACACAAACGTTCTCCTCGGCCCTTACAGCAGATCACTATCAGCACATTGGGACGAAACGGAGGGTGTCGCAGAGATATTCTCGTCTTCGTTAACAGGGTCAACGATGATCGATGTCGGGGGACACCACGGTTCAGCATTAATGCCGTTTCTTAACAAGGGATGGAAGATTTTCGCGTTCGAACCCGACGAAAAAAACCGAGCAAAATTACTTGAACGCCTCGCCAAGCATAAAAATAGGGCTCTGGTTTCTCTCGATATTCGCTGCGTAAGTAACAAGTCTCAGAATGCCGTCTCGTTCTATCGATCCGAGCAGAGCACCGGGATTAGCGGTCTTTCCGCGTTTCACGAAAGCCACGTCGAGGCCCAACGCGTAGACACTATCACCTTGACAGAATTTTTTCGGGACAAGGCCCTACAGTCCGTAGATTTTCTAAAGATTGATACGGAGGGCCATGATCTCTTTGTTCTGCAGGGCTACCCATGGGACCGTGTTATGCCGGCAGTAATTGAATGCGAATTCGAAGATACGAAAACGGTCCCGTTAGGATATAACTTTCATGATTTGGCTGGGTTCCTTGTTGCCAAAGGATATACCGTATATGTCAGCGAGTGGCACCCCATCATACGTTACGGGATACGGCACGACTGGAACCGATTGTCTCGGTACCCTTGCGAGCTAGCGGACCCAAAAGGGTGGGGCAACTTATTAGCCTTCCTGAACCCGATCAGCGAGGATGTTCTGGTATCTTCGGTTGAAAAAATCCTGAAATTTAGCGATGCCCGGCCAAGCAACAAAGCTCCATCGTCAACGTCAATTACCCCGGGCACAGATACCTCGCTAGCCAGAGAGAGCTACCACGGCTTTCAGATTGCCCCTGGCACACATTTTTCACACCACGCTGGAAATCAATGGAGCTATAGCCACTCGAATTCATCACAGAAGATTTGGATCGCTGCGATGGAATACGTTGATTCTACTTCCGGCAGAGGTTTTTCCGGTGGGCTCCGCCTTGGTAGCAATCGATTAATGACTGTAAAAGTCTCACTCGGTCGCCATGGAAACTCTAATTACGAAGGTGTTAGTCGAACTATCCGCCTATCGCCAAATACGAACGAATTGGTCAAGCTGAATAAAGACTTTTCGGAACCGCACACAGCACTCAAGCTGCAGATTGAGGTCCTAGAACTGGAAGATGACAAAAGCGCAACGCTGGCCATCGATGAACTTTATATAAACGAATCTCTAGCGAGTATTGATCGCCGCGTTGGAAGCAGAGATCTTACCCTTAGACAAGCAAACATCCGATATCGCCAGGGCGATCTTTGGACAGCGATGGGAATGTATTTGCTGCTCAGCCAGAAACGACCACTACGGTTATATTCTGACAATGCATTGATGGCCGCACGTAAGCTTGGGCTACGTAATGCAACGCTAGAAAACCTGATACAGCGCGCATCCTGATTCCAAGACAACTCGCGGAAGGAAGCCAGGCGCTGCTGGTTCGTGGTTTCTCACGCCGTAGCGCTTTGCCTCTGAACCCACCGGCGATCGGCCGGTGGACCTACAGCGGGGCATTTTCTTCTGGGCAACAAGCTGTACTCCATTTGATCCGTCAGTTTGCTTGCCATAATTTAACCTGTCGTGGCACTTGCGCTTTGACCAGTTTCCCTCACCCCAACCATCTCTCTGGGGGAGAGGGCGATCATGGTGTTCGCCTCTCGACTTTCATGTCAACGGCATTGCCCTACTCCCCCAGGAGTCGGGTGATAACCGCTAATTTGGCGTAATCGGCAATTTATCTGGAAATCAGATATCCCTTAGTTCCTATGTTTACTGATTCTGTGACTTCACCAGGAAAATACTGAACGGCAACCCATCCTGTTCATACGACCGGTTGTTGCAGGCCTTTTTCCAGAAACGGTCGTAGGCTGCGCCGGACATGTAAAAAACATCCGCTCTTTTGGACTGCTCCACCACAAACTGGGGATCGAAACCATATTGCTGGATGATGAATTTGGCGAGCTTTCTGGCATCCAGGTTTTGTGGCTTTCCGGGCGGAAACCGGCAATCGATGCAATGAACGCTGTAACCGCCGGGCTTTAGCAGGTGGTCGATGTCCTGAACGATCTTCTTTAGAACGTCGTCGGGTTCATTGATATGTTCGAGCACCGAAATCGAGAATACCAGATCGAAATAGTGATCCGGCAGCCGTTTATCGAAGCTGCCGATGTAGTTGGGCACAACGTGGTATTTGTCGGAGTCCATGGCCTTCAATGGTCCATTGCCGACCCCTTCGAATTTGTCGAGATTCCAGCCTTCTATCCGGCCTTTGAAGAACAACAGAATGCGGAACCAGTATCTTTGAACCCTGCGGAATGTACTTGCGGATGAAGTCACACATCGTGAGGTCCTGTACCAATTTCAGATTGCTGTTCATGAAATCGGCTTCCGAGTATCCCTGCATGCTTTCGCGGAATTTCACGAAATCCTGGTGTTCATGGAACCATTTGCTAAGTTCCTGCTTGGTAGTCAGCGACAAATGCTTACCCATGGGTTCCGCCGCTGAGGTCGAAGTTGACGGGGCGGCACGGCCAGGCAAGTACTCCAAGGCGTGTTTGAGGATCGAGGCAATGCTGCGGTACGTGACAAACTGGATCTGGCGGGCGCGTTGGCAGGCCAGGCCGCCTCCAGCCGTTCGTTGCCATGGACCTTGGCCAGTCGCAGGATGCCGAGCGCGCTGCGGTAGCTTTGCTGGGGGTGAAGTCGGGAGCCAGCATCTGCTCGATGGCAGCCAGGGTCTGGGGACCGACCATGGCCGCCCCGTCGCGGAGACGCTGGGCATTCCAGCCCGCCACCTCCTGGTGGGCCGGGGCGAGATGCGCCGCGACCGTCGTATGCTGGCCCTTCAGCGGGCGGCGCGGATGGCTGGCGATGCGCTCCCCCTTCTTGTAGACCTCCGGCCTACGCAAGTTGCCGCCGGACAAGGCGATTGACCACAACGAGAGTGTGGCGCGGGTCACCCGCCAGAGCACCATTCAAGTCGCTCTGGCCACCTACAGCGTTCCCTCGCGTTTGATTGGCAGGTTTTATCAGGTTCCATATTCATCACTTTTTTCTCTCGGTTCTATCCTCTTAACCCATTGAATACTCTTGGCAGCGATGGTATCTTCAGGCTCGTACTTGCCAACCTGTGGGCAGGCTCGTACTTGCCAGCCTGTGGGGTCGGGTTTCCTATCCATTCATCAGTAAGATCGCAGACGTGGAATATCTCGGTGCCATATCTCGCACGGCTGTTGCCCGAAAGAATCAGGTCGTGTAGGTTATGACGCATCCTGAAAGACTGATTCCACTCAAAGACCGTCACCATGGAGAACGCTCCATCCTCGTCGCCAACGGTCCTTCCCTCAATCGCATGGATGTCTCTTTTTTGCGTCGGGAAGTTGTCATTGGTCTCAACAAGATCTACCTTGGCATCAGGAAATTCAGCTTCTATCCGAAATACTACGTGGCGGTTAACGACAAGGTCATTGCACAATCAGTAGCACAAATCAGGGCGCTTAATTGTATCAAATTTATCAGCTCACGGAACGCACCATTCGTTCCAGAAGATGCGCTGACCTACCATATTAATACTAGCACTCCTCCTGATCGTTTCTGTCGCGACATTACACAAGGAGTCCGCGAAGGCTGGACAGTTACCTATGCAGCATTGCAAATCGCCTACTATCTTGGTTTCCAAGAAGTTATCATAATCGGTATGGACCATCGTTACGAATACACAGGAAAACCCAACGAAGCGCACCTCATGGCGGGGCCTGACCTCAATCATTTCAGTCCAGACTACTTCGGTGGTGGGCAGGTTTGGGATAACCCGGACTTGGCTCATGCCGAAGAGTATTACCGCATTGCCCGCTCCGAATACGAGAAAACCGGCCGACGCATCATTGATGCCACGCTCGAGGGTGCCTGCAATGTCTTCGAAAAGGCCGACTACCGGCAGATTTTCGACCTTACCAGATGACAGTGAATATGCGTATTCCCGTCCAGATGCTCGGGCAGTCGGGCTGTCGGCTTTCTTTTCCCGACGCGACTGTTTACATTGATCCCTATCTTTCCAATTCTGTCCAGGAACTGGATAATTCAGACCTCGCCCGATTAGTACCCATTTTCTGTCCTCCGGAAAATATTACCGATGCTAATTGGGTCCTCATCACCCACGAACACATCGACCACTGTGACCCATACACCATCCCTAAACTAGCCAAGGCCTCGCCACAAGCTAGGTTTATTGGTCCGGCGCCAGTAGTCAAACGCTTGCAAGAGTGGGGTATTGCCGAATGTCGCATAACGCTCGCCAGCGAAATTTGGACCGACCTTACCCCGGGTCTGCAACTGCTCGCTATTCCCGCCGCTCATCCTGAAATCGAGCGTGATATACAATGCCATCTCGCCTGCGTTGGCTACCTATTAGACTACGTGGGGCAACGTCTCTATCTCGCTGGTGATACTTCAGCCCGACAGGAGATCATCGCGGTACTTGTCGCCAACGGCCCTATCCACACGGCCTTCCTGCCCGTCAACGAGCACAATTTCTTCCGTGGTCAGCGTGGCATTATTGGCAACATGTCTGTGCGCGAAGCCTTTCAGTTCGCGACCGAAATTGGCGTCAAACAGGTCGTCGCCATGCACTGGGACATGTTCGCCATCAACGCCGTTGATCCAGACGAAATTCGCCTGATCCATCAGCGCATGAATCCTGGATTCAGTCTGTTTCTGAAACCAGGTATCATTAATCTCGGTGAGGTTCAGGCCAGTATCATCATCCGCACGCTAAATGAATCCCAATATCTCGAATCGCTGCTGCAAAGTATTGCGACCCAACAAACCGTCGGCATTCACCTTGAGGTGGTCATTATCGACTCAGGCTCCACCGATCGTACCCTGGAAATCGCCGAACGCCACGGTTGCCACATCCACCATATCACCCGTAAGGAATTTTCATTTGGCCGTTCACTCAACATAGGTTGCGCCGCTGCCTGTGGCGACATTCTCGTCATCATCAGCGGTCATTGCGTACCCATCGATAAACGTTGGTTGCAACGGCTCTGCCAACCACTCCTTGATGGTCAGGCCGACTACACCTATGGCCGTCAACTGTGCGGGTTGGATAGCTACTTCAGTGAATGCCGCATCTTCGCCAAGTACTATCCCGAGCAATCATGCATCCCGCAAGAAGGTTTCTTTTGCAACAATGCCAACGCCGCCTTACTGCGTGGTGCCTGGAAACGGCATCGCTTCGACGAAGAAATTACCGGCCTCGAAGACATGGAACTTGCTCAACGCCTGGTGCGTGATGGTGGTAGGATCGCCTACGTTGCCGATGCTGCCGTGTGCCACTATCACAATGAAACCTGGCGGCAAGTTCGTCGCCGTTTCGAGCGTGAAGCCATCGCCCTACAGAAAATTATGCCCCAGATACATGTAACCCTCGTCGATACCTTGCGCTACATCCTTACCAGCGTTTGGAAAGACTGGGTCTGCGCCCGACGGGGAGGTCGTGGGCAAGCTAAATTATCAAGTATCCTTCGCTACCGGTGGAACCAATACCTTGGTTCTTATAAAGGTAACCACGAACACCGTAAGCTCTCGCATGCCGATAGGGAAAAATATTTCTTCCCCCATTGATTCTCCCTATAACTCCTATGCGATTGATTTTCAATTCTGAGGTCAGAAGGTCTGAAGTTATAAAATTCTCGTTCCTTAATTACATTACTTCCCTTCCCATGCGTGCGAATATCAATCCGGGAATTTTTCATGAGCCAACAGCTGGCGTCCCAGACCGTCCTACCATTCATCCTCCTCATCATTATCTTTACCTTCGCGCAGCAGTCGCCTGCAAGTGCCTCCGGCTGGTCGCTGATCGAAGGCGCGCGCGCCCATCCGGAATACCGCGGACAGACGCCGAAAAAGTCCGACGTGGTGTTCTCCACCCGCAGCAAGAGGCCTGAGGCCCTAGAAGCGGCCAAGAGTTTTGGCGCAACAAGGGTCGAATGGGTCTATACCACCGATGCGGAGTTCGCGTCGCAGCTCAAACGTAGCGTCGGCTGGTTCGGCGGCGCGCTTAACTCGATCACCAAGCTGCCCAGCGAAGCGGGCGTCGCCAAGGACTTCGACGGCCACTCAATCATGAACCCGCGCATGAAAGCCTGGGGCACATACTGGAACACGACGACCCATCCCGATACGGAGAAGGCGCTACGAGCGCAGGCTAAAAAATACCTGGAGATGGGCGCGGACTCCATCCAGATCGATGACCCCTTGCTACAGCTGTACGCAGGCTACCTGTGGGGCGGTGATTTCAACCAAATGACGCTCGCGGGATTTCCCAAGTTCCTCGCAAGCTACCCCGACCATGGGGAGATCAAGCAAGCAGGTCTGACCGACTTCAGCGGTGACTACAAGGAATTCCTCAAGAACAAATTCGGCATAAGGGATGCCAAAGACTATGCGCACCAGCAAACCAGTCTGCCGACGACGGTAATTTGGCTCAAGTATCTGCGGCAGACGGTTATCGATCATTTCACCGGTCTGCGCCAGTTTCTCTCCAAAGCGAGCGGTGCGCCAGTCCCGCTGTCGATGAACCTTACTTTTCTGGATAGCCCTTCGGAGGGAAACCGCCACTTTTTTCTTGCCGGCTTGGCCGACTACTCAATGGCGGAAACGCCGGTTGGCGACTCGCTGGATCTGCAACTCCGCGCCGCCACCGCGCGAGGGCTCGGCATCGGTTTCGTGCCTTCGATAAAACCCAAGGACACAGCCAGCAACCGGGTAGCCATCGCCACGATATACGCGCTGGGCGGCAACCCGGTCGTCCCCTGGGACGTTTACGTAGGCAACGATGAGACAGGCCAGCCCAAGCGCATGTTCGGCACACCCGAAGAATATGGCGATCTTTACCGCTTTGTGCGCAAGCATCCCGAACTGTTCGATAATCGCGAGCAGTCGGCAGTAGTGGGCATCCCAATCCCTGTCGATAAATACGACGAGAAAGCCACGATGGCCTTAGTCGGCAAGCTGGACCAACGTCGCATCCCGTTCGCCCTCGTGCCCACAGGGGGAACCCAGATTGGCGGTCTGGCAATTGACCCCGACCGTAACGAGCATTTTAAGATGCTCATTATGGTTAATCCTGACACCGACTTCAATGCTGGCGACCTGAAAACACTACGCTCATTCAGCGTACAGCGCATCGACGCCTCGCAGCTTAGCGACACGACACTGGACGGACTGACTCCTTTTGTGGTGCTCAGCAAAGCGCCCGACTTGAAGCTTTACCCGCGCGCGAGCACGCAAGCGGGCGGGCGGGTGCAGCTGGTGGTACATCTCATCGACGAGGCGCGCGGCGCGGCAGCATTCCCTGAGCCCCACTGCACTCGGCGCGTCAGTCTGCGTCGCGGACTTGATGTGGAAGAGGTCGACTGGTATGCGAGAGACAATAAGATAACGCTCAACCTAACGCGCAACCAAGGCGAAGTGTTCGTCATGGTTCCCGAGTGCACGCTTTGGGGCGTGCTTGCAGTCACCCTAAAAAAATGATGTGGTGCCCAGATTGAGAAACCTTTTATATTGGATAGGAAACACCAAGGTTCTTTCCTATCCATCCATTTTTTGACCTAAAAAATGGTCCCAGTCATGCACTATCGCGATGGGGGGATCAAACTGTAAGCTGTGGAGCTGCGATTGCTGGGCGGGGCTGTGCGTGGGCAGCTCTCCCAGATAAATTATTTTCCAAATTACCTTAAAACCAGGACCGCGCCCTGCCTTCCACTGCAACTCCGGACAGTTATATTTGTTTCCAACAGTGGTAAAATCGCCGACTATTGCTGGTACAGCTCTCTCGTATGCCGATAGGGAGAAATATTTCTTCCCCCTCTGATTCAGAAATGAAGGAGTATCTAATGACAACTGTGAAACCCCGCATCGTCGCCCTGTTGCCCATGAAGGCCAACAGTGAGCGCGTCAAAGGCAAGAATTTCCGCGATTTCTGCGGTAAGCCGCTATTCCGCTGGATACTCGATACCCTGCTTGAAATTGAAGAGATCGACCAGGTCATCATCAACACTGATGCTCGCCACATCCTCGCGGAAAACGGCCTTACCAATTCTGAGCGTGTGATGATTCGCAACCGCAAGTCAGAAATTTGCGGCGACATGGTATCCATGAACCTAGTTATCGCCGATGACGTCATTAATGTCGATGCCGATATCTACCTGATGACTCATACCACCAACCCACTGATAAGCGTGGAAACCATCCGCGGTGCTCTCAAAGCATTTCAAGAAGCCCAAATCGACGGCAAGGCCGATTCCCTTTTCACCGTCGATAAGATCCAAACTCGTTTCTACCGGGCCGATTGCAGTGCGGTGAATCACGACCCGGATAACCTCATCCGCACACAAGATCTCGAACCCTGGTATGAGGAAAACTCCAACCTCTATATCTTCACCCGCGACAGTTTCGCTAAGACCAACGCTCGCATTGGCAAGAAACCTATGATGTACGAAGGTCCTCAATTCGAATCCATTGACATCGATACATCCCAAGACTGGGATTTTGCGGTAGTTGCCGCTCGTTACCTACTTGAACAGAAAGGAAACCTGCAATGAGAGTATTAGTTACCTGTCCCCCCATGCTGGGGATGATCGACGCATTTCGCCCTATTTTCGAAAAGTGCAGTATTGAAGTTACCGCGCCCAAAGTTGTGCAAACGCTGTCCGTCGAGGAATTAAAAGAGATCGTGCCTATGCACGACGGATGGATTATTGGTGACGACCCCGCCACGCGCGAGGTCTTCACCGCCGGTAAGGCCGGCCAGCTCAAAGCAGCGGTCAAATGGGGCATAGGTGTCGACAATGTCGATTTTTCCGCCTGTAAGGATCTCGGTATTCCTATTACCAACACGCCCAATATGTTCGGTGCCGAAGTCGCCGATATCGCCATGGGTTATGTCATCGCCCTAGCGCGTGAAACTTTTCAGATCGACGATGGCGTCCGCCAAGGTCAATGGCCAAAGCCGCGTGGAATCTCCCTTTCCGGAAAAACCGTCGCTCTCATTGGTTTCGGTGACATTGGTAAGAGCAGCGCCAAACGCATGCTCGCCGCTGACATGAAAGTGATCGCCTACGATCCCATAGCACCCTTG
>CAUYUB010000631.1:0-1080 GCA_963575685.1 Gammaproteobacteria bacterium | reverse complement strand
GACGGACAAGGGGCCCAGGAATGATTAATCTGAACCTCGGCTGCGGTCGCATGATAATCCCGGATTTCGTCAACATCGACATGGACCCGGTGCTCAATCCGGACATGGTGGCTGACGTCTCAAATCTGGATGGCATTGTCGAGGACGAGAGTGTCGATAAAATCGTGGCATACGACGTGATTGAGCACCTGGACCGTGTTCAAATCCCCATCACCCTGAAAAACTGGTACCGGAAGCTGAAGCGTGACGGCGTTCTTTATCTGCGCACGAATGATTGGGACCGGCTCATCCGGCTCTATGTTATGGGTAAATTCCTCGGTCACCAGAACCCGGTCGATTTTGAAAAGCTCGTTTGGCATTTCATGTGCGAGCACGAAAAGCCCGGCATGGGTCATAAATGGGGATTCAACAAGGCAACGATGGAAAAGGCAATACTGGACGCCGGGTTTTCCCTTTACTCGTTCACCTCGGAAGCGCTTCTAACCACCGCACTCTATCCGCATGCTGACCGATGCGACCTTACCAACCTTCTTGTGACGGCGGTAAAATGAAAAAGAAGGTTTCGCCCAAGGCTGCGAACGCCTATCAGAAAAGCCTCTTCAAGCTCCGGACGGTCACGAACGTGAATCAGGAGCTGGCGGCCAAGCAAATCAAGAAGACGCTGGAAAAGGCGTATAAGGATTTGACCCGGCTCATGGACCTGACCGGGCCCGATAAGGTTTCCTATTCCGTTTACGCATCGAAGCGCGACGCCATTGCCAAGGTCATCCTGAAAATGGCCCAGGATTTCAACCTGACCACAAGGGCGAGCATCTATTCGACGGCCTCCGATGTGAAGGATATTTATTCCGGTCTGAACGAAAAGCTACTTAAAGATTCCACCATGAATCCTAATTCTGTCGTCGCTATCGATTGGAAAAGGATTTACACCCTGGTTCCGCAATCTGCCACGAATAACGTCATAAACCGCGTCTGGAATGATGGTCTCAGGTTCTCCGACCGCATCTGGAAGATGAACACCCGGGCGGTCGAGGGTGTGAACACAATCCTCACTTCCGGCATTTCGCGCGGCCAGTCCGC
>CAUYUB010000630.1:0-1080 GCA_963575685.1 Gammaproteobacteria bacterium | reverse complement strand
GCCCACGATCAGCTTATTTTATGGGATTGTAAGGATAAGAAAATGGAATTCACCGTTATCCGCTCACGGAAACGCGCTCACCAGGGAGCGATTTCTGCCATGCGTTCACGATCGCGAATGGGCTGATTACGCATCTTTTCGATACGCAGGAGCATGGCTTTTATATAACGTGGATAGTGACAGCATTGCCCGCAGGCGGGCGGCGCCTGATCGGAGGCCAAGGCTGAACGGATGACGGGCTCGCCATAAACGGAGATAAGATGCGAGCGGAATTGGTTCGACGCTCAGACTCTCCAAGATCGGTGTGTACCGCTGGGGATCGGTGCTCGTGGCGGTGATGAAGCGAAAGGCTTGGGCAACGGTGGCCACGGTGCCGTAGCGTCTGGCTTCGACGACGATCTGACGCGATAGCGCAACGGGATCAGCCTCTAATTCGATGGAGGCCATGACTTCCAAGATCCAGCGCAACCGCCCTGGCGGAAAGCGGCACCAATTGCGCGTGGCGAGCCAGACAATGTGACCCGCTGGGGTGTTTGCGTCAGGATGGCGGGAATCGGCGCGAAGGATCAGATTGAGGCGTCGGGCGCGGATTGCTTCAGCCGCTGAACCTTGTACGGCGGCGTACAGTTGCTCGAGGTCGTCGAGGGTGGCCTCCGGGACGTGAAACTCAAGGGAGCGTACCGGAAATGGCCGTCCAGCGTGGCGTAGCCCTGCGTTGAAGGTCGCGATGTCACCGACAGCCATCAGGGGCAGCCCAAGGCGCTGACTGGCCTCACGCAATCGATCAGCGGCGGCAATGGCAAGCTGGGAAAGGAACCATGATCGACGGGTCCAGCCGCGACACCGGTTCACCTCGGGGCTATCCCCGACGAGCTGGCCGAGGCGGTTTACGGCGAGCGACGCGAGTTCGAAGCTGGCGGGATCTTCGTCGTCAAAGTGGCATTCGCTCAGCCAGCGATTCCAGGCATCCAGCGCGGCTTCCGCGGGGTCGCGGCAAGCAGCGAGGAGGAGTCGGTGGAGGGCGTCAGGTTCCGGGCCGCGCCATAGTCGGTTTTGTGCCGGTTCGGCTTTGCGCCGAGT
>CAUYUB010000629.1:0-1081 GCA_963575685.1 Gammaproteobacteria bacterium | reverse complement strand
TTACGCCAATCGTGCTGAAGCCCACGCCAAGGTCTCAGCAAGCAAAATCGCTCGCCACGCTTTCACCTTCGTCGCACAGGCTCGTGCCGTTCACGGCAACACCTATGACTACAGCCAAGTGGTCTATGCGGGTAAGAAGACCAAGGTCACGATTATCTGCAAGAAGCACGGCCCCTTTGAGCAGGCTCCTGGTCATCACATCTGGAGGGCGCACGGTTGCCCAGAGTGCTCACATCATCGGTCTAAGGGCGAAGCGGCCATCTTTAACTTCGTGTCCATCTTCTGCGAACCAATGTCTCGTGACCGTGCGACGCTCGGCGGCAAGGAACTGGACATCCATATCCCTGAGCGCAAACTCGCAATCGAGTATTGCGGAGAATACTGGCACGGAGCTTCCAGCATCAAAGAGGAGCAGACTGCAAAAACCCGACACTTGGAGAAGTATGAAGCCTGCAAGGCTAAAGGCATCAGGCTCCTGACGATCTATGAGAGCGAGTGGCTCAATCGTCCGAAGGCTTTGAAACATCTCATTCGCAACGCTCTTGGCAAGTCCCGTGGTAGCGTCATGGCTCGGAAGTGCGAACTGACCAAGGTGAACCACAACACCGCTGCCGAGTTCTATGATCGCTATCACCCTCAGGGCGGTGCGGGCAGCGGTGAGCACTACGCTCTGATGTATTCGGGCAAGATGGTTGCGTGCATGAGGTTCACGTTCGGAGCAAACGACCGTGGTGCCAATTCGGAACGGGTTTGGACACTTAGCCGCTATGCAACCCGTATAAATGTCCGTGGAGGGGCAACCAGGCTGATGACGGCCTTTATCCGTGAGCACAATCCGTCGGTCATCAAGTCATTCTCGGACAACCGTTACTTCGATGGTGGGATGTATGAAGCACTCGGTTTCGAGCTTGAGGAAGTCACGGAACCTGATTATCAGGTCTATCATCAGAAGATCGGACTACTCCCGAAGTCCGCTTGGCAACGTAAGTCGATTCCGAAGCGCATCAAGGAAATTGGCTCAGACGAAGTCTTCAATCCTGAGACTGATCCTCGCACCGAACGGGAGATAACTTTCCTCCTT
>CAUYUB010000628.1:0-1085 GCA_963575685.1 Gammaproteobacteria bacterium | reverse complement strand
GCTCGTTCCTGGGGGCGTTTCGACTGAGGGCTAGCGCAGAGGGCACGCTCCCAGCACCGTGAGCCAATGTTCTGAGAGCGCCCAGCTTTCCGGGTCTCGATAACCCTTCCTGCTTTGGGATACTGGCTAGGTTGATGAACGGCCCCCCGGTCAGAGCTTTAGCCCCAGCGTACTCCGCCCCGAGAGTCCCGAGGACCCCCAGCAGGCCGGATAGGTCTCCGTGCATAGCCCCTGCCGCAGCCGCTGATCCCTCGGTAAGCAACTCCAAATTATGCGAGGTATGGGCGGTGTTTGAGGTGTTCGCAAGATCCCCATTCCGGAGTTGGTCAGATGCGAACTCCGCAAGCTTATCCAACTGGTCCCGGAGTGCAGACTCCTTGGGTTTACCAAACAACTCGTCTTTAGCCGCAGGAGAGAGCCCACTTCCTCGGGGATTCCTGTAGTCGTTCAGGAACCTCGTCAGAGAGAATCCCGCGTTTCCGACGTCTCCCCCACGCTCGGTTACCTCCCCGAGTCGGCGGATCTCTCTTGAGATCAAAGCATCCCAGGCTTTCCCATGCCCCCCATGAACTAGAATGTCCCGGAGGGGAGCTAAGGTGTCACCAGTTCCGGTCTCCCCCCGAGCCCCCGTAAGCGCATCGGAGTAGGCCCGTCCACCTGTGGTATCCGGCTTTAGCAAGCCCTTCGGGAGCTTCTCAAACTTGCTCATACCCTCGCTGTGGTGTGCGTTTCTGGCATCCCAAGCAGCCAAAGCCTCTGGTGATCCATGTTCGGCTATGCCGTTCCGGATATCATCAGACAGCGCCCCATACAGGGCTTTGAGTTGAGCTATCGGCACCCCTTGATCGGTTCTGAGAATTGACTTGTCGAAGGCCAAATCCCCGATTGCCGTTCTGAGCATCTGAAGCTCTTTGAGCGTTGCGGTCGGGTTTTTCCCCAGTAGGCCCCGGAGACGGTTAAACTGGGCCGGGTTAGTGAAAACGTCAACAGCCTCAGGGTTCAACAACGCATCCTTGTTCACCGTATCAAGAACCTTAGCGGTCTCATTAGGCTGGACGGCGGTTGTCCGCGTATCCCCGATTGCT
>CAUYUB010000627.1:0-1088 GCA_963575685.1 Gammaproteobacteria bacterium | reverse complement strand
CGGGCCGCTTCGGTATTGCTCACCGTCACGACGCGGCGGTCGGGCTCATTGCGTTGCAGCCCCACCAGCGCCAGATCCTGCAATCGCGACACCAGGCCCGTGATCGCCGCGCTGGAAAGCTTCATGCGTGCCACCAGCTCAGAGCACGATTGCGGCCCGTGCTTCACCAGCAGCATGAGCAGCCAGGCCGATGAAACCGAAAGCTGCAGCCGCGCCAGCGTTTCCAGGCAGGCGCAGATGGCGGCAAAGGTATTGCCTTCGGTGTTGAGCTCCGCCTTGGTGGCCGTGGCAGCCAGAGCCAGTGCGGGAAAGTCGCCAATCTGCGCGCGGCGCAGTTTGCGGGTTTGCAACGAAGCCATCAGCGGCTGAGTCGTGCGGGCGGATGGGGCTTTTCTTGGTGCTGTTTTTGGTGTCATGATCGTGGCGTCTTGTGTGTTTTTGCGGCTAAAAATCAGAGGCTGTGCTGGCCTGCTTTGCGGGCCTTCAGCTCCGCTTTGATATGCGTGTCGATGTCGGCGGCGGTGATGGCCTGCCCTTTGGCTTTGGCCTTCTGGCGCTGCACGCGTACCAGCACCTCACGCACAAAGGCAAAGTTGCCATTGCCACTGGCGGCGCGTGCCAGAGCACCGGCGGCGGCTTTCGTATCGCCTTCCAGATCCGGCAGGCGATTGAGCAGGATGATCTCCACATCGCTTTCCTGAATGCTGCCCAGATTCACGCGGGCAATGAGGCGGTTTCCCGTGAGCTGCCCCACGTCATCCCAGTTTTCGCGTTCCAGATCGCGGAACAAACGCGGATGCGTCAGCAGCACCACCTTCATCGTGGTCTGGCTCAGCAGTGTTTTGAGCACACGCAGACAGCGCACACCGACATCGTGAACTTCGTCGATGATGAACACCACTGGGCGCTCATTGGCTGCATCAACCAGCTTGTCCATGCGTGCGGCCTGGCTGCGGCTCGTGTCTGGCATTCCCAGAGCCTTGAGCATCGTGCTGATCATCGCATTCGGGCGGTCACCCCACGCGGCACTGGCTTCAATCGTGTGAATGCTCGCCACGGGATTGAGATCCAGCATCTGCTTGGTGATG
>CAUYUB010000626.1:0-1091 GCA_963575685.1 Gammaproteobacteria bacterium | reverse complement strand
GTGTCTCTTTGTAGAGCCAGAGCTTCATGCGCGCACCTCTTTGGTGTATCGTATCGCGAGGCCCATCTCCTTCGCTCGCTTCTCGCACATCATATGATACTGCGCGTAGGTCTGGGTCGTCTCGAGGTAGCGCTTATAGGTGAGAACCTTGTTGTTCTTGAGCGCTGTCTTGAGGTCTTTGAGTTGTGCCGTGAGTTCTTCGACGCGGCGCTGCTGTGTCACACGGAGCTGTGCAACGTCTTCCTTATGGAAGCGGTAGCTCTCTTTTTTCATCGCGTCGAATGTCTCGACATCATCGACGATAAGTGTTCTTTGGTTGTTGGTTGTCATGTTGTGTCACCTTGTCCCCTGGGTGTTCCCCTGGGTGTTCCCAGGAAAGATATACCGATATATAAACTTGCCGACATTTCCGATATATCCGACATAAGACGAGAGAATTAAACGACCGACTAGGACAAGATAGAACTTCAGACGGTGTTTGTCCCAGGCTTTGCACTAGGGGTTTGTTTTTCTAGTTCTTGGATGATGCGCGCGACGCGGTTCTTCGATGTGCCAAGCATCGCGGCAATTTCCCGATAGGTTCTCCCTTGCGCATAGAGCTGAATGGTCTTATCCTTATCGGGGTTCTCATAGTTGATTTGATTGAGTGACCCATCCTTGAACGGTCGGCCGAGCTTCTTCCCTTGCGCTCTGGCTCGCGCCAGGCCGAGCATCGTTCGCTCCCTTATTCGATCGCGCTCGAAGTTCGCCATCGCCGCGAGGATGTGAGCGAACATCTTGCCTGCGGCAGTCGAGAGGTCTATCTGCTCCTTGAGTGCCATCATCACCCAGCCGTGGCGTCCGAACTCCTCGAGCTCAAGGACGAGCTCGCTCATTGTTCTTCCCCATCGGTCGAGTGCGTAGAAGGCGACCGCATCGGCCTGATGCGTCCTGAGAAGGCCGAGGACGCGCTCCTTCTGTGGCCTGGTGTCCTTGCTGCTGACCTCATCCACGAACTCACCGACGACGACCGCATCGGCGCGCTTCGCCCATTCCCTGAGCGCCTGGAGCTGGTTCTCAGGGTTCTGACTGAGCGCCTTCGATACTCTCGC
>CAUYUB010000625.1:0-1093 GCA_963575685.1 Gammaproteobacteria bacterium | reverse complement strand
CCAAGGAAAACGGCAGAATGGTGGCAACACTATCATTCCGCGTTTCCTATAAACTTTCGTAAAAAGGATCACGAAAATGACAGTACAAATCTGCCGAAAACTGACCGTTATGATGCCCGTCACCACTGGGGCCAACTACTCAATGCAGGCGCTTAGCAAAGTGTCTAGCACCACCTTCGAAGGTGAAGTGATCGTTGGCCGTGCCTATAGCACTGGCGCTGGCAAGGCTTTGATTGCTGACAATCCTAATCAGACCCCCATACTGAAGCTTAACGGCGTTGCCTCTGGCTTGACCGTTACGCCGAAAGCTGGCGGCACTGACTACGTTGAAATCGCTGGTGGTGTTGCCACTATCAATGGTGCTGATATTCTGGTTACCGCCAAAACTGGTGCTTCCGCTATTGCCCTTACCAGACCTGCGTCAAACAAATATTGCATCAATTTGATTGCAGTTTCTGACGCAGGTGTTGTTTCCGCAGTTGTGGGTAGCGATGGTGATGCGTTGGCACCGACTACCTACGGTGGAAATGGTGGAATGCCTCTTTGCCCTGTTGACTCTGTTGTGCTTGGATATGTGTGCCTTGACCATGACACAGTTATCGACACTGGCGATATCATGAGTGGCGAATCTGCCACCATGGCGTATCAGATTGACTTCCTGCGTGGCAACTTCGTATTCCCGGTTGCTTTGCCCTTGAGCTATACCGGCGCTATCTCCCGCCCGGTGTTTGCTTCTTGGACATCTCTTGATGGTGCCTGTATGCAGCCCATTTACGAATGCGAAAGCGCCAAGCTTGACTGGAAGACCAGTGATATCAGCTTGACCCCAGCTTCGGCTCAGTGGGAAAGACATATTCCGGGTCGCAATAGCTGGTCTGCTTCTATCACTGAAATCAAGACCACCGACAACTTCCGCTTGGATCAGGCTCTTGCCGTTGGAAGCACCGCCTTCTTGAAGATCCGCATCAATGCAAGTGACGCTTACTACTTCATTGGTAAGGTCAACTTCACTGGAAGCTCTCTGGATCTGAAGTATGGGGAAATCAAGACCCCCTTCAATTTCAGTGGCGATGGCGAATTGGCGCGTATCGTA
>CAUYUB010000624.1:0-1094 GCA_963575685.1 Gammaproteobacteria bacterium | reverse complement strand
CTCCCCATCCTGCTCAAGGCGGATAAAGAGGATAATGAGGATAAGGAAGACAAAGAGGGTACCGTCGTCAATCGCGCTTCCGCGCTGTGGACCCGTCCCAAGTCGGAACTCAAGGAAGAGGAATACCAGGAGTTCTACAAGTACGTCGCTCATGACTATGAAAACCCACTGACCTGGGTCCACAGCCATGTCGAGGGCAAATACGAATACACCTTGCTGCTGTACCTACCCAGCCGGGCGCCCTTCGACCTGTGGGACCGTGACAGCCGCCATGGCGTCAAGCTCTACGTGCGGCGGGTGTTCATCATGGACGATGCCAAGGACCTGCTCCCCAGCTATCTGCGTTTTGTGCGCGGGGTCGTGGACTCCGACGACCTGCCCCTCAACGTCTCCCGTGAGATCCTCCAGAGCAGCAAGGTAGTGGATGCCCTGCGCCATGGTGCCACCAACAAGGTGTTGGGCCTACTGGAAGACCTGGCCAAGGACTCCCCGGAGAAATACGCCACCTTCTGGAAAGAATGCGGCCGCGCCCTCAAGGAAGGACCGGCGGAGGATGCCAGTAACCGCGAACGGATCGCCAAACTCCTGCGCTTTACCTCCACGGCCGGCAGCAGCGATGTGCAAGATGTATCGCTGGCCGATTACATAGGACGCATGAAGCCGGACCAGGAAAAGATCTACTACCTGACCGCCGACAACCTTTCTGGCGCACGTTCCTCACCCCACCTGGAGGTCTTCCGCCGTAAGGGAGTGGAGGTGCTGTTGCTCACTGACCGGGTGGACGAGTGGCTGGTGGCCCATCTCCATGAGTTCGATGGTAAGTCGCTCCAATCCGTATCCCACGGCGAGCTGGACCTCGGCAAACTTTCCGACGCGGAGGAAAAGAAACAGGCGGAGGAGGCCACCAAGCAGCATCAACCCTTGCTTACTCGGATTCGGCACAGCCTTGGGGATCGGGTCAAGGAGGTCAACGTCAGCCAGCGTCTGACTGATTCCCCAGCCTGCTTGGTAAGTAATGAGCACGGGCTCTCCGTCCACCTGTCGCGCATTCTCAAGGCCACCGGCCAGAACGTGCCCACGGTCGAGTTGGTATT
>CAUYUB010000623.1:0-1094 GCA_963575685.1 Gammaproteobacteria bacterium | reverse complement strand
TGGGCTGAAGGCACCGCCAGCATTGGCGGCGACAACGATGCTGATGCACGAGGGCACAACAAAACGTGGCGAGTCCCGCCCCACCGCCAGTACTACGGCACACATCAGCAGCGCTGTAGTCAGATTGTCGGCAATCGGTGATATAAAGAAGGCCAGCGTCCCGGTTATCCAGAATAGGGTACGGTAGCTAAATCCCGAACGAACCAGCCACGCTTTAAGGACGGCGAAGACGTTGCGATCTTCGAGCGTATTGACATAGGTCATCGCCACCAACAAAAACAGCATCAGCTCGGCATATTCCAGAAAAACATGACGGAACGCCCCTGCCACCGCATGTGACAAACCGAGCTTACGATAAGCAACGGCAATGAGCACCCACAAGATACCGGCGGCCACCACCACCGGTTTAGATTTGCGTAAATGCGAGATCTCTTCGGTGAGCACCAGTGCATAGGCTAAGATAAATACTACCAGCGCGGAAATTCCCGCCCAATGGCGGGTAAGATCGGGGAGAGGTTCTGTCATCGTTGGTCTCGGTTAGATACTGCCATTGATCCAGGCGAGCGTTAGAATGCTTCTTCCCAACTCCGTGATAGACGCATGGCGCAGTTAATCAAACCGACCATCGAATAGGTCTGCGGATAGTTTCCCCACAACTCTCCAGTTTCCGGGTGGATATCCTCGGAGAGCAGGCCTAGAGCAGACCGGCGTTTTAGCACTGTATCAAATAGGGTACGGGCTTCGTCTTTTCGTCCCAGTGCTGCCAGGGCCTCAATGTACCAAAACGTGCAGATGGTGAAGGACGTTTTCGGCAATCCGAAATCATCCTCGGTGGCATAGCGTAGCAGCAGGTCACCGCGTTTGAGATTGCGACCCACCGCGACGACGGTAGCCTCGAAACGAGGGTCGTCGGTAGCGAGGAAATCCAATTCGTGCAGCAACAGCAGCGTAGCATCCAGGGTGTTGCCCTCGAAAGTGGCAACGAAACTACCGAGTTCAGCGTTCCAAGCCCGACGGGAAATATTGGCGTGTAGCGTGTCGGCCTGTTGCCGCCACCAGATCTGACGATCGGATAAACCCAAGGTTGCAGCGAT
>CAUYUB010000622.1:0-1094 GCA_963575685.1 Gammaproteobacteria bacterium | reverse complement strand
CTCGGCTATTTTGCGCCAACCAGTCGCTTCGGCAGCCCAGATGATTTTCGCTATTTCGTAGACTACTGTCACTGCCATGGATTAGGGGTAATTCTAGACTGGGTACCTGCCCACTTTCCAAAAGACCGCCACGGTTTGGCCTGTTTTGATGGTACTCCCCTCTATGAACACGAAGACCCGCGTTTAGGAGAACATCGCGATTGGGGAACATTGATTTTCAACTACGGTCGCAACGAGGTGAAAAACCTGTTGCTCTCCAGTGCTCTATATTGGATAGAAGAATTCCATCTGGATGGGTTGCGGGTGGACGCCGTGGCCTCAATGCTCTATCTGGACTATTCACGGGGGCCCGGCGAGTGGCTCCCCAACCGCCACGGCGGTCGCGAAAATCTGGAAGCGATTGATTTTTTAAGAGAGGTAAACGCCATGTTGCACGGCCGTCACCCCGGAGTCATGGTGATCGCCGAGGAGTCTACTGCTTGGCCCATGGTCTCCCGTCCTACTTGGCTCGGCGGGTTGGGTTTTACCCTCAAGTGGAATATGGGCTGGATGCACGACACCCTGAATTATTTTTCCCAGGATCCAATCTACCGCCATTACCACCACCAGAATCTCACCTTCGGTCTGATGTATGCCTTCACGGAGAACTTCGTATTGCCCCTCTCCCATGATGAGGTGGTACACGGCAAGGGTTCCCTGCTCACCAAAATGACCGGAGATGCCTGGCAACGTTTTGCCAACCTGCGTTTGCTCTATACCTGGATTTATACCCACCCCGGCAAAAAACTTTTATTCATGGGGGGGGAGTTTGGACAGGTGCGGGAATGGGACCACGACCGGCCTTTGGATTGGGCGCTTCTGGAGGATCCCGATCACCGCGGAGTAATGCAGCTCTTAACCGACCTCAATCACCTCTATCGGGACACCTCGCCCCTCCACCGCTACGATTTCGAGGGGCACGGCTTTGAGTGGATCGATTGCTACGATGCCGCTCAATCGGTGTTGAGTTTCCTCCGCCGCGACGGTGAGCAGTACGTGGTGGTGGTGCTCAATTTCACCCCGGTGGTGCGTTATGACTACCGGGTAGGCGTTCC
>CAUYUB010000621.1:0-17074 GCA_963575685.1 Gammaproteobacteria bacterium | reverse complement strand
CCCTGGCTACGCAGCACATCGCCTCGCAACTCATCGGCCTCCGCCTGAAATCCAGCCAGTGTGGCGGATGCACTCAACGTCAGCGCCCGTGCGGGATCTCCCTGATCCAAGAGTAAACGGCCGAGGCGCAACTCCGCGAGGCCCTTGAGGTGCGGGTCCGACGCCTGCGTTATCGCCCACTCCAAACGACCCCGGGCACCGGCCGGGTCGCCCTTTTCCATCATCATCGTCGCCTGGGCCAGTGCCCCGAGGATGGCATAAACAGAGGACGGGTATTCCTCCATGAGGCGCGTCCCCGCCTGTTGTACGAGCAGTGCCTGATTTTTCTTCAGCCCGATTTCGACCTGTTGATAGATCTCCGAGGCCGCTTCGGCCTTACCGGCCCGCCAATCGCTCCAGGTACGGAACCCGAAGACCATCGCCAACCCCAGCGCCGCGCCGACGATGACGCTGACCCCATTCTCTTTCCACCACGTTCTGATAGCCTCAACCTGTTGGTCTTCGGTGACGTAAGAGTCCACGCGTTTAATCCTCAGATGATTCCAATAAGTTAATTTTGCGAATGGTGGTTGGTAAACATCCGCGCCAAGAATTCAGCTAGGTCGGTCCGAGACACCGTTTGCTGGGACAAATCTCCGCGCAGGTCTTTGACCGTTACGACCCCTGCGGCAAGTTCGGTCTCCCCGATGACCAAAACAAGACGGGCGCCGCTCTTGTCGGCATGACGGAACTGGGCTTTCAGACCGCCGCCGCCACAGTGGACCTCAATCCGCAGGTCCGCGATGGTATCCCGCAGCTTTTCGGCCAAAACCAGGGCAGAACGTGCCGCCTCCGCTCCGACATGGACCATATAGACCTGGGGGATACTGCGGGAAGCGATGGTACCACGCTCCTCCAACAGAACGACCAAGCGCTCCAGGCCCAACGCAAAACCGGCCGCGGGTGTCGCCGGACCGCCGAGGTGCTCGACCAGGTGGTCGAAGCGGCCACCGGCACAAACCGTTCCCTGGGCACCTAGGCCCGTCGCCACCCACTCAAAGACGGTGCGGGTGTAGTAATCCAGCCCCCGCACCAGGCACGGATTGACCACGTAAGACAGGCCAGCCGCGTCCAGGGTGGCGCACAGGGCATCAAAGTGGGCACGTGACCCCTCGTCCAAGGCGTCGAGTAATCGCGGCGCACCTGCAACGATAGCCTGTACCTCGGGATTTTTACTGTCCAAGATGCGCAAGGGATTGGCGGTTAAACGCCGACGACTATCTTCATCCAGGACATCTTCCCGTGCGGACAAATAGGCGACCAATTCGTCCCGATAGCGGGCACGAATCTCTGGTGTCCCCAGCGAATTGACCTCCAGACGCACATCAGAAAGTCCGAGCGCACGTAACATCCGGGCGCTCATCAGAATCAATTCAATGTCGATATCCGGCCCCGGAAAACCGAAGGTCTCCACCCCAATCTGATGGAACTGGCGATACCGTCCCTTTTGGGGACGTTCGTGCCGGAACATCGGCCCGAGATACCATAGACGCAGGGCGGGGTTACGCAATAATCCATTTTCGATCACCGCCCGCACGCACCCTGCCGTTCCTTCCGGGCGTAGGGTGAGGCGGTCACCGTTGCGATCAGCGAAGGTGTACATTTCCTTTTCGACGATATCGGTAACTTCACCGATGGAACGCTCGAAAAGCTCAGTCTTTTCGAGGAGCGGGGTGCGGACCTCCGCATAGCCATAACTCTCAAGGACTCCCACCAGGGTGTCCTCTACGAATTGCCAATAGGGCGAGCGTTCCGGTAAAAGATCATTCATCCCCCGGATAGATTGGATGTATTTCGACAAAACCGCCACCTCGCAATCAAAACTTTCAAAAAAAGATTATGAGAATTCAATGAGTACGGTGTATCTGTGCACGGATGGCGCGTTCCAACTCATCCACCAATTCGGCATTTTCCACTTTATGGTGGGGAACACCACCGATATAGAGCAGGTTAGGCGTCCCGCCCGCCACCCCGACATGCGCCTCCCGAGCCTCGCCCGGACCATTGACGACACAACCCAACACCGAGACATCAAGCGGTTCCAAGATATCCGCAAGGCGCTCCTCCAGGGCATTCACCGTGGCAATCACATCGAATTCCTGACGAGAGCAGGAGGGGCAAGCAATAAGATTGATGCCTTTACTGCGCAGGTGGAGGCTCTTGAGGATATCGAAGCCGACCTTGACCTCTTCTACTGGGTCAGCGGCCAGTGATACCCGGAGGGTATCGCCGATACCTTCCGCGAGCAGCATCCCCATGGCAATGGCGGATTTGACCGACCCAGCGCGAGCCGCACCGGCCTCGGTAACGCCTAAATGTAGGGGTTGCTCAATACGTCGCGCCAGTTCCCGGTAGGCCTCTATGGTCATAAAGACATCCGAAGATTTGAGACTCACCTTGAAGTCTGGAAAATCCAACCGTTCCAGAAAATCAATGTGGCGCATGGCGGATTCCACCAAGGCGGATGCGGTGGGTTCGCCATATTTCTTCTGCAAATCTTTTTCCAGAGAGCCGGAATTGACTCCAATGCGAATCGAAATGCCGCGCTCTCGGGCCATGTCCACGACCGCCCGTACCCGATCCTCACGGCCGATGTTGCCGGGATTGATGCGCAGACAATCGGCGCCCAATTCCGCGACCCGCAATGCGATGCGGTGATCGAAGTGAATATCAGCAATGAGTGGAACATCCACCCGTGATTTGATTTGACCAAAGGATTCCGCTGCCAACAGACTGGGCACTGAAATTCGCACAATATCCGCACCCGCTCGAACCAGGGCCTCGACTTGGGCCACCGTCGCGGCGACATCCGTGGTCTCAGTGTTGGTCATGCTTTGGACCGTGATAGGGGCGTCTCCCCCCACGAGGACCCGGCCTACTCGGATCTGACGGGAAAAACGACGCTTAATCGGGGAGTGGGTACGCATGGTTTTCCTAAATTAAAAATTAAAACCAACTCCATAAAAGATAAAAAGATTTTTCTTTTATGCTCAAAAGAAAAATCTTTTTATCTTTTATGGATTAAACATTATCGAAAACCTACCATAAATGTCGGTTGGGCCGACGCAGGAGGCTCAACGACAAGCTAACCGACGCGCGCGTTAAAAACTAAAACCATTTAATAGACCCCAGAGTACGTGCCTGGCCGAGCGACTTTCTAGGTTATTTTTGCTTTCAGAACAGCAAGTTATGCAATTAGCTTATTGCCTTTACTGTCCGTTTCCGGGGTCTATTATAGTCGAGCATGGTAATATCGGATCGTTCATTACGAAAATAAGCGCCTCGATCCATGGAAGGCCACTTTGGGTCGAAGGCTCATCCCCAATTGACCACAGCACACATGGTACCCAGTAGCCCTCGCCGGAGTCTCCTTTACAAACAATCCAGCGCTTCTTGTAAACGCTGCACCGGTATCACTTCCATGCCTTCCGGGCCTTTCTTGGGCGCATTGGCGCGGGGAATGATGGCACGGGTGAAACCATGTTTGGCAGCCTCGCGGAGACGCTCCTGCCCACCGGGGACGGGTCGAATCTCGCCGGAAAGACCCACCTCGCCGAACAACACCAAGTGATGCGACAGGGGTCGATTGCGCAAACTGGAGAGGACCGTAGCCAGTACCGGGAGGTCGGCGGCGGTCTCGCCGACCCGTACCCCACCGACCAGATTGACGAACACGTCTTGGTCGTAGGTAATGATCCCGCAGTGGCGGTGCAATACCGCCAACAACATGGCCAGTCGGCTTGGATCCAGACCTAGGCACACCCGACGTGGCGTGGGGGAATGGGTCTCGTCCACCAAGGCCTGCACCTCTACCAATAAAGGCCGGGTCCCCTCCCGAGTCACCAAGACCACACTGCCCGGCGCCTCTTCCTCGCCCCGCGACAAAAAGATGGCCGATGGATTGCTCACCCCGCGCAATCCGCGCTCGGTCATGGCAAAGACGCCTAACTCGTTGACCGCTCCGAAACGATTTTTAATCGCCCGCACCACCCGAAAGGTGCTGCCGGTGTCGCCCTCAAAATAGAGGACGGTATCCACCATGTGCTCCAGGACCCGCGGTCCAGCCAGAGTTCCTTCCTTGGTCACATGGCCTACCAGAAATAAGGCGGTGCCCGTCCCCTTGGCGTAGCGCACCAGTTGGGCTGCGCTCTCCCGTACCTGGGCCACGGACCCTGGGGCCGAATGCAACAACTCGGTATAGACGGTCTGGATCGAATCGATCACCATCACCCGCGGTTGGGCGGCTCGTGCCGCGGCCAGTACGCTCTCAATCCGGGTCTCCGCCAGCACCGGCAGTTCCACCCTCCCCAACCCCAACCGTCGCGCCCGTAAAGAGACCTGCTGTAGAGATTCTTCACCGGTCACGTAGAGCACCAACAGGCGGGTGTGGAGGTCCGCCAAGGCTTGGAGCAGCAGAGTGGATTTACCGATCCCCGGATCCCCACCGATCAGAACCACCGAACCTTCCACCAACCCGCCACCCAAAACCCGATCCAATTCATCCAGTCCGGTGGGACTACGCACCTCGCTGCTGACCTGCACCTGGGCCAGGGATTGGATGTTCCCCTCCCCTACTCCGGTCGCCGCGAAACGCGACGATTTGGTCGGTGACGCGGGAGCCTCAATGGTCTCGTCCAGGGTGTTCCATGCCCCACAGTCGGAACATTGGCCGGACCATTTGGGGTACTTTGCCCCACACTCCCGACAGGCATAAACCGTTTTGGCACGAGTCATGTTCGTCCTTAGTCAAAATGAAAAATGCCGCCGAGTATTCGAATAAAAGCCCGCACCACCAACAGGCGGAAATGGAGGAGATACCCCATATCAATTCCGATTCACTTTCTCACCATCTTGTCTTCGTGCATAATATCGTCGTAGCTAAAAATGACATTGAGGATAAGCTTCCTCATTTTTACACTCCAGTTTAGAGTGTATTTTGCTGTCTTCTTAACAAGCCATCCGATAGGACGCTATGCACCAAGATGCGAACTTGTTGGGTCATCGCCACTAGGGTAGCCGAAAACCGGCGTCTTTCGTACCCATCAATCTGAATTTTGTTTATAGTGAGGCCGTATGCTTGAAAATACTCAGGCAACAATGACAATATTTTTTTGATAAGCGAGGATCCGTCATGTTCACAAAACAAAAAATACTCATCACCCCAGAACAATATATAAATCAAGAAAGAGCCTCTCACTTCAAGAGCGAATATCTTAACGGGGAAATTTATGCAATGGCTGGCTCCAGTCGCGAGCACAACCAAATTGCATCAAATATAGTCATTGAATTAGGCGGAAAGCTACGAAACTCTCCATGCAGCATTTACTTCAGCGACATGAAGGTAAAAATAGCCGCCATCAAGAAATACACCTATCCGGATATTATCATATCATGCGACCAACAACTATTTGAAGACAACGACAACGATATTTTATTGAACCCTATTGTTATTATTGAAATCTTATCTGACTCCACGGAAGCTTACGATAGAGGGCTAAAATTTTTTCACTACCGCCTTATCGACTCTTTCAAGGAATATATCCTTGTCTCGCAAAAATTCTGCCAGGTTGAACATTTCCTGCGTCAAGAAAATAATCAGTGGATTTACTCCGCATTTCATACCATGACTGACAACTTGATGATACACTCCTTTAACTGCATTTTATCGTTACAAGAAATTTACAGAAGAGTAGCGTTGCAAATAGATTAGCTTTTCCTTCCGCTCCACCTCCATTACCTTACCCCAAACACAAGTGAAAGATAACTGATCATCGCCCCCCATTTGGGATAAACATTCCCTACAAGGGGTCAACCCAGAAACGGTATAATTGCAAAATACAGGCATCCGTACCCCCGCGTATAACGGTCTTGGGAAATTTCTACTACCTGTTTGAGGGTCAGGCAGCTCGCCTCTAGGATAGCGCTAGGCAACCGCACCCCTCGGAAATTACCGATAGTGATGATCCTGGCCTGCATAGCACACCTCCATAATATCAACCAATATCCAATATCAAAATGTCAGTTTAGATCCAATGTGATTTGCCAGAGGGATTGATCGCTGGCATCAAAGCCAGCCCACAGGTCGGCATAGCGCATACCGGTAATGGGATGACGGACATCGGGGGCAAGGTCGGCGAGGGGACGTAGGACAAAGGCATAACGTAAGATTTCATCACGGGGAAAAGCAGGAGGACCGGCACTGACCAAGTTGCCGTAGAGGATGAGGTCAACATCCAATGTCCGCGGGGCAAAACGTGCGCTACCGCGTACCCGACCGTGAGACTCCTCCAATGCCCGTAACAGAGAATGGATGACGGCCGGCTCGGCGTCGGTCTCAAAGGCCGCAACCAAGTTCAAAAAATGCTCTCCACTAAAACCTATTGCTACACTCTCATAAACCGGCGACAGATGTAGGGGACCAAAGTGCGTATTCATTTCCCGTATCGCCGTAGGAAGATGACGACGCGGTTCGACATTGGAGCCTAGACTCAGGTAAGTAGTGACCATTTACGAGGCTCGACCACGCTCAATGATAACCCCAACATCTTTGGCACCACGCACCGCCCCCTGCTTGTTGACCCGCACCCGCACCCAACCAATGCTGAATTCCATAAGGAGGATCGCGGCAATGCGCTCGGCCAACGTTTCCACGAGTTGAAACTCACTACCTTCCACGAAGGCAATGAGACGCTTGGCCACCGCCTTGTAATCGAGCGCATCGTCAATACAATCGGTAGCGGCGGCGCGCCTGATGTCGGCAGCCATGTCCAGATCGATGACCACGGTCTGCCTAACCTGCCGTTCCCAGTCGAATACTCCGATAATGGTCTCGATCCGCAGGTCATGGAGAAAGATAATATCCATGGAAGACTCCGCTGAAACGCTCATAGCGAAACGATCAATGCTGAAAACGGGTGAAATTATAGGGAGAACGGTACACCATCCTCTTGACCCCTCCGGGGTGGGTCGGTTCCAATAGCCACCATGATCCTCCTCCCCGCTCTCCTCGTTATTCTCGCCTATCTATTCGGCTCGGTGGCTACGGCAATCGTCGTATCCCGGCTGATGGGACTGCCCGACCCCCGTACCCAGGGTTCCGGCAATCCCGGTGCCACTAACGTCTTACGCCTAGGCAACAAGAAGGCAGCGGCACTTACGCTGCTGGGTGACAGCCTCAAGGGCCTGCTGCCAGTGATCCTCGCTCGCACCCTGGGGATCTCCCCCGAGGGTCAGGCATTGGTCGCACTCGCTGCCTTTCTTGGCCACCTCTACCCGATCTTTTTCGGCTTTCGCGGTGGGAAGGGGGTAGCTACCGCGCTCGGGGTACTGCTCGGGCTGGCTCCGCTCCTCGGCTTGGGGGCGGCTGCCACCTGGCTGGTCGTCTTTGCCGTCACCCGTATCTCCTCGGTCTCGGCACTGGCGGCAGCCCTCCTCGCACCGTTCTATGCCTGGTGGCTGGTCCCCGTGCCGATAATCGTCGCCGTCCTCGCCATGACGGTACTCCTCCTCTGGCGCCACCAAAGTAATATTCGTAACCTGTTCACCCACCAGGAAACCCGGCTGGACAAAAAGCCCTAAACAACACCAAAAACTTCTCAGACCCGCTCTCGAAAAAAGGCCAAAAAGACAAACCCCAAAAGACTTTTCTTTTATGCGTAAAAGAGAAATCTTTTAGGGTTTGCCTTTTTGGCCTTTTCAGTTCCGAAACCCCAGCAACGTATCAACCAAAGGCCGGTCGAAGGAAAGCCAGCGGTGCTTGATGGGAATCATCGAAGGTGACTACTTCCCAAGAGCGAATATCGGAGATGAGTGCCCGCAACAATTGGTTGTTGAGGGCGTGTCCGGATTTATAACCACTGAAAGACCCGATCAGACTGTGACCGAGGAGATAAAGGTCGCCTACGGCATCCAAAACCTTATGTTTGACAAACTCATCCTCGTAACGCAAACCATCTTCGTTGAGGACACGGTAGTCATCCACCACGATAGCATTGTCGAGGCTGCCTCCTAACGCCAAGTTATTCTCCCGCAGACGTTCGATGTCACGCATGAATCCGAAGGTACGTGCGCGGCTCACCTCCTTGACAAAGGAGGTGGTGGAGAAATCTACGATCGCCTCTTGGTGGCGTCCTCGGAAAGCTGGATGATCAAAATCGATGGTGAAGGAAACTTTGAAACCATCGTAGGGATCAAAACGTACCCACTTATCCCCCTCCTTAATCCGCACCGAACGCTTAATTCGGATGAAGCGTTTGGAACGATTCTGTTCCTCGATCCCCGCCGACTGGATCAGAAACACGAAAGGGCCCGCACTGCCATCCATGATGGGCACCTCCGGGGCACTGAGATCGATATAGGCATTGTCGATCCCCAACCCCGCCATCGCCGACAGCAGATGTTCGACCGTAGAGATACGTACACCGTCTCTCACCAGCGTGGTAGACAAGCGGGCATCACCGACATATTCGCTACGTGCAGGAATCTCGATAGGAACATCCAGATCGACACGCCGAAAGACAATACCCGTATCCGCGGCCGCAGGACGTAAGGTCATGTAGACCTTGTTCCCGGTATGTAGTCCGACTCCGGTAGCCCGGATCACGTTCTTCAACGTGCGTTGTTTTATCATTATGTCCCCACCATTAGTGAGAGTTCACGCCCCCTGGTGGAAATGCTAGCATATTCTAGACCTAGCTCAGAAGCCCTTTAGACGAATCAAAACCGGACCATGCCCATTACAGGCATTAACGGTGCATGGTCCAGTTCGTTTTCAGTCGGACTGACGCCGCAAGAAGGCCGGAATATCCAGATAATCCATACTGTTGGTACTGGGCGCCTCATTGTGTACCACGCTGAGACGGTCGTTCGCCACTCGCCGTCCTCCTGCGGGGCGCTCGTAGTGCCGATCGCGGGCATGGTTGTCAACGACGATATGGGGTTTGGCAACCTCCTGACCGAGACCAGTGGCTACCACCGTGACCCGCATTTCATCGGTCAAGTCGGGCTCGATCACGGTACCCACGACCACAGTGGCGGTATCGGAGGCATATTCCTTGATGATATTGCCCACTTCCTCGAATTCGCCAATGGAAAGGTCCATACCGGCGGTGATGTTGACCAGTACCCCACGGGCGCCGCGCAGATTGATGTCGTCCAACAACGGACTCGCTACCGCTGCCTCCGCCGCCAAACGGGCACGATCTTCACCAGTCCCGCGACCGGTGCCCATCATCGCCATCCCCATCTCGGCCATCACCGTACGTACGTCGGCAAAGTCCACGTTGATAAGGCCAGGACACGTGATGAGATCGGCAATGCCCTGCACGGCCCCGAGCAAGACATTGTTGGCGGCCTTGAAGGCTTCGAGCAGACTCACTCCCTTGCCGAGTACGCTGAGGAGCTTCTCGTTGGGGATGGTAATCAGCGAATCCACATACTGGGTAAGTTGGCGGATCCCTTCCTGGGCGATCTCCATACGCTTGCGTCCCTCAAAGGGGAAGGGCTTGGTCACCACCGCAACCGTAAGAATGCCCATGTCGCGCGCCAGTTGGGCCATCACTGGAGCGGCGCCGGTACCGGTCCCCCCCCCCATCCCGGCGGTGATGAAGAGCATGTCGGCGCCATCAATAATCTCCATGATGCGCTCACGGTCTTCCCCAGCCGCCTGACGCCCGACCTCAGGATTAGCCCCTGCCCCCAAACCCTTGGTGAGATTGGCACCGATCTGGAGCTGGGTCAGCCGCTCAGATTTATTCAACCCTTTGAGCGCCTGGGCGTCGGTATTCACACAGATGAAATCCACACCCTCAATATTGGACGTCAACATATGATGAACGGCATTGCCGCCACCACCGCCCACGCCCATGACTTTGATAACCGCATCTTGGTTGTACGTATCCGTGAATTCAAATTTCATAGTTCAATAACCCCCTCAAGTAATGGAATCTGGTTTTGGCCACCGAGAGAGCCCAAACGGACTCCGCTGGACCTCATTTCACTCTCGCCGTATAAAAGCCGTTTCAATTGGGAAATAGATTCAGTTAGAAATTCCCCTGGAACCAGCCCTTCATCCGCTGCAATACCCCACGTACCCCAACATGACCACTCGGTTCGGGGACAACTGCATTACGTGCCGCTGCTCCAAACATCAACAATCCAATCCCCGTTGAATAAGCAGGATTACCTATAACCTCCTCACTACCGGTTACCTGTTGGGGTACCCCCAGACGCACCGGCATTTTAAAAATCTGTTCGGCCAATTCCAGGAAGCCCTGCATCCGAGAAGTCCCTCCGGTGAATACCAAACCCGCCGGGATGAGGTCCTCAAAGCCACTATGTTGCAATTCGGACTGCACCAGTCGTAACAATTCATCCATCCGCCACTGGACAACTTCCGCTAAGGACTGGCGAAGCAAACGCCGTGGGGGACGATCTCCAACACTCGGGACCTCAATCGAATCTTCCGGGTCCGCCAAACTCGCCAACGCACAGGCATAACGTACCTTGATCTCCTCGGCATTCTGGGTCGGGGTCCGTTGGTGAACGGCGATATCATTGGTAACCTGGTCGCCAGCAATCGGGATCACCGCCGTATGGTGAATAAAACCATCTGTAAAAACAGCGATGTCCGTGGTTCCCCCGCCGATATCCACCAAACAGACACCCAAATCTTTTTCATCCTCGGAAAGCACCGCGTAACTTGATGCTACCTGATCGAGAATGACGTCATCTACTTCCAGATTACAACGTTGCACACACTTGACAATATTTTCGGCCGCACTCGCCGCCCCGGTAATAATATGGACCCGCGCCTCCAGGCGCACCCCGGACATCCCAATCGGGTCACGGATGCCTTCCTGTTTATCGATGATGAATCCCTGCGGGAGGATCTGGAGGACCTTTTGGTCCGCCGGAATTGCAACCGCCCGGGCGGCATCAATGACCCGGTCCACATCTAGGGCCGTGGCCTCCCTTTCACGGATGGGCACCACCCCGTGGGAATTAAAACTACGAATATGACTACCCGTGATCCCGGTATACACCGAGTGAATCTGACAGCCGGATTTCAACTCGGCATCTTCTACCGCGCGCTGGATGCTTTGCACGGTAGATTCGATATTGACCACAACGCCCTTACGCAGCCCTCGGGAAGGATGCGTACCAACCCCAAGGACTTCTACCGCGCCATCCCCATCCACCTCTCCGACGATAGCGGCAACCTTGGAGGTGCCAACGTCAAGGGCGACGATGAGCTTCTTTTCGGATTTCCTGGACATAAATTGTGCTTCGTGTGGTGTGACAGTTGGATACGATCAATTTCCGATAATATTTTTCAATGAGACCAATAGTTGCGGCAGTCATCACAACTCACGCGGCATGTTTCCATCCGACCGCGAAACCGTTTGAATAACGCAAGTCAATGCGCCCGATCCGTTCCGCCTGGGAGGCCAAGGCGGAAGGATATACGCGCATAAACCGCGCCAACCGATTATCCAAATCCTTTTTCCCCAGCAATAATTGAATCCCATTGCTCAAGGTGATGGTCCAAGCCCGTCGCTGATCCACCTGGAGGGCCGTCACGGTGAGCTTGAGGGACTCAAAAACGTGGTTCAAACGACGCAAATGGCCCAACATATCCGTAGCACTACCCTCCGGTCCCTCCAGACTGGGTAACCCCTCGGGATAAGTGGACGGGTCAGGGGTAAAGATTTCCCCACGTCCGTTCACCAAGCCCCCCGCTACCCAACGCGCCGCAGGGACCTGCTCAATCACGGTGATCCGTAAAGTGTCCGGCCATAAGCGGCGGACATGGGCCTCTTCTACCCAGGGCAGGGCCACGGCCGCCTGACGTACTTCACGGATATCTACGCGCAGGAATCCGCCCGTGGCTACCGGGATCGTGGCCTGTTCCAAAATACTGGGGTCGAGGTGACGGAGTTCTCCAACTACCCGGACCTCCGTCACCGGCAAGGTCATGGGATCGGCAAGCATCCGCACCCCCGTATCCAACCCCCAGGTGACGAGCGCCACCAGCGCCAGCTCCAACGGGATCCACCACAATAGGATCACCTTCAATCCGCGGCGACGGTTTTGACGACGCCGGAACGGGTTCCAACTCTTCCGCACCGGCGGCGGAGGTGCATAGATGCCGTTGATTCTGGGCATCATCCGCAATCTCCATCCACCATCGGGCTACACTCAACCGGCTTGGCCATGACCGGCCGTCTCCAAAATACGGATGACCAATTCGTCGAAGTCAATTCCCGCGGCACGGGCCGCCATCGGTACCAGACTATGGTCGGTCATACCGGGAGCGGTGTTGACCTCCAACAGCCAGGGAGCCCCCGCAGCGTCGCGCATGATGTCCACCCGCCCCCAACCACCACAACCCAGGGCCGCGAAGGCGCGCACCGCCAAATGTTGAAGGACCGCTTCTTCCGCTTCGGGTAGCCCACAAGGTAAACGGTAAACTGTGTCGTTCGCTTCGTACTTGGCGTGGTAGTCATAAAAACCCCGCGCGGCCTCCAATTCGATGACCGGCAAGGCCACCTCCCCAAGGAGCCCTACGGTATATTCCCGACCCACAATCCAACGTTCCGCGATAACTTCCGGATCCAATGCCACCGCCTTCGCGTAGGCCGCCGCCAAGGCAGCCGGATCGTCAACCCGGGTCACCCCCAGACTCGACCCCTCCCGCGACGGCTTCACCGCCAGCGGCAGCCCCAACTCGGCCACAACACCAGCCAAATCCGTTTCCGCCGTCAGTACCCGAAACGCCGGGGTGGGCAACCCTACCCCCGACCAAAGCTGTTTGGCCCGACATTTGTCCATTCCCAACGCCGATCCCAGCACTCCACTGCCGGTATAGGGCAATCTCAGCATCTCCAACGCACCTTGCAAGGTCCCGTCCTCTCCGCCCCGACCATGAAGGGCAATAAAGACCCGGTCGAAATTACCCTGGGCAAGTTTCTCCAGTACGTCACGCCCCACATCGATGCCTACCGCATCTACCCCCCGACGCAGCAGTGCCGCCAAAACCGCCCCACCACTCTTGAGCGATACCGCACGCTCACCCGATTCGCCGCCCATCAATACTGCGACGCGCCCTAAAGTTGTCGATTGGGAAGTGCTCATGTCTCTGTTCACCAAGTCAAGGCCAGAATCAAATCAAAAATCAAAAATCAAAAACATTTAAAAAATTTTCTTTTAAATTTAAAAGAAAAAATTTTTTAAATGTTTTTGATTTTTGCCTTTTTGTTATTCCTACCGATTAGGGGGAAGGCTCTCCAACCACATGGATTTCGGTTACCAGATGCACGCCATGCAACTCCTCTACTCGAGACTGGATACGATAAATCAGCCTTTCAATATCTGCGGCAGTAGCATTGCCGGTATTAATAATA
Source organism: Gammaproteobacteria bacterium (assembly GCA_963575685.1). Taxonomy (GTDB): domain Bacteria; phylum Pseudomonadota; class Gammaproteobacteria; order CAIRSR01; family CAIRSR01; genus CAUYTW01. Next base: position 3,632 of record CAUYUB010000621.1, on the reverse strand, counting down.
AAATTGGCGTGCATGGAAGAAACACAGGCCCCGCCTTCGCGCAGCCCCTTAAGACCACTCGCCTCGATCAGGCGGGCAGCATAATCCCCCTCCGGGTTACGGAAAGTGGAACCAGCGCTGGCCATCCCAATCGGTTGGGTGCGGGAACGGCGCTCCAGCAGCGTCCGAATTCGTTCGGCACCGGCATCATCGGCGGCCGGCTGGAGATGCAACATCGCTGCGATGAACCACTCCTCCCCACGGACCGTGGCCGGCCGTACCTCGCGGTAACTCACCCGGAAATCAGCAGGGGTACGGGTACGTAGCCGACCCACACGGTCGATGGTGGTCACCTCCTCCACCAACTCCCAAGTCTGGCCACCAAAAGCCCCTGCGTTCATTGCCAACGCCCCACCCAACGTCCCCGGAATCCCCCCCAAAAACTCGCCTCCGGTCAATTGTTGACGGACCAAGAGACGCGCGAGTCGGGCGCAGGCCACCCCGGCACCCGCCTGTACCCGTGACCCAGACAGCCGTTCCACCTCCGCCAACGCCCCATGTAAGGCAATCACCGTGCCGCGGAAACCGGCATCACGCACCAACAAGTTGCTTCCCAACCCCAGCCAGAGCAGAGGCTCATCCTCCGGCAACTGGGCCATAAAAGCCGCCAAATCAGCGACATCAGCGGGGGAATAGAGTTGATCGGCCGGTCCACCCACACGCCACGTGGTATAGCCGGAGAGGGGTTCGTTACGGCGTAGCTCTCCGCGTAGGGGGCGTTGCTCCAGAGAAGACATGGTCAGCTCTCCGCTATCCAGCGTGCCGCCAGACCCGCCGCCACCGCACCAATGTCCCCTGCCCCGAGGGTGAGCAGAACATCGCCCTCCCGCAGTACCCCTTCCAGGGCGGCAGGCAGGTCAGTCACTCGCTCGACGAAGACCGGGTCCACGTAACCGCGAGACCGCACCGCTCGCGATAAAGTGCGGCCATCCGCTCCGGGGATAGCAGCCTCTCCAGCGGAGTAGACCTCGGTAAGTACCAAAGCATCCACCTCGGAGAGTACCGCGGCGAAATCCTCGAACAGGTCGCGGGTACGGGTATAGCGATGGGGCTGAAAGACCACCACCAACCGCCTCTCCAACCAACCGCCGCGAATCGCCGCGATCGTCGCGGCCATTTCCCGAGGGTGGTGGCCATAGTCGTCGATGAGCAATACCTTACCGGTTGGTGTGACCAATTCTCCGTACATCTGAAAACGCCGCCCGATGCCATCAAAAGAGGCCAGAGCAGCACCGATGGCGGCATCCGCCACTCCCACCTCATGGGCCACGGCGATCGCCGCCAAGGCGTTCAACACGTTGTGGCGACCGGGGAGGTTGAGCGTTATCTCCAGCCACGACCCGCTGTCTCGACGCAGCACCTGAAAACGGGTTTTGGTACCCTCCTGACGTATGTTTTTGGCCCACAGATCGGCGCTGTCATCCAGGCCATAGGTAAGCACCGGACGCGTGACCTCGGCCAGAATGCCGCGCACCCCCGGATCATCCACACACAACACTGCCAAACCATAGAAAGGTAGGTGGTGGAGGAATTCCACGAAGGTATGACGCAACCGACTAAAATCGCCGCCGTAGGTCTCCATGTGGTCGGCGTCGATATTGGTGACCACCGCCATCATCGGCGTGAGGTAGAGAAACGAGGCGTCACTCTCATCGGCCTCGGCCACCAGATAATGACCGGCCCCCAACCGTGCGTTGGTACCAACACTGTTGAGTCGGCCTCCGATGACAAAAGTAGGATCAAGCCCTCCCGCGCCAAAATCGAGGCGATCAAACTCGTAGTTGTCGTTTTGCCATGAGTACCCGCTACCGCGATGCCATGCGGAAGCGCATCAACTCCGCCAACATCTCCGCCCGCGGCACCAGTGGGATGCGACGCGCCCGCGCTTCCACCACTTCAGGATTGTCAGGACACACCGCACTCGAAACAACGACGACATCAGCCTCCGCTACCCGCTCCGCAGCATGGCCTACCCCAACCCGTGCGCCGAGCGCAGTCAGGTGGCGGGTCATGGCATTTTCCTTGAGGTCGGAACCACTTACCCGGTAGCCCAGGTTGAGCAACACCTCGGCAATGCCACCCATACCGACCCCACCGATCCCCACAAAATGGATCGCACGGATCCGCCCCATGGCGGGGGGCGCCGACAACGGCAATTCGACCTCTTTTCCAGTCATCGCGTAACCCCCGTTTGGTAGAGCGGAAACCTAGGAATTGCTGATTTATGGCAGCCGATTCTGGCTTTTTCGTGACTTATCCCTGATCTTTCGTGGCATCCACGTCATCACTCGGTTTGGTCTGTTTTTGTAATCCACGCCCCGCCACCAACACCCGCGCGACCACCTCGGCAGTGGCGGCAGGTCGGGCGACGGTATGGGCGGAGCACCCCATGGTGCGCAAACGCTCTGGGTCTTCCCCAAAGGTGGTTAGCATCTCCGCTAAACGCTCGGGACTCAGTTCACGCTGGGGCAGTAATATTGCCGCTCCGGCATTGACCAAAAGGCGGGCATTGTAGGTCTGGTGATCATCGACAGCGTAGGGATAGGGCACCAATACCGCCGCCACCCCTGCCGCCGCGACTTCCGCAACAGTCAAGGCCCCGGCTCGACACACCACCAACTCCGCCCACCGATAAGCCACCGCCATGTCAGCAATAAACGGCTCGATCCGACCCATCACGCCCGCCTCGCGGTAGGCGACTTGGGTCTGTTCCAGTAGGCGCGCCCCGCTTTGGTGCCAAACCTCGGGCCGTACCTGAGCCGGTAAACGCGCCAAGGCCGCGGGTAACACCGCATTGAGGGCCGCAGCCCCCTGACTCCCCCCCAACACCAACAGACGCCACGGTCTCCCTCCAACCTCCTCGCCCGCCGCTTCCTCCTGAGTAGAGTCCTCGCCTTGCGGTTTGGTCGCTAAGGCCGCAATCTCGGGGCGAATCGGATTGCCGGTAGCCACGGCGCCCAATCCGGGTGGAAAGGTATCAGGAAATGCCTCCAACACTCGCCGCGCCAGACGTGCCAGCAAACGGTTGGTGAGTCCGGCCACCGAATTTTGCTCGTGGATCACCAACGGCCGCCGCAACAGCCACGCCGCCAAACCGCCCGGGCCAGTCGCGAAACCACCCATGCCCAGAACTACGTCAGGGGCCACCCGACGTACCGCCGCCAAGGCCTCCCCCAACGCCCGAACCAGACGCCAAGGCGCAGCCACCCAACTCATCGGGCCTTTGCCGCGCAGTCCGGTTACCGTTACCCACTCCATGGGATACCCCGCCTCCGGCACAAGGCGCGCCTCCAAACCGGCACGGGTGCCCATCCATACCACCTCAATCCCTAACGTGCGCAACTCTCCCGCCACCGCCAAAGCCGGAAAGACATGACCACCCGTACCGCCAGCCATCACCAAGACCCGCTTTACCCGTGACCGATTGGTAGATTGGGGTTGGGAAGAGATTACATCATTCACGCTACTGCCCCCCGCCTCACGGTTCGATATCCCTGATTCGCCAGACCCAATTCCCCAGCGACACGCAACAATAGGGCCATCGACATACAGGTGATCGTGACGCTGGAACCGCCATAACTCATCAACGGCAG
>CAUYUB010000620.1:0-1095 GCA_963575685.1 Gammaproteobacteria bacterium | reverse complement strand
CTTTCGCGGCCACCTGTCGTAAATGCAGAAGAACTGCAAGAAAGAACGAGGAAGAGCCATGGTCAGAGGAAAAGGGACGATGAAGAAGCAGTATCTGAGCCAGTCGGAGCAGGACTCGCTCAAGGAGGAGAAACACGAACTTGAGACCGCGCTGAAAGAGATCGATGGCGGGGCCGGGGTGGGAACCGCCGGTTCACAGGTGGACGTTGGGAAGATCAAGCGCGAGATCGCGAGGATCAATGCGGCGATCGGGGACGGGACGGCGCCAAAGCCAAAGGCAACAGAGCAGGACAAGTTGGTGAGGGAAGAGGGCGAGCTGGAAGCACAGATCGCGGAAGGTATGCCAACGCGCGATGAGATGCGGCATCCGGCCAGGAACCCCGGGGCCGTCAGGAAGCACATGGAGTGGGGCAATAGAAATCAGGCGAGAATTCAGCGGTACGTGGCGATCCAGAGGATCCTGCGGCCGAGAGATCCAAAGTCGATAGAGAACCTTAGAAAAGATAAGTAGAAAGGACGTAAAATGATCATCACAAATAAGCAGTTGGCGCAGGTCTCTCTGGCACAGGCCGCGACAGGCTATACTGAATCCACGAAAATGAACCGGTTTTATGGCCAGGCCACCTGTCTTCTTACGGTTGCCGGGGCCGGGACAGTGACAATCACGCAGCAGTTATCGTTGACCGGCGAGCCCGGGACCTGGTATGACCCGGTGGATGAAGACGGGACAGCAGCCGGAGAAATGGCTAACGCCGTTACCGCGGGAACAACGTGGAGGATCTGGAGCATCAGGCTGGCTCCGTGGATCCGGTTTAAATGTGTTGAGGCGAATGCCGGGACGGCTACGGTCGATATTAACTTCGCATTCCAGGAATCGCTTGAGTAAATAAGAATATAAACTGTCAGGACAGGAGCAATACAATGAAAAAGCTATCAATTTTAATTGCAGGCCTTGTCCTGGCAGTTTCTTTTTATGGACAAGTATTTGCGTGGGACAACTGTTCGGATTGCTTAAGGCGTGTAACCGTTAATACGAATATCGGTACAGCTACGGCTCCAAAAAATCTTACCGTTTCCGGCGCGCTCACCGTCACC
>CAUYUB010000619.1:0-1096 GCA_963575685.1 Gammaproteobacteria bacterium | reverse complement strand
GCGTGGTGCGGTGGTGACCAATATTGCGCACATCCCGGAGGCGATGACCGCCGTGATGAAGCTCAATGGGGTTGCGCCGGATTTTGCGCCCGAGGGTGATCTGACGCTTAAACCGTGGTTCGGCGATAACCAAGGATTGCCTTTACCGAAGGAATTGGCTATTCCGCTGGTCGAGCCCATTCAACCCTATCGTGACCAGATCGCGGAATTGACTAAGCAGGTTGGTGCCATCTTCCCGCGTGAACCGATGAAGGACCGTTCGGGTAGCTCGCTTATGGATGCCAAGACCCAAGTGACCAAGGTCAGCGGCGTATCCATTCTAGAAACTGCCCGCTATCCGTTGGAATCCAATTACTGCCTGGCCCTGACCCACGAGCACAACGACGACAACGATAATGCCTTATTCAACGTCGCGATTGCTGGTGCGATCAATCTGTACGGCGATCCCATCATCAATGTCGCAGATGTCGTGCGGGCTGCTGATAATTCTCCCAATACGGTGCTTTCTGCCGCCTGCGCCGCGGTTGGCCCCGCCCGAGTGGATGCCGCTCGTGCTGCTGCTGATGTTTTGATCGAGCTGTTCGGTCACGCCGGACTGCATAGCGGTGATCAAGTGGGTTTTGATTTCTCCGCCATTCGGCCGAGTGCCCAGCAATTGAAGCGGTTGGTCGGCGTTACGGCGGATCCCAAAGCGGAAGCAATGTTGGCGGGTCTGGCGGCGCGTGGTGCCAAATCGGCCTTCGTGGATTATCTCAAGACGCTGGAAGGACACCCGACCGCGGATGCAGTGGTTGCCGCCATTACTACCACGATTTGCTGGAGTGCCTTGATATGCAAGAAGATCACGCGTACCACCGCACGTAATCTGCCGTGGTATGCGCGCCTGTTTTCGGTCATCATCGGTGCCTCGGTCAATACGCCAAGAAAAATCCCCATTCCATGGGGAAATGGGGTCCTGATTCCAAGACCCATGTTGCCACCATGAGCAGCGGCGATTTCCGGTCTAACGAACAATCCGCTACCGTTTCCGCCGCTGCTGCCGGCGAAGGGCGTATTGAATTCGTCGATGGAAATGGTGCGGTCACGGTGCTGAAGA
>CAUYUB010000618.1:0-1096 GCA_963575685.1 Gammaproteobacteria bacterium | reverse complement strand
CTTACCAGCCAAGGGCTATGGTACGACAGAATTTGATATGACCACGGAACGTATGGATGCCTTAGTCCAAGGTGGCAGAGAAGCCGTGCAGGTTTATCTGGCCAACCGCCTATCTGAATAACGATTCGTCTCCATTTCCTCCCATCCAACCCCTTGAAGCGCCGCACCCAGTGCAGCGCTTCAAGGTCACTCCCCCTGCTGCAACAGCAACCCTCGGATACGGGCCGCATGGAAGGCAGCCAGAAATACCGCTACACCGATTCCAAAATAGAACAGATTGAGGAATACCGCGTAGAGCAATAGATCGATACGAAAGTGGTGAGTGAAAAGCAAGGCCCGCATCCCCTCAAAAACGTGGGAAGAGGGCAGTCCCGCAGCAATGGTTTGCAACCAATTCGGGAGGACGCTCACCGGATAGTAGATCCCAGTCACGGGCGCAATGGCGAAAACCGCCACCCAGGCCAGACTCTCCGCCCCCAAGCCATAGCGCAAGACCAACGATGCCACCAATAATCCAATCGTCCATCCCATGACCAGCAGGTTGGTAAAAAAGCCACCAGTGGCAGACCCAGGTCAAATATCGAGTAGTGATAGAAGAGAATCGCCAATAACGACGCCATACCCTCCCCAATGCAGGTCCGAATCAGGCTGATCACTGTCAGGGCGCAAATCAATTCGTAGGGTCGTAGCGGGGTTACAAATAGGTGCCCAAGGTTGCGCGAGTACATCTCCTCAAAGAATGGCAAAGAGACCCCGAGCTGTCCCCGAAACAATACCTCCCACAGCAACACCGCTGCCAGGAAGACGCCAGTAGCTTGGGCGACCCAGGTACTGTTGGCGGCCATGAACTGGCTGATGAAACCCCAGAGCACCATCTGCACCGTCGGCCAGTAGGTCAATTCCAATAGCCGTGGCCAGGAACTCCGTAATACATAGACATAGCGCAGCACCATGGCGGCTACCCGGTGGGGAGAGAACACCGTATTGTTCATGCCGTGTGCCCGTCGGAACGGCGGGCGAGGTGGAGGAACACCTCTTCCAGGGTGGAACGATCGTAGCGCGCCAGAAGTTCCGCTGGCGTTCCCTCATCAATGAT
>CAUYUB010000617.1:0-1098 GCA_963575685.1 Gammaproteobacteria bacterium | reverse complement strand
CCGTAGGCGTTCCCAAGGGGTTTCCCCCACAACCTTAATGATCGTGAAGTTGTGCTTTCCGTCGGGAAGGTGTGTGTTGGGAGGATCGATCCTCTTGGTGATGATTCCGTTTCTGATTGCATCCGCGTTCATTGAGTTTTTCAAGGATCTGTTGTGGCCGAACAGGATATCTAAGTTATGACCGTCGAAGAGTACACGCAAGACCGCCTGGCGCAGATCCGGTCGCAGGTTGTGAAATGGGAAGCCCTGCGAGATGATGCGCGGAATTGGGACGGCGCGTTTCTCTTGGCGCACATTGACAATCTCTTGAGTCGGATAAAGACTCTCGAAATGGCTCTGTCTATGTGTGACAAAGAAAACCAGTATTGGCATGGCAAGGCCAAGGCCGGCGACGCGATGGCGCAATTTATCGATGGCCTACCGAATCCCAAAGTCGAAGAGATGATAAGGGCATGGAGGGCGAAATGATCGCCGAGGTTTTCCTGGTTTGCGCGCTGGCGATACCTCCGGCCAACATCCATTTTACGGGAAGGATCGACATGACATCCCGCCAATTTCTGGCGGAGTACCGCGAGCTGAAAACGTTTTTGGACAAGTACTTTCCAGGGGAAACGTTTATCGTGGCGCACAAGATCCACAAAGTTCCGAAGCGTTATCGGGTTTTACCGTTTCAATGGCGACAGCACATACTGTACATCAAAGAGCATAGGGGGTCTTATGCCGGAGATGGCATACGAATACGAGGACATGAGTCGGAAAGTCTTAATCGAGCATTGCAAGGCATACAGCGAGGCTCTGCATAAGCTGGCCAACGAGATACAGACGTTAAAGACAAGGTTGTTTATAATAAACGCGAGGGGAGAAACAAAATGAAAACGATAGGAATTATCTTAATGTTTTCGGTGGCGGCATACGCAAACGGATGGGGCAATCACGGAGGGGACGTAACGCAGAGCAATGACCAGACGGTTAATGTGACGGTCAACACGCCGCCAGGTCCGGCTGGCCCAGCTGGAATCGATGGCGAGGATGGGGCGGCAGGAGAGACCGGAGCCAGGGGCGACCCAGGGTCCGACGCCTCGGTCGATCACACGATCA
>CAUYUB010000616.1:0-1098 GCA_963575685.1 Gammaproteobacteria bacterium | reverse complement strand
GACCGCACCGTGGAGTATCTGGTCGAGCAACGTTCGCACGAACCGGGAGGCCTCGAGTTACTTGATATTCCCTATAGCCAAGCAAAAACTCACGTCAAGCTAACCATAGCGTTGATTGGAAAGAACCTCGCGCAACACAAGAAGGTCAGGCTGGAGGACTTCGGCATCCTCACCCCAGGAATGCGCTCTGGTCGCACGGGTCGCAATCCGCGTACCGGGGAAAAGGTCTGGGTGGGTAAGCGCCCCAAGTGCCAATTCCGCCCGTCGAAAGACCTCCTCAAAGCTATCGACAACCACCAACCTGAGGAGGAGAAGATATGAACTTGCGTTTCCGCGTCAAAAAACCGATGATTGCTAAATTGGATAAGGCGCGCAAAGCGTTGATCCAATTGGTGGACGTTAAAGGGATAAATGTGTACTTGGTAAAGCTCTATATGCACAGCGATATCCCGGAGATCCTTATTAGGCCTGAGGACGGAAAACTGTTACCGGGGGTTGCGTACAATTGTTTTAAAGACAGGGACGAGAGTTTTGTGTGTTACCAGGCCACCGTCGAAGGCTGCCGGGTAACCTGGACCGAAAGAGAGTAGGAGGAGTCATGCCCGATTTTGATATTGCAACCTGGACCATCTACGTAATCGATGTCCCCGTTATTATTATTCTGGTAGCGATTGGAATTATCGAAATTTACGAACGCTTTCGTGACCGGGGGATTGATTTTCAAGAGGTTTGTTGTGCGCCGGGAACCTATCCAGCTCCCGTCGAAACGGTGCCTGGGACGTTCTATCCCTGCGCAAAATGTTTTGATTAACCAGAGGAATCATCTTATGAGCGATGTGGAAGATCCTATCCGTTTCACCCTAAACCAAACCATGACCGCTCTCGGGGCACTCCAGCGGGAATTGTCGGTACTGCTCAGGGAGCAGGACGACGAAATCTCGGCAATCCAAAGCTCCTATGCGTCGCGCGTTGAAGGGTTGCGCGTTCAGATTGCGGTCCAGGCAGATGGGCTGTATGCCCTGGCCGCCGCCAGCCGCGAGCGCCTGCGGAATGTGTCAATGATTTCGAGACACGAAAGTTAGAAAATTAGTGTAGATC
>CAUYUB010000615.1:0-1099 GCA_963575685.1 Gammaproteobacteria bacterium | reverse complement strand
ACGGCGAGATGCTGCCGGGGCGGGACATCCCCTACCTGGTCTTCGAATACGTGGAAGGGACCGACGTGGCCGACATGATCGAGAAACGGCTGCTGGGTCCGGAGGATGCCCTGGAGCTGGGCAAGCAGGTGGCCGAAGGGCTCGCGCATCTACACGCCAACGGTTCTCGCCACTGCGACATCAAACCCCACAATCTGCTGTGGACCCCGAAAGGGGCCAAGATTATCGACTTCAACGTCGCGGTGCGGATCGGCGAGCGCGAGGCACGGGGGGGCGGATCAGGGCGCTATCTGCCGCCGGACTTTGACCGCGAGGCACCGATGCAGAACGGGGCACTGACGGACCGGGACCTCTACGCCTTGGGGTTGACCCTCTACGAGGCGCTGACGGGACGCTACCCCTGGGATAGCGCCGTACCACCGCTCAACCAAAACGCCCCCGATCCCCGCGAACTGTCGGGCTATGCCGACCTGGCGCCGGAACTGGTGAAGGTAGTGCTCAAGGCCATCGCCCCACATCGCGCTGACCGCTTCACCTCGGCCTATGAATTTCGTGCCGCTTTGCAGGAGATCCGTCATGCCCGCCGTCCACTTCCGGCCACGGTTCCGGTGGGCGCGGTAGGAGGGGCGGGTTTCGCGGCCCTCACCGATGCACATCCCAATGCCAATCCTTTCGTCACCCATTTGTTGACCCTCTACAGCCAAAGCCGCCGCAGCAACGCCGGTACCCGCGGTATGGATGTCTGGGGCGAGTCGGTCTATGTCGAGACGGCACTCGACCGTGAGCTGCTGCCGGCAGTGCTGGCGGGGGAATTCCGGCTGGTGTTGATCACCGGCAACGCCGGAGACGGCAAAACCGCCTTCCTACAACGCCTGGAGCGCGAGGTGGCGCAGCGTGGCGGCACGGTGGATCACGACCTACCGAACGGCAGCCTGCTGGCGCTGGACGGGCGACGCTACCGTATCAACTACGATGGTAGCCAGGATGAGGGGCAGAAAGAGAACAACCTGGTACTGCGAGAATTTTTCGCCCCCTTCGCGGGCCGTGACGCAATCTGGGGGACCACCACGGAGGAGATCCGACTCATCGCCATCAACGA
>CAUYUB010000614.1:0-1101 GCA_963575685.1 Gammaproteobacteria bacterium | reverse complement strand
CCCGTAGCCGTAGTCGCAGCAGCGTTACGTTCAGCCGCACCGGTGGTGTAGTCGGAGTAACGGGTAGGGGTAGGACTGCGGGGACGCGTGCCGGGGAGCGCCATCTCCTCGTCTGTGGCAGGGGTGGCGAGCTCGGGTGGGATCTCTAGGGAAGGAAGGGTAGTGGCCTTTTCGTATTCCACCCGTTTATCAGAAAAGGTTTCTTTGAGGGTGCTGCATGCGGCAAAACAAATCGCGAGCCACAACAGGAAAAGGGCCCGAAGGGGAGTAGCGCGGAACATGGGGATTTTCCAGTCAAAGCACGCCAGCCGCATGTAGCGCGGACCGGACGGTTTCATGGTGACGCTCGGAGAGCGGGGTGAGCGGTAGGCGGATGCCCGGTGGGATGCGTCCTTGCTGATGGAGCGCCCACTTGACCGGGATCGGATTCGCTTCGACGAATAAATTTTTGTGCAACAGCGTGAGCCGGGTATCGATGGCAACGGCATGCTCGCGATCTCCGGCGAGAGCGAGGGTACACATCTCGTGCATCAATCGGGGCGCAACGTTCGCCGTCACGGAGATATCGCCCTTGGCCCCCAGCAGGATGGCCTCCCGGGCGGTCGCATCGTCGCCACTGTAGATCTCCAGGCGGTCGCCGCAACGTTCCAGGATCTCGGTAACCCGTTCCAGCTTCCCGGTAGCTTCCTTGATGCCGACAATGTTGGAAATATGGGAGAGGCGCTCTACCGTTTCGGGCAGCAGGTCCACGGCGGTGCGACCAGGGACGTTGTAAAGGATTTGAGGAACCGGGACAGCCTCGGCACAGGCCTTGAAATGCTGATATAGCCCTTCCTGGGTTGGCTTGTTGTAGTAAGGGGTCACCAACAGGCAGGCATCGGCCCGCACCTCCCATGCGAACTGAGTCAGTTCGATGGCCTCGCGGGTAGAGTTGGAGCCGGTGCCGGCAATGACCGGAACGCGGCCCCGACACTGCGCCACTACCACGCGGATGACCTCACCGTGCTCTTCCATAGTAAGCGTAGGCGATTCCCCAGTGGTACCCACCGCAATAATGGCGTCGGTTCCTTGTTCGATATGAAACTCGACCAACCGCCGCAG
>CAUYUB010000613.1:0-1101 GCA_963575685.1 Gammaproteobacteria bacterium | reverse complement strand
CACCCGCGGACGGCAACGGAGTTTCATCGCCCCCTTGGAAAACGCATCGTCGCTGGCTTTGCTGGACCAGACGAAGGCTTCGCCGGCCTTGAGTTGGGCCATGCGTTCGGGAGTCAGATTGGAGAGGGAGGCATTGGCCTTCTGGATATGTTTGAGCCAAGCGGGGGAGTTGAATTTGTGCAGGATGATCTGGCTGGAAAGTTCGATCAGACTGACTGGGACGGAGGGCGGGTCCTGGCTGGCGACCAGAATGCTCACTCCCTTATGACGCATCTCGCGCACTACCTCGATGAGGCCGGCTACTAAGTCAGGACTTTCGATATATTTGTGGGCCTCATCGAATACTACGAGTTTATTGAAGGCGCGCCCCTCGACTCTTGCATCGGCAAAGAGTTGGAGCAGGACCACGAAGAGACCGAGGGCTTGGTCCTTTTCGATGAATTCGTCGCGTAGATCGACGATCACTAACCGCCCTGGGCGTACCACCGAGTTTAGGGTGGCACTATCATCGATGAATTCAGCAGCCTGTTCCAGCCGCTCCCGCGCCAAAACTTTTAGGTGATCCGGAATGGTGGATTCCTCTATCCCGATACGTAGCCCCTCCAGAGTGATGTGATCACGCATTGACCTCATGATGCGCATGACTTGGCGGATGTAAGTTGCTTGATTACCCACCGCTCCCATGAGGAACTTCCAGTGAGGGGCCTTAAGTTCGGATGCTGCGAATTTCAGCGGCAGCACCTGGATGGAAGGATACTCTGCTTGTCGCTCCTCCAATTTGTCAGCGGGGCAAAGCAGCACCACATCGGCTAACGCTCGGGGGTTTGCACCGTAGGTCTCCCGCAATTGGCGCACCTGCTCCTCTACCGTGTTTGCCTCTACCATCGAGGTGAACTCGGGTTTGTAGTCCATGGTCGGGCTGTAGTGAAAGATCACCGTCGCCAGGGGTTCCGGCAGCAGATTGATGCCGGGTATGCGCAGGGAAGCCATTTCCATCACCATTCCAAGGGTGTAACTCTTACCACCCCCCTGCACGCCGAATAGACTGATAGTGTGGGTCTGATTCAAGTCGAGAGCGACGACCCGTCGATCGAAAAGTTC
>CAUYUB010000612.1:0-1104 GCA_963575685.1 Gammaproteobacteria bacterium | reverse complement strand
TCTGGATTAGTCGCACATTCAGGAGCAATCCACACCATCGCGACGATACACAAATCATTTGCCCATTCTTTCGGGATAACTCCGGCAATAACGCTGTCCAATACCGCATCAGCAATGGCCGATTGCACGGGGCCGCCGAACAAGTTAACGTAGGCCGCTGACTTAAGGGTCACTTTCGGCACAATCATGGTCGCCGGGCGGACGTGTTGGTTACAGGCGCGGATGGCAAACATTCGCGTATGGCCTTCGGTTTGTCCCATCAGATTGGCGAAAGCTTGGCCAGCCGGGCCTTTAACGTTGCCGATCAAAATTTCCGGCATCGCATCGGTGCCTTGGCCGTCGCTGGAAAACACTGTCGCTTCGGCGGTTCTGAACCAAATACTATCTGCGGTAAGGTCTGACATGGGTAAATTCCTAAAAAAGTAAAAGTTTGGCATTCTATGCCGGATAATGAAACTACGGCAAACATTATCTCTGCTTACCCCTACCTAACCGTTAATTCAGAGTAGGTTCAGACGGTTGCCCGATACTAATCACCCCCTCCCTATCCTTAAGGAAGACGTTATGAAATTCGCTTTATCCGCCGTGGCCTTAGCCTTATTCGGCACCTTTAGCCCGATAAGCCAAGCCCAAGCGCTCAACTTACCTTTGCAGCTTGATTACGGTTTGATCGCCAAACTGGTCACCAATAGCCTCTACACAGGTGCAGAACACACCGCCGACCTGTGGCAAGACGGCTCAAAATGCAGTTACCTCAAACTCGCCAATCTAAAAATAAACGGCCAAGCCGAACAAATCCGCCTGACAAATGATGTGCAAGTGCAGTTTGGCACTAAACTGGGCGGCCAGTGCGTGACGGTGTTAAAGTGGCAAGGTGTGTTGGAAACCTTACAAAAACCGACCTTAAATGCCGACCATAGTGTCTTAAGTCTCCCTGTCACCCAAGCGACGGCTTACGACCAGCAAGGCCACCAGGTCAACATCAGCCAATTGCAAGACTTGCTCAAACGCGTGGTCGAACCCAAACTGGCCGGGCTGAGTATCGACTTGAACCGCCTGCACGGAGATATGGAACGCAATGTCAGCACTTGGTTGCCGAAAACG
>CAUYUB010000611.1:0-1104 GCA_963575685.1 Gammaproteobacteria bacterium | reverse complement strand
CGTGGACTGTGCGGTAAGGTACTGGACTTGCTCGTTGTTCATGTTAGTCCAGAAACCCCACCTCGAAGACTCGAGCGAACTACCGCACCCCATCGGGTATCTCGGCGCAACCGATTCCCAGTCGGTAACATCAATGGCGGGAATCCCGCCTTCTATCTTGACGGTCGTATCGAAGTTCACCTCGACGTGTTCGCGCGCGCCGATAATGTCCAAGTGCGTGACGTAGTCCTCGATGGATTTCTCAACGTCGAACTGGTGAGGATGGTCGCTATCGTAGAGCGATGCGTTCTTTATCGCAGCAGGCGGCAGGTTGAACTTCATCGTAAATGTGCCGCTATTCGTCGTTCCATCCAGCAGGGTCACGGTCCCGTTGATAAAGGAATAGTTCAAGCCTACAGCCGCGAATAGTTCGTCGAGAAACTTGCCGACAGGGCGACCGAAACAAGCCGTACGCGGGGCTTCATCTGCGAGGCGGGGGAACGTAGTCTTGTTCAGCGTCGGCATCGCTATGGCGGAAGCAGGCGTAACGTAGTTCGTCCATACCCACGCGATGATGTCGCCGTAACGCCACCGAGCTACGTTATCTGTATCGCAATCGTAGGCTTCTTCGCTTTCCTGAATAAACTTGGGAGTATTCACGGTGTCGAAGCCGGTCGTGCCCCATAGGTTTCCTTCAGGGAATTCGTTGAAGATGAATTCCGCGCCGTAGTACGGAAGACCATCGGTTCCGAGGTGACGAAAGCCCATATACTCATTGTCCATCTTGGACCGCGCGTCAGTCGCCGTCAATGTCAGGAGCATGTCGAGCCCCTTGCGCTGGCCAGTCACCGTTCCAGTAAAGATTTGCGCGCCGCGTATGGATAGCGTGATTGCCTTGCCGATATAGCTACTCAGTTCAGTAAAGTAGCTAGAAGGGAAATCAACGACAACCTTCGCAGGCCGACTCCCAAGCATGTTCTGATAGCTTTTGAGTACAGCGGTCGTGGTCGTACCGTCGAGGGTCATTGCGACCGTCACCACCGGGAGGACAGCCCCTGTGTAGAGGGCGGTCATATCAGCTTACTTGCTCCCATCGGATTTCGTAGTCCAAGTGCCCGCCGTTTG
>CAUYUB010000610.1:0-17133 GCA_963575685.1 Gammaproteobacteria bacterium | reverse complement strand
AACAACGTACTTAAAGATTCTAACCGCCGGCCAGAAACCTGCCAGCCAATGGATGGCCGACTGCAATAACAGGATGGAAATCCCCACCACCAGCGTCGCCAGCGGAGGTCTGGCGATGAGGGTTTCGAGCATTCCAAGAATAGGCCCTGGTCTCGGATAGGCCATGGATAAAACCTCCTCGTTTAACGAACGTTGGTCTTAGCGGCCATAATGGTGTCCATCAGATGCAAGCCCGCAAAGGCATCCTTGGCATAGTGTACAGCGTCGGATAAGGGAGAGGCGGCACGGCAATCCTGCTCCACATAGCGGCGGGTAAGGGCTGCCCCTCCCAACAATACTGGGGCGCTGATACCAAGACGGGCCATTTCTTCCAGGTTTTCTTTCATGATCACCGTCGATTTGACGAGCAATCCCGACATCCCGATAGCATCGGCACGGTGGGTAGTATAGGCATCCAGGATGGAATGGAGGGGTTGTTTGATCCCCAAATTGATCACTTTGTAGCCGTTATTGGTGAGAATGATATCCACCAGATTCTTGCCAATATCGTGGACATCGCCCTTGACCGTAGCAAGCACCAGAGTTCCTTTCGCCGCGCCCGCGGTTTTTTCCATGAATCGCTCCAAATAGGCCACTGCCGCCTTCATGGTCTCGGCGGATTGTAATACGAAGGGCAATTGCATCTGGCCGCTGCCGAAGAGTTCCCCTACCACGCGCATCCCGTCCAGCAGCAGGGTGTTGATAATCTCCAGGGGGGGGTATTTCTCCAGCGCCCGTTCCAGATCCTGCTCCAGGCCTTTACGATCCCCATCCACGATGCGCTGCTTGAGGGCCTCTTCCACGCGCGTGGAACGTACCTTACGGGTCTCTTTAGCCCCAGCATCCTTAAACAGTCCGATGAAGTGTAGTAAGGGATCTCGTCCGTCTTGGCTGCGGTTGAAAATTAGATCTTCGGCAGCTTCGCGATGGAGCGAATCGATGCGGTGCAGGGGTTCAATTTTGGAGACATGGATGATCGCTGAGGTCATTCCTCGCGCCACGGCATGATGCAGGAATACAGAATTGAGCACCGCCCGCGCTGCGGGTTTCAATCCGAAAGAGACATTGGATAGCCCAAGCATCACCTGACAGTCCGGCATTTCTGCTCGAATGGCTGCGATGGCATCCAAGGTATTGATGGCATGGCGGCGGTCTTCTTCCATGCCAGTACAGATCGTAAACGTGAGCGGATCAAAAAGGAGGTCGCCGGGCGGCAGGCCATGATGATCGACGGCGAAATGATAGAGACGGCGCGCAATCTCCAGTTTGTGTTCGGCTTCCTTGGCCATGCCCTGCTCGTCAATCGTGAGCGCTACTACCGCCGCACCGAAGCGGCGGGCCAACCGTAGGATACGCGCTGATTTTTCCTCGCCGTCTTCAAAATTGATGGAGTTGATGATGGGTTTGCCGCCGATGAGTTTGAGGGCGGATTCGATCACCCCCACCTCAGTGGAATCAATCACCAGCGGTACCGTCACCTGACTGCGGTAGCGGGTAATGACCTGCTTCATATCGGCAATTTCCGGCCGACCGACGTAGGCCACACATACGTCCAAGGCATGAGATCCCTCTTTGACCTGTTCACGGCCGAGGGCAGTTAGGGCATCCCAATCCTCGACATTGAGCAATTCCCGGAATTTTTTGGAGCCGTTGGCATTGGAGCGCTCTCCAATCGCAAAGATGGCGTTCTCCTGGCGCAGTGGTACGGCACTGTAAAGGGAGGCGACGGCGGCGGTAAGCGTGACGGTACGGGGTTTCGGGGCAGGATTGGGGCGAGCGTCGAGCATGGCCCGCAGGGCAGCAATGTGGGCAGGTGTCGTGCCGCAACAGCCACCGATGAGATTAACCCCGTCTTCGTTGACAAAACGGCCCTGCCAATAGGCCAGTTCCTGTGGCCCCAACGGATATTCGGTGCGTCCGTCCACCAGCAAGGGCAGGCCGGCGTTGGGCATCACTGAAATCAGTCCCGGCCAACTTTCTCCCAGCGTTTTGACATGCTCCGCCATTTCAGCGGGACCGGTGGCACAGTTGATGCCGATGCCGTTTACTCCCATGGCGGCGAGGGTAATCACCGCCGCGTTGAGGTCGGAACCCACCAACAAAGTGCCGGTGCTCTCGACCGTCACCTGGGCCAGAATGGCAACCTCTTCCCGACCGCTTAGGCGTCGTGCCTCCCGACAACCGTTGATGCCCGCCTTGAGGGTGAGCAGATCCTGATGCGTTTCCAGGAGCAGGGCATCTACGCCGCCATCCAGTAGCCCGCGGGCCTGCTCGGTATAGGACGCTTCGAGGGTGTCATAATCGATATGCCCGAGACTCGGTAGTTTGGTCCCCGGTCCCATCGAACCCAAAACATAGCGCGGTTGCTCTGCGGTAGAAAATTGGCTGGCAATGATCCGGGCAATGGTTGCGGCACGATGGTTAATCTCGTAGCTCCGCTGTTCCAGGCCGAATTCCGCCAATACGACACGATTGGCCCCGAAGGTGTTGGTCTCGACGCAGTCGGCGCCAGCCTCAAAATAGGCCCGATGGACCTCTTCAATGAAATCCGGCCGGGTTAAGACCAAAACCTCAGAACAGTTTTCGAGGCCCATGAAATCCTTTTCCAAGTCCCAAGTTTTGGCCTGGATCAGGGTCCCGGTGCCACCGTCACAAAGCAACACGCACTGTTGTAACCGCTCAATGAATCGCTGCGTCATAATGAAACATTCCTCAGGTCAAAACAATAAAGATCAAAATAAAAATCAAACCACTAAAAGACTTTTCTTTTAATTTAAAAAGAAAAATCTTTTAGTGTTTTGATGTAATCTTCAAGTGTTCTTTGTTTTAGGGTTTGGTCGATGTATCGGCGGATGTATGGTATGCCCACCACAGTAGTCCGATACCCATAAGGGTCATCGGCAGAGAGAGGACTTGGCCCATCGTCAGCCAATTCCAGGCAAGGTAGCCGATCTGCGGGTCCGGTTGACGTGCAAATTCCACGGCAAAACGGAAGATGCCGTACCAGAGCAAAAACATACCGGAAACGGCCATGGTCGGGCGGGGCTTCCGAGAATATATCCAGAGAATGACCAACAGCAACACTCCTTCGAGGGTTGCTTCGTAGAGTTGAGACGGATGGCGTGGCAGGGGGCCACCATAGGGAAAGATCATTCCCCATGGTAAATCCGTTGGCCTACCGAAAAGCTCACCATTGATAAAATTGCCGATGCGCCCTGCCCCAAGGCCGATCGGTACCAATGGCGCGATGAAATCGGTCAGATGAAAGAAACCGATGTGGTGGCTGCGTTGATAAAACCAGAGCGACAATAAGACGCCCAACAATCCGCCATGGAAGGACATCCCTCCCCGCCAGACTTGAACCATGGCCGCGGGATCGGCAAGATAGTTCGTCAGATCGTAGAATAAGATATAACCCAAACGTCCTCCCAGTACTGCGCCAAAGGCTCCCCAAAAGATTACGTCGGATACCTGTTCTTGGGTCAGTGGAATTTCGGAACGAAGGGCACGTCGGCGTCCCAACCACCAGGCTGCACCGAATCCTACAATGTACATTAATCCATACCAATGGATAGCAAGCGGGCCCAGCCGGAGGGCAATCGGATCGATGTTGGGATAGGTCATCATAAGTAGCAAAAGGTAGTAAGATGCGGTGTGTCAGTAAGGTTATTTGGTGGCAAGGAGGTTAAGGATTTTCCATCAATTCGCGTACTGCCGTGATACTTGCCCGCCGTTCCGGGCGTCCATCCACTGGGCTTAGGGGCGGCTGACGTAGTCCATCGGAAGGGAATACGGTCAGGTTTACGGTCAAATCACCCGCGCGAAAACCATAGACGGGAAGCAGTAGCGTTCCACTCGGATCCGACGTTCTTCCTGTTCATAGGGAATGCGATATTCATCCAGAAACAGACTAACCTCCTCCGGAGTTTCCGCAAACAAATGGAGTTCGATGTCGGAATATATCCCTACCGCTCCGGACAGTATCGGACCCACCAAACGCGGCTGGAAGCGTGCCAATAATTCCATCGCTCGCAGTGCCGCTTCACGTAGGGTGCGTAGCCGCCCGGGTGCCGTATCGGCTTGGAACAGGCGTAGAAATTCGCTACGGGCCTCCTCCACTTCAGTGTTACGGGGCAGATTTCGTGTTTCTGGAGCGCCTAGACGTTCCGCTGCCTTGCGCTTAGCCGCATAATGATCTGAGATGCCCTCTTCTTCCATAAGGCGTGCCGCCTCCTGGGCGATGAGTCGGCGCATTCTGTCGTCACGGGGGGAATAGCGTAAGGTCATCGTAGTTGGCAAAATTAAGAAATCATATAACCGGTCAGGTCCCTTTTTCCGGGGGAATTGGCCTTTGCAATCACCGAGGTCTTACATGCCCGCGTATCGCTCTCGTACCACCACCCACGGCCGCCACATGGCTGGCGCTCGCGCCCTATGGCGTGCCACCGGCATGACCGATGCCGACTTCGGTAAGCCTATCATTGCCGTGGCCAACTCCTTCACCCAGTTCGTACCCGGTCATGTCCACCTCAAGGACCTCGGCCAACTGGTGGTCGCGGAGATCGAACGTGCCGGGGGAGTAGGTAAGGAGTTCAACACCATCGCCGTGGATGACGGTATCGCCATGGGTCACGGCGGGATGCTCTACTCCCTACCCTCTCGGGAGCTGATCGCCGACGCGGTAGAGTATATGGCCAATGCCCACTGCGCGGATGCCCTGGTGTGCATCTCTAATTGCGACAAGATCACCCCAGGGATGCTGATGGCGTCATTACGGCTGAATATCCCTACGATTTTTGTCTCCGGGGGACCCATGGAGGCAGGCAAGGCGGAGGTCCGCGGCAAGGTGCTGCACCTCGATCTGGTCGATGCCATGGTCGCCGCCGCCGATCCGGCAATTAGTGAGGCCGAGACCGTCGTCTACGAACGTTCCGCCTGTCCCACCTGTGGCTCTTGCTCCGGGATGTTCACCGCCAACTCCATGAACTGTTTGGTAGAAGCGTTCGGAATGGCGCTCCCCGGCAATGGTTCGCTGCTTGCCACCCATGCCGAACGCCGGGAGCTGTTCCTGGAAGCCGGACGTTCGATCGTAGCCCTTGCCCGCCGTTGGTACGAACACAACGATGCTTCCGCACTGCCGCGTACCATTGCCGATTTCCGGGCCTTCGAAAACGCCATGACTCTGGATATCGCCATGGGCGGATCCACCAACACCGTGCTTCATCTCCTCGCCTCCGCGCAAGAGGCCGGGGTGAACTTCACCATGGCCGACATCGACCGCCTCTCGCGTAAGGTCCCGCACCTATGCAAGGTCGCGCCATCCACACCGCTCTACCACCTGGAAGATGTCCACCGCGCTGGAGGTGTTATCGGCATCCTGGCGGAATTGGACCGCGCTGGGCTTGTCCATCGAGAGGTAAATACGGTCTACGCCCCGACTCTGGGCGAAGCCCTCAACCGTTGGGATGTGATGCGGACCCAAGAGGATACGGTGCGCCAACGCTATCTTGCCGCTCCTGGCGGGGTACCTACTCAGTCCGCGTTCAGTCAAAACCGTCGTTGGCCCGACTTGGACCTTGACCGCACGGCCGGCTGCATCCGCGATCTGGCCCATGCCTACAGCCGGGATGGCGGCTTGGCGGTGCTCTACGGTAATTTGGCCGAGGACGGCTGCATCGTAAAGACTGCCGGCGTAGACCCAAGTTGTTTGGTCTTTACCGGTCCGGCCCGTATCTTCGAAAGTCAGGAAGCGGCAGTAGAGGGAATCCTGGGAGATCGCATAAAACCCGGAGATGTGGTCGTCATTCGTTACGAGGGCCCACGCGGCGGACCCGGAATGCAGGAGATGCTCTATCCCACCAGTTACCTGAAATCCAAGGGACTAGGTAAAGCCTGCGCACTCATTACCGATGGGCGATTCTCCGGCGGTACCTCGGGATTGTCCATCGGCCATATCTCGCCGGAGGCTGCAGAAGGCGGCACCATTGCGCTATTGGAAGAAGGCGACCTCATCGAGATCGACATCCCCAACCGCATTCTGCGGGTGGTCGTCGCTACGGAAGAATTGACACGCCGGCGTACCGCCATGGAAGCCAAAGGGACAACCGCATGGAAACCTACCGACCGCAAGCGTTTAATCTCTGCGGCCCTACGCGCCTATGCCGCAATGACCACCTCCGCCGCGCGTGGAGCGGTGCGGGATGTCTCTCAGGTAGAGTAGGAATACCGTAAATTCACCGAGACTCCCTCTAATGGGAGTTCCCGGTGAGTTCTATTTCTCTGGTTTTTTAAGTTCATAAGATCATGACCGCATTAGGAAACAGTTAATGAGTAAGTGTAAGTACCTTGGGCAGCTCGTAGTGATAGCGCTTACCCTCCTCATGGGTGGGTGTGCCACCACATCTGAATCTGATACCCAATCAGAAACTACCACGCCTGCTGCAATCGACTATATTTTCCCCATCGATCTCAAAACGGTCGTGAATAATTTAGTGGATGCGCTTCTGAAAAGCCACGCGATTGGTTATAGCCAGCCCCTCGTTGCCTTTGGCGAGATTAATGATAAAACCAATACGCACCTCGATACCAAAGCCATCAGTGATCAGATTCGTACGCAGCTCACCAGCTCCGGAAAAGTGCGTTTGGTTGCTGATAATAATGACGACAAGGGAGAAAGAATTAAAGGGGGGGAGAGCTCTCACCGCCAAGATAATGGTCACCCACCAGCCCACAGATTCAGCAAACTTAAGGCAACCAATTATCGTCTGATTGGGGTTGTCTACGATACACCTACTAAAAAGTACGATATAAAAGAGCAGTATTATCGGCTCACCCTGAGCCTCCTGGATATGGACAATGGAGAACTAATTTGGATTGAAGAAAAGGAGAATATTGAGCACAGATCCAGCCGCTGACGAGATGCGCAGACTATGGATTTAATGGAGAGGTGTTTACAATCTTCGTTGGGGTACTATCCGACTGATCGTGCTTAGTCGCATTTCCCAGGAGCCACACAATGCTCCCTGGGAATTGTTCAGTACACGGATGGAACAGATCCAGCATGGAATGAAACATTATCGTGCGCATAGTCCTGAAGTTAAGGCTCTGCTTTACGATTTATATTTACGCCACCACCTGGAGTCACCAAACATGTCCTACACAATGGATGATTACGTTCGCGAGAGTCGCCAACGAGTAATCAGTCACCTGAGCCAAGAGGAGATGGAGGAGATACTTAAACGCTTTGCGCCAGAGGAGCGTTTGCGTGGGTTGCAACCAGAAGAACGTTTGCGTGGGTTGAATCCTGAAGACATTCAGAAACTCAAAGACGTTTTGAATAAACTGAATTAAGCCTGGGTAGGTCTGCCAATTCGTCGGCAGCGGTGAAGCATCCTGGGAAGTCAGGGAAGGTTCCACCGTAGGCGCTGCCTTCCTCGTAATGCACATACAGGGGATAAAACATGATCTTCTCCTATTTCCAAGGCCATCCGGCCTGCCGGTAAATATTGCGTGCCGTACCCATGGGCAGATCGCGTTTGGAGTGAGGTACTGCTAGATTCCAACGTTTTTTAGGTACACTGGCTGGCGTCGAGATCCCCAATTGCCGTGATGAGGCTCGAAGACCCCCGCGCAGGGAGTGCGGCAGCGGTTGCAACAACCATCCGCGGTCAGGTTCCAGGTAGAGAGTTGATACCCGCTACGACCGATGAGGCATTGGTTGCAGTGATGGCAGTAGCTAGACCCACTTTCCTGGTCGAGGACGTTACCGGCATAGACATAACGCAGTCCGTTGCGACGGGCGATATCGCGGGCACGGAACAGAATCTTGGGTGGAGTGGGCGGCTTGTCCTGCATCTTCCAGGAAGGATGAAAGGCACTAAAATGGAGGGGAACATCTACTCCCAGGTGTTCCCTTACCCACATGGTCAGTCCTTCGATCTCCGGTACCGAGTCATTCTCGCCGGGGATAAGCAGGGTAGTAATCTCAAACCAGACTGAAGTTTCATGTTTCAGGTATTTCAGTGTCTCCAGCACCGGTTGCAGGTGGCCGCCAGTGAGGCGATGGTAGAAACTCTCGGTAAAACTCTTGAGGTCGACATTGGCAGCATCCATGTGGCGATAGAACTCCGCACGGGGTTCGGGATTGACGTAGCCCGCGGTCACCGCTACCGAACGGATGCCTAGCGCATGGCAGGCCGCGGCCACATCAATGGCATACTCATGGAAGATGACCGGATCGTTGTAGGTATACGCTACGCTCCGGCAGCCCAAGCGCTTTGCCGTGCGGGCGATGATCTCGGGAGTAGCGGCGTCGGCCAGGGTATCCATTTCCCGTGATTTGCTGATGTCCCAGTTTTGGCAAAACTTGCAGGTAAGGTTGCAACCCGCCGTACCGAAGGACAGAATCGGCGTCCCCGGTAGAAAATGGTGGAGGGGTTTTTTTTCGATGGGGTCGATGCAGAAGCCGCTGGAACGGCCGTAGGTAGTGAGGACGACGCGTCCCCCGTGGTTGGCCCGCACGAAGCACAGCCCCTGCTGCCCCTCATGGAGGACACATTCACGGGGACACAGCGTGCATTGCACCCGTTCGTCCTCGCGGGTTTGCCAGTACCGCGTGGGTACGGTATCCGTGATAATGTGGTTCATAACCTGTCCCTCCTCGTAGGTGCAGGACCCAAACAGATAGTCCTATCCTCTAAAAAAATGGCGGCCCTGTCCGTGTCATCGTTTGGTTCCCTCTCCTTGATGCGCCGTAGAAATAAATCGGCCCATTCATTTTAGTCGTAAAGAAAAACATAAAATGATTTTTCTTTTATGCCTAAAAACATCAGGGGGACGGGTGAGACGGTTACACTGCCGTCGAAGGAGTGACCGATGGGTAGTCTACGTCTCCCTGCTGTTGCTGGTCTGTTTTATCCCGCCGATCCTCGGGAATTACATGCCATGGTCGTCGGTTTTCTGCAAGAGGCGGAACCCTCGACAACAATACCGAAGGCATTGATTGCCCCCCATGCCGGCTATATATATTCCGGCCCAATCGCCGCAACCGCCTATGCGCCGCTCATGCGAGCCCGGGACACTATCAAACGTGTCGTCCTTTTAGGGCCATCTCACCGGGTGGGTTTTTTGGGTTTGGCTTTATCCAGCGCTGCCTTTTTCGTCACGCCGCTCGGCAAGGTCGCCGTGGATCCAACGGCCCGTGAGTCCCTGGCCGGACTGTCTCAGGTGCTGATCTTGGACCAAGCCCATGCCCTTGAGCACAGTCTGGAGGTCCACCTTCCCTTCCTACAAGAGGTCTTGGGGGAATTTACCCTAGTACCTCTGGTGGTGGGGGACGCCTCTCCCGAAGCCGTCGCGGCGGTACTCGAACGGCTCTGGGGCGGACCAGAAACCCTCATCGTGGTCAGTTCGGACCTGAGCCATTACCACGACTACGAGACCGCCCGCCGCCTTGATACTGCTACCTCCCACGCTATTGAAGAGTTGATGCCCGAGGCGATTCATTACGAACATGCCTGTGGGCGCAATCCCATCAACGGATTGTTGACCGTCGCACGCCGCCGCAAAATGTCCACGCGAACATTGGACCTACGCAATTCGGGAGATACCGCAGGTAGCCGGGATCGAGTGGTCGGCTATGGTGCCTATACTTTCGTATAGGTGCAGTTCAATCTCTACCCAAGCCAATGTTCGGGCGGAGGCGAGGACGCAATAATCTAATCAGTTCTTCCCCAATATATCCAGAAGATCCCCGACCAACACCTCGGCTTGGTGAGGCGCACTAAACAACGCTTTGAGCCGTACCTGTGGGTCTAAAAGAAGGATCGTGGCCGAGTGATCCACCAGATACCCTGCGTCTTGGCCCGTCCGTTGATAGAGAATACCGAGCTGACTGGTGAGCGTTTGCAACGCGGGATGGGGACCGGTAGCACCCAAAAAGGTGGGACTGAAATAACTCAGATATCCCTTCAAACGCACCAAATCATCACGCTCCGGGTCCACCGAAACAAAGACAAAACGCGGCATCGCATCGCTGAGTTTCCGCTCTTGCAGACGCTTTTGGATATCAGCAAAGGTATGGAGAATCGTCGGACAGACATCGGGACAAGTGGTATAACCAAACGCCAGCAGCGTCCAATGTCCTCGTAGCGATTGGCGTGTAAACGGAGCACCCGCGGTATCCGTGAGCGCAAAATCACTCAATGCCCGCGGCGGCGAAAGCAACGTGCCCACTTGCGATCGCGTAGGGGAAGCTTGCGGAACCACTGGGGCATTTCCCTGCATCATCAGCCGGGTACTGCTCAACCAGACTCCCGCCACGAGCGCCAATACCGCTACGGCTACCGATATAAAACGAATCCCTTTCACTCCGGCTGCTCCCCTTGCGAGTGGATACCCGTGCGTGACGTCAAGTGGAACAGGCTGACCATCGCCAGCAATAGCAACGCTGCACCACCATTGTGCGCAACCGCAACCGCCAACGGTAAGGAAGCAACCACATTGGTAATACCAAGACCAATCTGCACAAAGAGGATTAGCAACATCCCGCCCCCTAGGCGCTGATGCACCGGCAAACGGGCCGCGCGCATGACCATGATAGCGAGCACAGTGATGTAAAGCAGCACCGTCAGGGCGCCGAATCGATGTGCAAGGTGAATGGCCGTCCGCGCCGGACTATCCAATACCCCAAATTCGTAATTGACCCCAAATGGCCGCCATAGGGTAAATCCCTCCGCAAAATTGGCTGCCGGCCACCACGAATTACTATGACAGGTCGGAAATTCAGGACAGGCCATCGCCGCGTAGTTGGTACTGGTCCACCCCCCCAACAGCAGCTGAGCCATAAGCAATCCCAAACCACCAATCACCCAAGGCCGCAGGTAAGCAAACTGCACCGGGGATGACCCCAACCATCTCCCCTCGCGAAGACTCAACCACCAAGACAGGGCCAGAGTGGTCAGACCACCGGCTAGGTGTAAAGTGACAATCGCGGGGTTGACCAACAAGGTCACGGTCCACATCCCGAGCAAGGCTTGAAAGACCACCAAAACAACCAACGCCGTCGGCAACGCAACGGGAAGGCCATGCCGTCGCCCCATCCAACCAATCGCAGCAACCGCAACGATGGCCAATCCCAAGCTGCCGGCAAGGTAGCGATGCACCATCTCCTTCCAGGCCTTAGCGGTATGGACCGGACGCGCCGGGTGGACCTCATTTGCCTTATCAATCGCCGTCTGGGAGGTTGGAGCAACCAATTGCCCATAACAACCGGGCCAATCCGGGCACCCCAGCCCAGCATCGGAGAGCCGGACATAGGCCCCGAAAACAATCACGCACAACGCCAAGACCGTGACGAAGGCGGTGAAACGAGCAAAACCGATTTTATTCATAGGGTATAAAGAGTCTCAATGAAAGTAAACTTGCCCCAGGTTCGGTTTAAAATGTTGAACCAGCAGGACCCTGTTTTATCGATTGCGGTCAGTCACCGCAACGGAAAATTTTATCTAGTCTTTTTCTCGGGTTAGACCTTAAGTTATCGTAACGTCCGAGCGGCTTTTTTGTCAAATCAACGCCCCAGCGAATTTCCAAAAACGTTAGAAATCAATCAACATCTTTGATGTATAAATCTCTATGGCGATGGTTCCCAATGCTGATAAAGGACGTACCGGCTAACTTCGGCAGTACATTATAGAGAACTTCCAAGTTTCTATTAAAAAGCGGTTAAAATAACGGCTGCGTGCTCTCCGCGCGCGCCACCATTTCACCCTTCACCCACTATGCATGCCATTCTCTCGTTCTCCTCCCGCCGAGCAACACGAAATCCAAGGGAAAATCAAGACATTATGATAGAACCCAGCAATCCGCCCACCTCCTCCACCTACCCATCGGCCCTGCGGACGACAACGATTCCTCCTTCCGCCCGCACACTGGCACTTGGCTGGCTGGTACTCGGCATCACCGCGCTGGCGATTGCTGGGGTATTTGCCATCCTTTTGGTCTTAGCCCGCACCCCAGGGCTCTCGGCCCTGTTCCCAACCACCGATTTCTTCCGTACTGCCTTGATTGTACACGTCGATCAATCGGTACTGATCTGGTTCCTCGCCTTCGGCGGTGTGCTCTGGAGCCTGGGAGAACGCGAAATTACCTTCCTTCACCGCTTGGCATTGGTGTTTGCCACCCTCGGCTGCCTCGCGGTCGCGCTTACCCCGTTCGCTGGGTTCAGTGAGCCGTTTCTGAATAACTACGTACCGGTGTTACGTCATCCCCTATTCTTTGGCGGGATCTTCTTGTTCGCAACAGGGATACTATTCCAGGCATTGCTGGCCTTGCGCCAGACCACCACGCACACCGATTGGATACGACCCGACCGGCTGGCAGCCCTCACGGCCGCCGTTGCAACACTTACCGCCCTCCTTGCATTGACCTGGACCTGGATTCACCTGACGCGCTGGGAAGGCCAAGCCTATTTCGAGTTCCTGTTCTGGGGTGGCGGCCATACCATCCAGTTCGCCTACAGCCAGCTGATGGTAGCCGCGTGGCTCGGTCTTGCCGCCGGGTTGGGGATAACGCTACGGGTATCAATACGGGCACTGCAAGGATTGCTCATCCTTGGCGTATTACCGATCCTCATTGTACCCGTGCTCTACTCTCTCTATGCCGTCGATTCCCCGCAGGCACACAGCGCCTTTATGACCCTGATGCGACATGGGGGAGGTCTTGCGGCAATTCCCATTGGAATAATAGTATTCTACGGACTTGTGAAGCAACGTGGCGAACTGTCCAGTGACGAACGACCGTTGTACGCAGCGCTTACTGCCTCACTCCTCCTATTTAGCGTCGGTGGTGTGCTGGGCTGGGTGATCTCCGGCCTCAATACCATTATTCCCGCACACTATCACGGCTCCATCGTCGGGGTAACACTGGCACTAATGGGGCTGAGCTACCATCTGCTCCCGCTGCTGGGATTCTCACCACCACCATCACACCTTGCGACCATTCAACCGTGGGTCTACGCGGTAGGACAGTTGCTGCATGTTGGGGGGCTTGCTGCTTCCGGGGCGATGGGGATCCAGCGGAAAACTGCAGGTGCGGCCCAGGGGCTCGATACGCTGAGTGCCAAGGTGGCAATGGGGGTAATGGGACTCGGCGGCCTCCTGGCCATCATCGGGGGGATCCTATTCGTAGTCGCCGTCGTCTATGCCTTACGCCATCCGCGGGCACCCCGCTGGTAAAAAACCTCCTTCAGCGAAAATCCCCGCGGTTTACTCAACCGCAGGGGATTTTCTCCAGAGGATACCTACAGGTAATGATCAATGAGTAATGCTGCGAAGATGGAGGTGAGATAGATAATCGAGTAGGCGAAAGTACGCATCGCCCAACCATCTCCCTCGCTGTAGAGCAGACGCCACGCGTGATAGACAAAACCCAACCCCAATACCACCGCTACCACTAGATAAAATAACCCGCTCATATGGGTTGCAAAAGGCATCAGCGATACTGCCAGCAACATCAGGGTGTAGACAAAAATCTGGTGCTTGGTAAAGGGAATGCCATGCGTTACCGGCAACATCGGAATATTGGCACGCGCATACTCTTCCCGACGCTTGATCGCCAGTGCCCAAAAATGAGGTGGCGTCCAGACGAAAATCAGCAGGACTAATAACAGTCCATAGGTATGCACCTCACCGGTGATCGCAGTCCACCCCAAGAGCGGTGGCAACGCCCCCGCCAATCCTCCCCAAACGATGTTCTGGGGCGTATGGCGCTTGAGAAATACCGTATAGATGACGGCATAGCCGATAAAGGCGGTAAAGGTGAGTACTGCAGTGAGAACATTCACCCACACCGTCAAGATCACCATCGCCGTTGCCGCCAAAAACACTGCGAAACCGATGGCATGGGGAGTATCCATCCTCCCGCTCGGAAAAGGACGCCCGCGCGTTCGCTCCATAAGGGCATCAATATATTGGTCAACTACTTGATTCACCACGGCCCCCGCTGCCGCCGACATACCGATCCCGAGGAGACCCAAAACCAATGGTTGCCACGGTGTAATTCCCGGCGTGGCGAGCAACATCCCTACCAGGGTGGTGAACAAGATCAGCATGACCACCTTCGGCTTGGTCAGCTCGTAATATCGCCGCCAAGATGCAAACAAAGTCTTCTGTTCAGTTTTTGTCAAGGATATATCAACGGTGGCCATAATGTGTCTTTGGTGACCTAGAAAAGGTTATCCGCCCACAACTCAAAACGGCCCAGATTACCACTTATCCCTCGTCGCAGGATCTCAATCGAAGTGTCCGCAGTAGAATGGAACTTGGGGAAATCCCATACCCTTGGCACGATTTAGTGCTTAGAGGATTTCAGTAGATGCTCCAAGTCCTTGAGCACGTTCTTTGAGGGGGCATCAACAGGATAGCGCATCATCAAATTTCCCATCGGATCCACAAGGTAGAGATGGTTCCAGAAATCGGTAGACCCGAACAGCTCACGCAAGGTCGGCAGTACCGTGGCATCCGCCACTACCCCACGCGCACCCTCAAAATTCGATGCAGTATCCCCTACCCCAGGAGCACCCACCAAAACCACCATCCGCTCCACGCCAAGCTGGCCTTCTCCCAGTGCACGCCAGATTTGAGACATCTGTACTAGCCTCGCCCGGCAGGTCTCCGCGCAGGGTAATTGCTCTACCGTCAGTAGCGTCCAGTGCCGCTCCAGCGCTGTACGCACCAAAGGAGTCCCGTTGTTGCTATGTACCAATTTGAGTTCCTGCGGCCAGGGACGCACCGGCGAGATCAACTCACCGTGGTTACTTCGAGTCGCCGGCAGCAATTGAGGATTAAAATAGAAAAACCAAGAAGCAATTATCGGCAGCGCAAAAATGATCAGCATCAACCACAACTGCCAAAGACTGCGACGAGGTGCCCCGGAAGGACTCCCCTCCCCTCTCTGATTAACTTCTTTCATCTGTCGACTCCGCGGGAATAACCAGTGACAACCGGACAAACAACACCAGTGCTATCACTGCGAAGGAAAACCATTGAATGGCATAGCCGATATGCGTCACATCGCTGGGCAATTCATGCGGCCAATTGCGCACAAAGCCATGCGGATTCTGCGGATCCTGGAGGATGATGATCGACTGTAGCGGATAAGAGGCAACCGCCCGATACAAGGGAAGCATCAGATACGGCCAGCGTTTTCCCCAGGCTTTAGCGGCATCGTCACCACCGTGCAATACCAGCGCCGGTGGCGAGGGAACTTCGGCAACACCATTTACCGTCACCAATTCGGTGGGAACAAACGCCGCCTCCATGGTAGCCACCCAACCTCGATTCACCAGGATGCGTCGCTCCGAATCAATAATATGTAATGGTGTAATCGCGTAGAAACCGACCTTATCATTATAACGACGGTTTTCGATGAAGATCTGGCCCGTCTCCTCGAAACGACCGCGAACACTGACTTTACGATAATGGATAACCGTTGGCTCAATCAGATTATCCCCAATCTCCAGGGGCGCTGCTTGGGCTCGGGAGACGAGTTCGGCAGCCAATTGGCGTTTCTGCGCCGCACGGTCCAACTGCCAGAAGCCTAAAGCCACACAGGCGCAGGCCGGTAATAATAAAAAAAGGATGGGAGCGATGCCCAATCTAAAACGGTACTTGCCAAGGGCCATGGACCGACTATGCTTATGTGAGGTGCGGTATAATTGCCGTGCTGCCCCGCTGCGGCGGGAAAATCAACCTTCCTTACTCACTTACATAACAAACGAGGCGTCCCGTGAACATCATTGTCAAATTGCCGATCCTCCTTCTACTCGGCTTCATCGTCGTATCCCTTATTGAAGGGATGTATTTTCTCACGAAGGACGATGGCGCTGTCGACCGCACCCGCGTCGTTAAAGCACTGACGATCCGTATCGCACTCTCCCTGTTATTGTTCGTATTGTTGATCTTGGGGTACTTCACCGGGTTAATCCAACCCCACGAGTTAGGTTAACCGTCCCCAAAAAGCACCAATAATTTTCTATGGCGCACTAAATCCCCCCTTTTTCCGCCCCATCGCTTTCTACGCGATGAGAGTAAAAAAGGGGGGATTTATTTGCCAAACGGAAAATTAGGTCGCTCTTTTCCTACATCCAATAGACAAAAACGAAAAGCCCCAACCACACCACGTCCACGAAATGCCAATACCAGGCAACCGCCTCAAAGGCAAAATGGTTGTGGATGTTAAAGTGACCCTTGACGGCACGACCGAGAATCGCCATCAGCATAATGGCACCGATGGTTACATGCAGGCCGTGAAAACCGGTCAGCATATAAAAGGTCGAACCATAGACCCCGGAACGCAACGTTAGGTTCATTTCCTCATAGGCGTGGTGATATTCAAACGCTTGGAGACAGACGAAGAGGAGGCCCAAGGCAACTGTTGCGATCAACCCCATCACCAGCTGGCTGTGCTTTTCAATCTTCAATCCCCAGTGCGCCCAGGTAATCGTGGCACCGGAAGATAATAAGATCAGCGTATTGATTGACGGGATTCCCCACGCTTCCATGGGATGAAACTCCCCTCCTAGCTGTCCTGGTCCTGAGGTAGGCCAATGGGAAACAAACTGACTATAGAGCATCTTGGTAGCACCAAGATAACCCTCTCCACTCAACCAGGGCAACGCAATAGCACGAATGTAAAAAAGTGAGCCGAAGAAGCTCGCAAAAAAGAATACCTCTGAGGCGATAAACCACAACATGCCCTGACGGAATGAACGGTCTACTTGTTTGTTGTAATTACCCGCAAGGTTTTCCTTCACCACATCGCCAAACCAGCTAAACAGCAAATAGGCAAACAGTAAAAGACCACCCAACAGAACAAATGACCCTCCCCCGATACCGTTAACTACCAGTGCCACACCAAGGAGTATCGTAAACACCGAAAGCATGGCAATAATCGGCCATGGACTCGGCTCTGGAATAAAGTACTGACTAGATCCGGGTTGCATACTTGCCATACCACCCCCCCTAGGGATTGCGGATTGAAAAGGATTATGGGTTAAGGCGTTAATACTCAATTTCCACCAGACCTACCGGTTGTCGC
>CAUYUB010000609.1:0-1104 GCA_963575685.1 Gammaproteobacteria bacterium | reverse complement strand
ATTTTACCGATCCAACCCAGTATCAGGATGTCAACTGGGGGTATGTCCAATTTGATGAATTTGGTAACGACCCGACCCAGTACCAAGATATTAACTGGGATTATGTCGATTTCACCGATTTTACCGATCCAACCCAGTATCAGGATGTCAACTGGGGGTATGTCCAATTTGACGAATTTGGCAACGATACTACCCAGTGGGATGCCGTTGATTGGGGAGAAGTTCAGTGGACAGAATTTCAACCAACCTCCTATCAGGAATTGGACATCAATTATGTCAACTGGAATGATTTAGGGAGCGATGTTTGGGACAATGTGGATATGGGATATTTTGACTTCCAGGATATTTCCTGGGATCGCCTTAGCTACAAAGACACCCAGGATTTCTCAACGGATGCGAACAGTCGTAATTTTGACTCTACGGCAGAGGACGAAGGAAATAACAAAGTCCTGTTTGGTGCCGGAAATGACATTGCTGACCTGGGTAAGGGGTTCGATTGGTTTGATGGTGGTGCCGGCAATGATATTGCCGACGGTGGTTCGGGTATGGATTCTTTGGATGGCGGTACTGGGGCGGACAATCTGGACGGCGGTGCGGATGACGATAGCCTAGATGGTGGTTCGGGTTCCGATACCCTCATTGGAGGTACCGGTGACGACACCCTGACGGGTGGAGATGGCACGGATACCGTCACGTTTGGTGGCGATAACTCCACCATAGATCTCTCGACCGGCACGGCCACTGGCTCAACCGAGGGTACCGATACTCTCAGTGGTATTGAGGCTGTGAATGCCGGCGCCGGCGATGACACCGTCACTGGTTCCAGCGGCGCTGACAGCATCTCCGGCGGTGAGGGTCGTGACGTGCTGTTCGGTGGTGCCGGCAACGATACACTGAGTGGTGGTGATGGCACCGATAGCGTCACGTTCGGCGGGGACAGCTCCACCATCAATCTCGCCACCGGCACAGCCACTGGCTCAACCGAAGGTACCGACACGCTCAGTGGTATTGAGGTTGTGAATGCCGGCGCCGGCGATGACACCGTCACCGGTTCCAGCGGCGCTGACAGCATCTCCGGCGGTGAGGGTCGTGACGTGCTGTTCG
>CAUYUB010000608.1:0-1105 GCA_963575685.1 Gammaproteobacteria bacterium | reverse complement strand
TCACTTTATCCCATTCGGCTTTGGCTTTCGTTTCGTCATGGTTGTATTGCATTGCCGTCGCATCGTAGCCCCACATGCCTTCCGGAATCGGGCCGCGCATCTGTTTTCCGTTACCACTCAGAATGCCGTTAACCATGCCCTGATAATCGGTAGACCAGGAAATGGCCCGACGCAGATCCGCCTGATTAAGAGGCGCTTTGCTGTTATTCAGATACAGATAGGTAACGCGCAGTGACGGATACTCTGCCACATTGACTTTATTTTCCTGCTTCAGGGCGTTGAGTTGATCCACCGGCAGCGCATCGGCAATGTCAATGTCGCCACGGGAGAGCTGCAGGCGACGGGAGGCACTTTCACCAATAATTTTTACCGATACCCGTTTGAAGTTCGGTTTATTGCCTGGGTAATGCGGATTTGGCACCAGAACTAATTGCTGACCTTTTTGCCAGCTTTTCAGCATAAATGGTCCGGAACCGGCGGTATTTTGCGCGAGGAAGCCGCGAGCATCATCCGCTGCATGTTCCTTTAAGACCGCATACTCCAGAAGGTCACGTTATTTACTCATGGTATTGATATTGAAGACCTGTTCCAGCATGGGATTGAACACAAAGCCTTTCACCTCTTTGTTCATCGCCAGTTGGTAGTTTTTCTGGAACAGGTACACATAAGCAGCGTCATCAATGACGATTTTCTGTGCCTGCTGGTAGTCCCGGGTACGCTGCGTCTGGTCGGTGGTCGCAAGCGCATTGCGCAGTAACTTATCGACCTCACTGTTTTCATAGAACGAGCGGTTACCCGGCAGACCTTTTTTGTCTGACTCAAACCAGTAATTCATAAACATATACGGGTCGGCAAAATCCGGACTCCAGTTGCCAATCGCAATGTCGTAATCACCTTTACCCACTCTGTCGCGCATGGTGGCGTTCGCCAGCTTTTCCAGCTTCACAATGATGCCCAGCTTGTTGAGACTGGATTGTGTCGCCAGAGCAATAGGCTCCCAGTTCGGATCGTTATCGGAGTAGAGAAACGTCAGGCTGGTGGGTTTGCTCGTCACTTTATCCCATTCGGCTTTGGCTTTCGTTTCGTCATGGTTGTATTGCATTGC
>CAUYUB010000607.1:0-1106 GCA_963575685.1 Gammaproteobacteria bacterium | reverse complement strand
GTCAAAAATCGTCTGCACCAGCGCAACACCGAGTGTCTGGGTAATCGCGGTGGGGTTCATGAAATCGAATAGAAAGTCACTGGCGAATCCGAGCGATCCCGTGAGCTGAATTCCGGGCAGCAGTGAGGCGCGTGCCGCGGCGACGTTGGCATTCGCGGCGGCAAGTTGCGCCTCAATGCTGGCAATGTCGGGCCGACGGGTCAGTAGCGTTGCGGGAAGTCCGGGTGCGACACGTGGGACCGCCAGATCGGTCAATTTCACGGCCACAGTTGAACCCGCAACGCCGAATCCCACCGAAAATCCCTCGGGCGGCCTCCCGAGGAGCAGCGCGAGTGCAAATAAGGTCTGCCGCTCCTGTAGTTCGAGTGGCGGAATGGCGGCGCGTTGCGCCAGCACCGTTTCCTGCTGAAGTGCCAGGTCAAGCGCGGAAGCGGCGCCATTGCGCACACGAGAGTCCACCACGGCAAAAACGCGATTGGCGATAATGAGATTTTCATGCGCGATCGCCAGACGACCGCGCAACGATAGAATCTGAAAATAGGCATCGGCGACCGCCGTCACCAGCGTGAGTCGTACCGTTTCGAGATCGAAACGGCTGGCATGCAGCAAGGATTCGGCTACGCGCACGCTTGCGGCGTTGAGCCCACGCAAATCGAGTTCATAGCTGGCGGTAAAATAGGAGGTTGACCCATCGAATGTGCTCCAGGGAGCGTTTTCGGTACGGGTCCTGATGCGCGAACTACCCGCTCCAAAATTGAGTTGCGGAAACAGTGAGGCACTCGTGTTGCGGAGTTGTGCTTCCGCCTGGTCTACGCGCGCCGCCGCAATCCCCTGATCGGGATTGGCGTTTAGGGCCGCAGCAATCAGTACCGATAGTTCCTCCGATCGGAAACTTTGCCACCATTCCGGGGCGGCCACCGCTGCCTCGGCTTCGGAATGCGCGTGCTCGACCCAGACCGTCGGCAGGTTGGATACGATCTCCGGTAGTTTGGGTGCTTCACTGGAACAAGCGCCCAACACCAACATCGCTACCAGCATTACGGAGGAGGCGAATGGCCCAGGGTATCGATTCGAGGTGATGAGGTAGCGCATCACGTTGCCAGTGC
>CAUYUB010000606.1:0-1108 GCA_963575685.1 Gammaproteobacteria bacterium | reverse complement strand
AAAGGAAAGCCCTAAAATATTTACAGCAGATAGAGTTCGCAACGCTAGATGACCTGAGGAAATCGCTCTTTAGTCGTTTGTTGTATAATTTAACTACCCCGATATCAGATCTGTTTCCCGATGTTATCAATCATTCCCACTCAATCGTTGCCGGAGGTTTTCCGGAAATATCGTAAACCACCCGAGAAATACGTGGGACCTCGTTAATGATTCGATGGGAAATGCGCTCCAAAAGGTCATAGGGCAGATGGGCCCAGCGTGCGGTCATAAAGTCTACCGTTTGTACGGCGCGCAATGCGACCACGTAATCGTAATGGCGGGCATCCCCCAGCACTCCAACACTCTTGACCGGTAGGAATACGGCAAAGGCCTGGGAAACATCATCATAAAGACCGGCTTGGCGTAGCTCTTCAATGTAGATATGGTCAGCGGCGCGTAAGATCTCGGCGTATTCCGGTTTTACCTCTCCGAGAATACGCACCCCCAGGCCCGGACCGGGGAAGGGATGGCGATAGACCAAATCGTAGGGTAGACCCAATTCCATGCCGATTTTTCGTACCTCGTCCTTGAATAGTTCGCGCAATGGCTCAACCAGCGTGAGCCGCATCCGCTCCGGTAATCCGCCGACGTTGTGATGGGCACCGGTACCCCCAGGTCGAACACCGCTTGGGGCGCGCGAGGAGTATCCTCCGCAGTGACTGATTCCGGCCCACCGGACAGGATAATCCCCTTCGGAGTGAAGGCCCGGACCTCGGCGTCGGGGATGTCGTAGGGGAGGATCTCGCAATAGACCCCAGCCTCTCGCACCCGACGGGCAATGAGTTGGGTGTACTGGGAGCCGAAGTCAAGGATGAGGATGCGGTCAGCGTGGAGATTCGCGGTCATGGTTATTCAGAGAAAGATAGGATTATCTCGATTTACCGGTTGGCTGTCGCGTTCCAGTAATATTCGTATCGCTAAAATACTGGTGGATTATGGAGCATACATACCCACTTGCTACGCTTTTCTGCGTAGTATATAGCGTTCATGGCTACCACTCATTGTTGAGTGTGGTCTTCATTCTCAGGTAGGAGATCGCTTGTGAACAAGCAACCAATCGTTTTTATCA
>CAUYUB010000605.1:0-1109 GCA_963575685.1 Gammaproteobacteria bacterium | reverse complement strand
AGACGTAGCGCCCACCTTCTACGACTTTGGTATAGGCGTGGACGGGAACATCGGCAGGTGGGATCCAGGCGGTGGCGAAATAGTGCTCAATCATGGCGAGCCAACCGCCTTTGAAGTCGCGTGAGAGGTTCTCCTTCTTCATCCGTGAAAAATCTATCTTGTCATAGGTATTCTCCGCGCTGGAGATTACGCCGCCGGTGTAGGTATAAATACCAAAAGCGGATGTTTTGTTGGGGGGTTCGGTACGCTGAAATTGGGTATAGAGCTGGCCGCGCCATTCCGTACTCGAGGCGTTGTGTACCTGATAATCCACCTGCACCAGATAGCTATCGCGGTGGAAGGTATAGGTCTTGATTACCTCCACGCCGGATGGGTCGCTCCAGGAAAGCGGCACCTGCAATACGGCGGCACTGTCTGGCAAACGATAGTCGGTTTGTTCCACTCGATATAGGGCATAGTGATTAGGTGCGACGTTACCCAATAAACCGCCCTGAGCGATGAAGAATTTTTCCGGATTGTCGGAGAGAAACCGGAAAGGTTGGTCGGGATTTGCCACTGCGATGGGATAGGCACGCAGTTCTACCTGCCGCAGGTCTCCACCTAAGGTGTCGATCTCAACGTTAAGTAAGTCGGTAACCACATGGACCCGTTCTGCGGATTTCAACAGCGGTTGGGTCGGTGGTGGGGGTCGGGTCGGTTGGGCCGTGGCGGTGGGTCTGGGGATATCGATACCCGCGCCCGTCCCAGTCGGAGGATTACCGCCGATGGCCGGGACTTCACCGTTGGCAAGGGAGGGGGCCACCTGTTCGGTAGGGGGGCCGGACTTGGAACCATAGTCCTGTTGCCAAGCCTGCCACAGCAGCAGCAGAACAAAGGACAGGGCGACGTACAACATTAATTTCTGGTTATCCATATCAACGCCTGGGAAGTTTGTCGGGAACCGGATCGACCCCACCGGGGTGCCAAGGGTGGCAGCGGGCCAGCCGCCGCATGGTCAGCCACGTGCCCCACAGGGCGCCATGGCGCTCAAGGGCATCCAAGGCGTATTGCGAACAGGTGGGATAGAAACGGCAATGATTGCCGAGCAGGGGGCTCAGTATATAGCGATA
>CAUYUB010000604.1:0-1110 GCA_963575685.1 Gammaproteobacteria bacterium | reverse complement strand
CCTCCACATCGACAACCTGGCGGTGAGCGGGTACCACGCCGTGGTCCACCGCACCGATGAGGGCTATATCCTTGAAGACCTAGGCAGCACCAACGGCACCTTCGTCAACGAGGCGCCCATCCAGCGTCACCTCTTGCGCCCAGGTGACATCGTGAGGATCGGTAAACACGAACTCCTGTACGAAGTCCCAGAGGAGGTGCCCGCCCGTCCGGCAGCGGCAGCGGAAGCGAGTTCTTCGCTGGCAGCGGATACTTCCCTTCGGCTATCTTCGGGGGATACTTCCTTTCCGGGTAGCGCAGCGGCTACGGCGGCTACGGCGCACTTACCGCCTGCCGCCATCCGTGTACTCAATGGCTCGCGTCGGGGTACCGAATTGCGCCTAGAGCATCTCCGTACCCGTCTTGGTCGTCCGGGCAAACCGAGTGCGGTTATCACCCGTACCCCGCGCGGCTATACCGTCACGGCGACCGAGTGTAAAGAGGCAGTATTGGTGAACGACTTACACCCTACCGAAGAAGATCACCTCCTGGAAAACCGCGATGTCATTGAGATCGCAGGATTTCAGGTGGAGTTCTATTATTTATCCTGAGTCCTAAGCGCCATCTAATCTATCGTGGTTTCCACCTTTCTTAAACCGCTCCTTGCAATCCTTGCCGACGGCCATCCTCATTCGGGAACGGCATTGGGCAAGGAATTGGGGGTGAGTCGTGTCACGGTGTGGAATTTGATACGGAGATTGTCGGACCAGGGGATAAAAGTATCTGCCATGGCAGGCTACGGTTATCAGATACCAGGAGGATTGGATCTATTAGCGGAAGGTACCATTCGTGCCGCCATGGATCCGACCGAAGCGGCACAACTCCAGGGTCTTTCGCTCTCCCTTAAAATCGATTCCACTAATCGGCAGCTGCTGGATTTCGCCCGTCAGGGTCTGCGGGGTCCGTGGGCTAGCCTCGCGGAATATCAGACAGCAGGCCGTGGCCGTCGTGGGAATACCTGGCTGTCGCCTTTTGCCTCTGGATTATGTTTGTCTTTGTTGTGGACCTCCGAACAGGATCCGAGCCGTTTGGTTGGGTTGAGTTTGGCCGTGGGCACCGTCATCGTGGAGGT
>CAUYUB010000603.1:0-1120 GCA_963575685.1 Gammaproteobacteria bacterium | reverse complement strand
GGGACTTGCCTAAGCAACTTTTTCGGATAATCAAGCAATGGATAACCACAATGACTGAAATCTTGGTAACCGGCGGCGCCGGTTATATCGGCTCACATACCTGCGTGGAATTGCTCCAGGCTGGTTTTGCGTTGGTGGTAGTAGATAACCTTTGCAACAGCAGAGAAATGGCGCTACGGCGGGTCGAAGGTATTACCGGCAAGACCATTACTTTTTATCCGACAGATATCCGCAATCAATCGGCACTCCAGGATATCTTTGCCCGACATCAAATCCACGCGGTAGTCCATTTCGCCGGACTCAAGGCGGTGGGGGAATCGGTGGCGCAGCCGTTGCGTTATTATGACAATAATGTAGCGGGAACGGTAACCTTATGCGAGACCATGGCCGAGGCTGGCGTAAAACGTATCGTCTTCAGTTCTTCCGCAACCGTTTACGGCGATCCCCAGATGGTACCGATTCGTGAGGATTTTCCGAACCACCCGACCAATCCCTACGGTCGCAGCAAGCTCATGATCGAGGATATCCTGCGTGATCTAGGTAAATCCGATCCGGAATGGCGGGTCGCACTGTTGCGCTATTTTAATCCGGTCGGCGCGCATGAGTCGGGTTTGATTGGTGAGGACCCTAACGGTATCCCGAATAATCTGCTCCCTTACATCGCACAGGTGGCAGTAGGCCGATTGGCAAGTCTCCAGGTATTCGGCAACGACTATCCGACCCCTGACGGTACCGGGGTACGCGATTATCTTCATGTGGTCGATCTGGCGCTTGGCCATATCGCGGCGCTCCGTTATCTGGACCGCCACGAAGGATTGGCAACCGTAAATCTAGGGACGGGGCATGGCTACAGTGTGTTGGATATGGTCAAGGCCTTTGCCAATGCGAGCGGACGGAAGATTCCGTATCGGATCGTGGCGCGTCGTGAGGGCGATATTGCTTGCTGCTACGCCGATCCTACCCTCGCTGAAACACTGTTTGGTTGGCGCGCCCGACGGGGCATTGCCGAGATGTGTGCGGATGCGTGGCGTTGGCAGTCGCAAAATCCTCAGGGATACAGCGAATAAGGCAACTCCCGGCTAAAGAACTACCAGATCGATCAATGCCGCGTAGCGGCGTA
>CAUYUB010000602.1:0-1121 GCA_963575685.1 Gammaproteobacteria bacterium | reverse complement strand
AATCGCGAGGAACCTGGAGGAAACCCAGATCATCCAGGATATCAGTATCCAAGCCTTAGCCTATCTGGCCGAACTCCGGGACCCTGAGCCTGGGAATCACATCCTCCGCACCCAATCCTACGTACATACCCTCGCCCGAAAACTACAAAGCCATCCCCGTTTCGCCTCCACCCTCTCCGACAATTTCGTCCTTCTGCTCACCAAAGCGGCACCATTACACGACATCGGCAAGGTAGGCATCCCCGGCGAGATCCTGCTCAAACAGAACAAGCTCACCACCGAGGAATGGGAAATCATGAAAACCCACGCCCAGTTGGGAGCGGATGCAATTGAGTGGGCTGAGCAAAACATTAATCGACCGATCGACTTCCTGCTTATTGCCCAAGAGATCGCTCATTGGCATCACGAAAAATGGGACGGCAGCTATCCGATGGGCTGATGGGGGACAAATCCCAATCTCCGTAAGCTGATATCGATGCCTGACGGAATTTACAAACTGGCGCTGCAAATATAAAATCTGTCAGCGGGCGCTCTTTGATCCGGATATTGTATACCGACAATTTTGATGATTTGGTCGCCATTGTCGAACGTTACCGCGAAGAATCGGATGTAGGATGAATGCCGACGAGTTGCTGTGGTCGCTGCTGGGGATGGCGGTGTTGGCTTGGTTTTTCTTCGACAGCCTACGCGTCCGGGAAAGGGCTACTGCACTCTCTCGCCAAGCCTGTGACCAGGCAGGGGTCCAATTCCTAGACGAGACCGTAGCACTCGCCCATCTCGGCATCCGTCGTGGCGAGCAAGGTTTGGTCTGGCGACGCATCTACCAATTTGAGTATTCAGACCACCGGACCACCTCGCCTTTCTACCAATACCCACCGCGCGGCAAAGGTTGGGTGATCCTGCGGGGAATGGTTCTGGAAGATTTGACGTTGGAGATTAACACATTGAAATAGCGCAGCATTACCACCACAAGGACTGCTTCTCATGGCTATCGACGCATACAATGACTCAAATCACCAAACGCCTATACCTGCCCGCATCGAAACCTTGCGCGTCGAAAATTATCGGGCATTGCGCCAAGTTGAGTTCAAGAATCTAACACCGCTGACTGCACTGCTTGG
>CAUYUB010000601.1:0-1123 GCA_963575685.1 Gammaproteobacteria bacterium | reverse complement strand
CGTCGAGCCGTCCTCCCAACCCTACCTCCAGGATCGCCACGTTGGGCGATGCCTGTCGAAACAGGTCCAAGGCTGCCAGGGTACCGTACTCGAAATAGGTGAGCGAGGTCTCGCCGCGGACCGCTTCGATCCGGGCAAAACTAGCGCAGAGTTCTGCATCGCTGGCTTCTCGGCCGTTGAGACGCACCCGTTCGTTGTAACGTAGTAGATGCGGCGAGGTATAAGTGGCGGTGCTATGCCCAGCGGCGCGGAGGATCGCCTCTAGAGTGGCCACGCATGACCCCTTACCGTTGGTCCCGGCCACAGTCACCACTGGGAACGGTGGTGGTCCGGTCCAACCTAGACGGCCCAGAACCGTAGCCACGCGATCCAATCCAAGATCGATGGTACGGGGGTGGAGACGCTCTTGGTAGGTTAGCCAATCCTTGAGGGAAAAGTGACGCAAGGCTTGGGGCGGAAAAAGGGAGCAGAATATATTGGGCGGTGTTTGGTTGAAGGGCATGTCTGATAAAATATTGCGTCATTCCATCATTAATTGGTCGATAAGCAAGACATTACTCTTTACTTGGTTGAGAGCGGTAACCCGGCCAGAGTAAATTCCCTGCCTTGCCTAAGCTACCTCGTTCTTTTTCCAGGTTTTCAGATTTCTCTTTTGATGTTTCATACTGATACTGGAATCCATTTATCATAGATAAAAAACTTTTGCAAGGACTTTTTCGCTCATGTCTGCAACGAGATGGAAGTGTGTATCATCAATATTCGCAGGAATTTATTGGTTATACGTTTGGGATTATGTACCCACTCAAACATGGCAACGTAGTGAGGAAGTGAGGGCATTATCATGTCAGATAAACTAGAAATATCCGTCTTGATTAACAAGTATTTCTCTTTTTCTTACAACGAAGACCAGGAGATGGTTTCCTTTCAAAGAGAAATCGATAGCGCTATCCATAATTGTCTTGATCCAGGAAAAATCTCGAACAACACTTTGTTGGAAAATTTAACGCAACACTTCCTTGGTTCGGAAATACCTAGTCAGCCCGAAGGCTTGGCCAATTATAAAAAATTTATTAATGGGGTGGTGCTCCCTAATATCGTAAACGTGTGCAGTCCATCTTATTTA
>CAUYUB010000600.1:0-1124 GCA_963575685.1 Gammaproteobacteria bacterium | reverse complement strand
TAGGTAGAGGTTGGCGTTACCTCTGTGTTGACTATGGCACGGGTACGATCGGTCGCCATCATGGTGATCGCGTCATCGCCCGAGGCCACGATCAAGTCGCAACCAAGCAGCACGTCGGCCTGCCCCCCAGCAATACGCGCCGCATGTAGGTTGTCCAGCGTCGGAGCCAGCCGCACATGCGACATCACCGCGCCACTCTTCCGCGCCATACCAGCCATATCAAGTACCAGCACACCTTTTCCTTCAAGGTGCGCCGCTATGCCTATGATCTGCCCGACCGTGACAACGCCGGTGCCACCCACGCCAGTGATGAGTACGTTGTAAGGTTTGCGCAACGTCGGCAGGACGGGCGCAGGCAGGTTTACTACCTCTACTGGCTTGGGCGTTGCCGCCCGTCGCAATTGTCCTCCCTCAATGGTGACGAAGCTCGGACAGAAGCCCTTCATGCAGGAGAAATCCTTGTTGCATGTGTCCTGATCGATCGTGCGTTTGCGGCCAAGTTGGGTTTCGAGCGGCAGGATAGCGATGCAATTCGATTGCATGCCACAATCGCCGCAGCCCTCGCATACATCCTCGTTGATAAATACACGCCTGGGTGGGTCGACCAACTCCTTGCGTTTGCGGCGACGGCGCTTTTCATCGGTGCAGGTCTGCACATAGACAATTACCGAAACGCCCGACTGCTCACGTAATTGACGTTGCAACGCGTCAATGTCGTCACGATGGTGAATGGTTACGCCCGATGGTAGATCCGGCAGGCTCGTATAACGTTTTGGTTCATCGGAAACGAGATGAATCGCCTTCACCCCTTCCGCAGCTATCTGCCGCAAAATCTGCGTTACGGTTGGTGCGCCTTCCACCGGCTGACCACCGG
This sequence comes from Gammaproteobacteria bacterium, assembly GCA_963575685.1. Classification (GTDB taxonomy): domain Bacteria; phylum Pseudomonadota; class Gammaproteobacteria; order CAIRSR01; family CAIRSR01; genus CAUYTW01. Next base: position 250 of record CAUYUB010000600.1, on the reverse strand, counting down.
TCATTGCAACCATATCGTTGATGAGGAGTTTGTAAGTGATGTTTACCCCTGCCGCCAACGAAGCACGTATCGCCAGCGAACCCGAATGCATATAAGTGCCGTCACCGAGGTTGGCAAAGAGATGGCGGGTGCGTGTGAAAGGCGCTTGGCCAATCCAGGTCACACCCTCGCCACCCATTTGGGTGAAGGTCTCCGTGTTGCGATCCATCCACGTCACCATCAAGTGACAGCCTATGCCGGCCACTGCGCG
>CAUYUB010000599.1:0-17243 GCA_963575685.1 Gammaproteobacteria bacterium | reverse complement strand
GGAGTCATCATCACATGAATGCATACCGACCAATTCCCACCACCACTACGTCGGCAATGATTCGAGGAGATAAAAACGTTGCACCACTTCCAGTTTACGGGTACGGGTCATTGGCGGCAGACTGTCGAGAAAGACCTTTCCATAGGGTTTCGTAAGTAGGCGCGGGTCGCACAGGACCATCACGCCACGATCAGTGATATCACGGATCAGTCGCCCCACACCTTGCTTTAGGGTAATGACGGCATGTGGGAGTTGAAATTCGTGGAAGGGATCGGCGCCGGAGCGACGTAAGGCGTCAATCCGCGCTTCGACCACGGGGTCAGAGGGTGAGGCAAAAGGAAGTTTATCGATGATGACGCAAGACAATGCCTCACCGCGCACGTCAACCCCCTCCCAGAAAGAACTGGTACCGAGTAATACGGCATTGCCGAGAGAGCGGAAGCGATCCAACAAATCGGCACGGGGTGCGGTGCCTTGGACCAATAAGGGATAGGGCAACTGTCCCGTCAGACGTTCAGCGGTATCTTGGAGGGCACGGTGGCTGGTAAAAAGCAGAAAGGCCCGACCACGCGAAGCGGTGAGTACTTGCAGCGCCAATTCGACCAGGGCGGTGCCGAATGCCGATTCGTTAGGCGCGGGCATATCCATCGGACAGTAGAGAACCGCTTGTCGACGGAAATCGAAAGGGCTCTCCCAACGTCGCTCTACGGCATTTTGAATACCCAGACGGCGGGTAAAGTGGTCAAAGCGTTCGCCTACCGCCAGGGTCGCCGAGGTAAAGACCCAAGCCGTGGGGCGTGCCGCCATGCGGGCCTGAAAAGTTTTGGCGATATCCAGAGGCGTAAGATGCAACGCAAAGTGGGTCTTGAAGGTCTCGAACCAGTGGATGTGGTCGGGCGGTGCCTCTCCCCCCACTTGGGCTAGACAGATCCGAAGGTCCAGGGTGCGGCGATGGCAGCTCTCCAGACCTTTACCACGCTCCTTGGCCTGTTCCAGCAAGGTGGCAAGGTGGGTCAGGGTCTCGCTGAGGGTCGTCAAGGCCGGCGCCAGTTCGGGACGGGCGGCGGCTTCACGCCAGGCGGCGCGGCGCACTTCCTCACCGAAGGCCAAGCGTAGGTCCTTGACGGCCCTCGACATAGTCTCGGCCGCCGTACGGATCGGGACCATCTCCGGTGCTTCCTTCACCTGTTCGTTGATCGTGTCCTGGGCCAGCTCCTGAAGCTGGCGACCGGTCAACGAGATCCCCATGAACTGCGTCGCCACCTCGGGGAGCTGGTGGGCCTCGTCCAGGATAAAGGCGTCCGCCGCCGGCAGCAGTTCACCTACCTCTGCGCCACGTAGGGCGATATCGGCCATCAGCAGATAGTGGTTGACCACCACCAGATCCGCCTCTTGGGCGGCACGGCGCGCCCGTACCAGAAAACAATCGGCAAGATTGGGACAATCCTGTCCCAAACAATTATCGGTATTGGAAGTGACAAACGGCCAGATTGGCGCATCCTCGGGGATACGCACCTCCGCGACATCGCCGCTACGGGTACGTTTGGCCCAGCTCCGAACTTTGGAGAGATGATGGACGGCCTCGCGGTTAGGCAGGCGGACATCGCCGACGACCGTTTCCAGGCGATGCAGGCACAGATAATTCCCCCGGCCTTTGAGCAACGCGATACGGCTGCCCACTCCCAGGGCATCACGAACCAAAGGTAGGTCGCGCTGATAAAGCTGGTCTTGGAGATTTTTGGTGCCGGTAGAGAGGATGACCTTCTGCCCGGAGAGCAACGCCGGAACCAGATAGGCATAGGTCTTGCCAGTACCGGTACCGGCCTCGCAGATAAGAACCCCGCGTTTCTCCAGTGCCTCACCCACCGCAGCGGCCATTTCCTGCTGCGCGACGCGGGGGGCGAAGCCCTGAATATGACGGGTGAGCGGACCATTGCTGCCGAGCAGGTCGGCAGGCCCGAGGGAGCTTGGTGCGATTAACTCCTTGGCAGCCATGGTGCCATCTCTATCCGCGCAGCATTATGCTGCTGGTTTTTTCAGCCGGGCACGACTACTTTTAGAATGCCAGCTCGGTCGGCGCATTGGCGGCCTTCCTTTCCGCATCCCACTCGGCGCGACTTTGGGCCGCTTCGCTACCCGACATGACATTGATGATCTCGAAATAATCCTGTTTATACTTATCCTTTAGCACATCAGCCTGTTTTTTGCATTTAACGGCATAGACCGTCTGGAGGCTTTGGTGATCGAAGGTGCGCCATTCCTGCTCGTCTTTCAACAGGGTGTACTTATGCCCTTCGAGTGCCGCAATGACGGCCTTTGAATCGAAACTATGGGCGCGTTCCACCGCGGCTTTGTATTCAAATGGGATGGTATAGGCCGAAGCAGCGGAGGTGGAAGGGTAGCTACCATACTTGGCCGCGAACTTTTCGACGAATTTCTTTCCACCTTCATAACCGTACTGATAAGGGACGACCCATTCCCAGGGGGTAGCGCCGACAACATCTTCCATAATCTTGGGACCGGCGCTCTCGGCCATACCTAGGGTGAGGTTGGGCACAACGATCGCCATGGTCTTCTTGAGCCCCATGGCCGTGGCGCGCTTGAGGGCCTCTGCCATGTCGTTGCCGAAGAGTACCAAAACCAATACATCAGGATTATTGGCCTTCGCCAGGGTTAAAGCCTTATTGAAATCGGACTCGGTCGCGCCTGGGAAGGGAGTTAGGGTATTTCTGTGGACGGCGGTATCTTCGGTATTGCTGAACTTACGGATAGAGGCCTCGGTGGTCAGACCCCAGGTATAATTTGCGGTAATGTAGAAATATTTCTTACCGGTAAACTTCTCATTCAGATAGTTGGAAAGCACCTTGGCGCCCATCCAGGCGTTATAGCACTCGCGGAACATATATTTATGACCGTTGGCACCGGTGGTTTCGTTCGAGTAGGTTAAGGTGCCGAAATAGATGCGGTCTTTGGAGCGGGCCACTTCGCCGGCGGCGATGGCAACAGCACTGCTCGAACCGCCATAGAGCATCACCGCCCCTTCCTTGTCAATCAGCTCCGCGACATTGACCTTGGCCACATCGGGTTTGGACTTGGAGTCACGTTTGGCGAGCCGGACCTGTTTACCGAGAATCCCACCAGCGGCATTGATTTCCTCAACAGCCAGATCGGCCGCCCGGACCTGATCCAGACCTTGGACCGCGTAGGGACCGGTCTCTGGGTAGTTGAGCCCGATCACCACCTCTTCACCCAACACCGGGCCAACCATCCCCAACAACGTTACCAACGGAAAGAACCATCTCTTCATTATAAAACCCTTTCAGATTAAGGGATAGGAATATGGCATCATCAAATTCTGAATTTCGAGTATTGAGTATTTCACCACAAGATACCCCGGTCAAGTAGCCGGGATTTAGACGCAGGGCCTCCGATAATCATTATCCTACGCCTATACGGAACTGACCTACTTGGTCTTGCAGATGGTCCGACATTTCGGCCATATTTGCCGCTGATTGCGAGATCTTGCCAAAACTGGAAACGGCCTCATGGGAAATTGTCGAAATCTCGACAATGTCATGGTTGGTCTGCTCTGAAACGACCGACATCTCTTCGGTAGCAGCGGCAATCTGTTCGATCATGGATTGCAAGGTGGAGACGCTGGTGACGATGTTACCGAGGGCACTACCCGCTTGGCTGGAAAGTTCGGCACCGATTTCAACCCGGCAGGTACCTTCCGCCATGGCCTCCACGGTATGATGGACTTCAGTCTGCATATCTCTAATCATTTTACGGATTTCGGCAGTCGCTTGGGCGGTACGCTCGGCCAGCTTCTTGACCTCGTCGGCAACGACGGCAAAACCACGACCACTTTCACCAGCGCGGGCAGCCTCAATGGCGGCATTCAGTGCCAGAAGATTAGTCTGATCGGCAACATCGTTGATTACTCCTACAATTTCGCCAACCTGCTGGGAACGTTTGCCGAGCGAATTCACCATCTGGGCAGCTTCTCGCACCGTGTCGGCAATGGAACGAACCTCCTGAATGGATTTCTTGACGATACCCTCCCCCTTCTTTGCGGTATCGGCCGCCTCGGCGGCGGCAGCGGCGATGTCTGCGGTATTCCTGGCAATATCCATCACGGTCTGAGACATTTCGGTGGAAGCGGTGGCAATCTGGGTCACCTTATCCGCCTGTCCGGACAGACTTGCCGCCATCTGTTGCGAGCTACCACGTAATTCATGACTGGCCGAAGCGACCGTATCTGCCATATGCCGAACATTGCCGAGCATATTCTTAAAACGAAACACCATATTCTTCATGGAAGCGAGGAGACGGCCAGTTTCGTCCCGGCCTTTGACTTCGATATCGATCCGCAGGTCTCCTTCAGCCAAATGGTTCGAGATGGTTACCGCCTTTTCCATCGGCAGCGTAATGGCGCGCGAGAAAACCATCGCTACCGCAATCCCGACGACAAAGGTGACAGCCGCAAGTATCAACAAAAGGACCATCGCACCCATTTGCTTTGCTGCGGCATATTCCTTCGAGTATAAAACCGACATGGCGCCGATTACTTTTTCCTTTTTAAGAAAAGGAAAAAGCGTCTCATAATACTCTGTTCCTGCAATGGTGGTGGAATGGCCTGACGAGTGGTTATCCGCGGTCAGCGACTGGAGCAGGGTATACGATTCGTCGGACAAGGCTCGATACTCTTCGAGGACACCGGCCCCGTACTCTTTGCCGCGGAAGAAGTTGATCTTGGTGTGGGAGAGCGTAGACATTTCCCCTGCGTAATTATTGTCAAGAAAAGTATCTACAATAATAAATCCTACCAGCACGGCACTGTCACCTACCACTGGTTCGTGGGTGACAATGGCGATTTTGTCGGCAAAAATATCAAAGCCCTCGTCACGCTTGTCCGAGATCTTGCCAAAATACTTGGCATCGATTCCAGAGGGCAGGGTTAGATTCACAACAGCTTGATCACCGCGGATACCGGAGAACTTCCCAGCACCCACATACCAACCGGTAAGCTGCTCAGATTTCTTATAGAAGGCGAGCAGTCCGCCATTGGCATCGTAAAACCGCATCAGGTGAAAACCTGATGCAGCATTTCCAGTTTTTGCCAATCGTAGGGCAATACTGTTCGCCATCCTGGTATAGGCATCCTCGAAGGTTTGGGATGGATTCTCTTGGATAAAATCCTTAATCAAGGACGCCGGCGAAATGATATTGTCATCCTCAGCAATGGCACGAACGTCCTTTTTCTGTTCTCCAAAAGAATGCTTGATATCGGCCAGGATAACCTTGGTAGCGGTATCTAACTTTTCTTCGGCGGCCTCATTGAACCATTGACCAGACTGAAGCGAGACAACGATAGTGACGGAGATAAGGGTAATTACCAGGATAACCGCAATGGCAAGGACAATTTTGTTCTGAATCTTCACGTTAGAAAACATGATTGCCTCATCTGATGGGTGGGATTGTCCCTAAAAGCCATCCGATTTATAAGCTAACTAGTAAGATTGAATATAGCATATTAATACTTTCATATTAATAGCCTCATATTAATACCTTCTTAAATATCAACCAGAATATACCCTATAACTGACGATAGAATGGACACATCAAGATTGATAAATTCATGGTAAATAACAAAAATGAAACGTAACCAATTCAATAGCGGGACGCCTCCACCAATTCCGTATATACCTGGTCCAGGGAAGATTCCATATTGTCGATGACGCACACCACATTGCCGGCACCACACACCGATTTCCCCGCCCCATGTACCATCCAACCCCTGGGCGGAGTCCAGCCGCGAACTTGGGTAAACATCGAGAGTTGATCGGTGTTGCCTTGGAGCATCCGGCGATAATCGCAAGCAAAACGGGCGAGCCGGACCATCTCTGGCTCGGGGAGGAGGCCGTAGCCTTCCGCCAGGATTCCATCGTCCTGAAATTGGCATACCGCCAACACCCCATCCAACGCCAGAATTTGGCGGATCATGGCCCGCTCCGGTCTGCCAGGGCGGCAAAGGTCATTTCATAGTTGGCTAATTGGTTGTTCAGGATCAACCCAAAACGACCGCGCGATACCACCGACCATTCAAGCCCCACGATACTGACTCCCTCGACGGGATAAAAACCCTGTGCCCCGGTGAGCTGCTCCCAACCCCGCGCCTGCATGGTAGCAATGGCCGTATTGGCTACGCACATATGGCTTATCATGTCCAAAAGCGCATCATGAAATCCCACGCCGGGGACAATACGCTGATTGCGTAACTCGCCACGCTCATTAAACTCAAAGGCCGCAATGGCCCCAGGAAGATCCAACAATTGGTCGAGATTGACCATTCCCATGTACTCCGGGTAGTTAGAGGCAAAAAATCATGGTGATTGGCAAATGGAAAGTCTCTTGCCGATACGATTCAGTCACCTTCCAACAGAAGGGGATCGGCCGGTGATACCTCGCTCCCTTCCGCTTTCATCAGCGCAACGACTTGATTGAGAGAGGCCGATTCCTGTTCCAGAAAACAAAATCGCTGACCCATCACACAAACCGTGAAGTGGCCGCCCCGTACTATCCAACCGCGCACTGGGGTGAGACCGCCTTCTCCTACCAGGGAGTCGAGGATCCCGGCCTGCATGTGGATCGCCATGCTATTGGCACTACACATGATGGAGGCCATGCGGGCCTGTTGAGGATCCAGTAGACCGGCATGGGTGAAACGTTCGCCGCGGTGGCTGAACTCACCCGCCGCAATCACGCCCGGTATTGACAATAGTTGGGTAATCAGGCTCATCCAAGGTAACCGTGAGGTGTTTTAGGGACCATCGGCATATCATCGGCCTCTTCGGCCATGCTCCCTGGCATAATCCGACCCTGCGCCAAGCGATGAAGCCTACGCAGGATGATCCCCACCCATGCCGGTGTCAATGTCCCGTTGGGCGGATCCACCTGTCTCCTCAGGAACCCTTTCACCTATGAACGACGCTACCCCCCTTTTCCACCGTCCCAGTCTGACGCGCCGCGTGGCGGCCATGGTCTATGATCTCTTTCTACTTCTTTCCTTGCTGTTTTTGGCAAGTTTCCTAATCTTGCCCTTCACCGGGGGCCACAGCGTACCGCCGGGACATCTCCCCTTCCGGCTCTACCTGCTGGCGGTTTCCTTCCTTTTCTATGCTTGGTTTTGGACCCACGGCGGCCAAACCCTTGGAATGCGCGTCTGGCGGTTGTACATACGATGTCCTGACGGCACAACGATAAGTTGGGGTCGGGCGACCTTACGCTTCCTCGCCGCCTTGGTCTCCTCGGCCTGCTTCGGACTCGGATTTCTCTGGATCCTGGTAGAAAAGGACCGACGCGCTTGGCATGACCTCTGGTCAGGAACGGAAATGGTCCTTATCGAAAAGAAAACCGGCTAACCTCCACTCACTTTCGATCCGAGCGGAAATTCGAACGATATGATCAATACTTCACAACCAGGTAGGATGGCCTATGTCTTTCAATACCACGACGCAATACCGTCCCTTGCGTGAAGCACCGATTCGCCTCGTCCTGAATCCTGAGCTGGGTGGCTTGCCAAGCCTCGGAAGCGTCAAGAAGGTTAGAGAGTACAAGCGCCTTCTGGACTTTGCGCTGGTGTCCGAGTTAGCACCCCAGTTAATACCTAAGTTTGCAGTTGCAGGAAAATCAATACGTTCCAGCCAAGTTTACATAAAAAATTTGCACCCAAGTTTGCGGGGTTCGGGGGAGGGTAGTCAGACAGGCGTAAAAGGTGCCCAGGTTGTGGGAAAGGGCGCGCCAGCTTTCCCCAACGGGGGAAGTTGGGCACCACGACAGGCTACCGGGTAGGCGACGGGCTGATCGTGGGTGGACATTGGAGAGGACAATGGGAAAGTAGCTCCTGAAAGTTCAGGAGCTGTGGTCGTCAGAGTGTCCTCAAATCTGAGGGCACCCGCGCGCGCATCACTTCAGGAGTGAAGTGTGAGTGTTGATAAGTGCTGACTGGAAAATCCTACACTGGGTCTACACGAACAGCAGAAAAACAAAAAGCCCATCTTGTGGACGGGCTTTTGTGTTTGATTTTATTCGTAGCGGGGACAGGATTTGAACCTGTGACCTTCGGGTTATGAGCCCGACGAGCTGCCAGACTGCTCCACCCCGCATCTAGGATTCGCAAATATTATAGATTGATTTATATCTTGTCAAGACTTGTTTCAATCTTTTCAAGATTTGTAAATGTCACCGACATGGAGACGAAAAGTCTTAGTGCGGCGGTCCTCAAAGTAGTGCTCGAGGGTCTGGTGTACGGTGCTAAAAGCCAATTCCTGCCATGGAATTTCCGCCTCATGGAACAGGGCAACGGCACAACTCTCGATGCCGGGAGAGAAGTCTAGGTTCAACAGACGAGCGCGGAAGAGTAAGTAGACCTGATCTATATTGGGTAGATTAAACAAGGAGAACAGTTCTCCTATTTCTACCTGGGCATTTGCCTCTTCCAAGCATTCTCGGGCGGCTCCCTGGGCGGTTGTTTCACCATTCTCCATGAAGCCTGCCGGCAGGGTCCACAGGCCATTGCGCGGCTCAATGGCGCGTCGGCACAACAACACTTGCGTCCCCCATTCCGGGATGCAACCGACGATAAGTTTAGGATTCTGATAGTGAATAGTACCGCAATGAGTACAGACGTAGCGCGGCAGGTGGTCGCCAGGAGGGATGCGTAGCGTTACGGGAACGCCACACTGGCTGCAAAATCTCATGACCCGGACTCCGGACAGGATTGGCCTCAATTATAAAGAATTCCTAATTCCGTCAAAAGATCCGTCGTTACTAGCACCATCAAGGGTACAAATTGTCATCTTTGTGGTAAAGAAATAAATAGGGTTCACGAATATGATCGTGAAATAAAACTTAGACACTTGTCAGTCCTGAATAAGCCAACCTATATCATAATTCTCGACACTAATAACTCTCCATTCGCTATACCTGGAACAGTAAACATTAATTTCCCGTTGGGATAAGGAATTGCCTAGTAAACAACAACTTGCAATCATTGCCGGATATCCAGTCATCCCAGATAACCACAATGATAGCCAGCCAAAGCAGTGCGACGCAACAACTTTCCGATAAGGATAAATTGATTGTTATCACTGAACGGGTAGGAGACGTGCCCCTGTTAATAGGACAGATGATAAGGATGGGGTTGCCGGAAATATTGGACAAACACATTCCCAAGCATGGGAAACAACGAAAATTGAGTTGGGGATGGACAGCAGTAATATGGTTATCCTACATCCTGAGCGAAGGAGACCACCGTAAAATTTCGGTGGCACAATACGTCTCCGAAATGGCTAACACCTTAAACGCATTGACGGGGCAACCAATAGAGACATTGGATTTTGATGATGACAGGCTATCGCATCTCCTTCGGCATATAGGAAATATCAATATATGGCAAGCGGTGGAACGTGATTTGAGTGAACATTGTATAGAAGTATATGAATTGCAGAAGGAGGTTGTGCGTTGCGATCCAACCACAGTATCTGGACACCACAAAATCAAGGACGATGGCCTGATGCAATTCGGACACACCAAGGACGATCCAACTTTACCGCAAATAAAGTTGGCAGCGGCGTCATTAGACCCTTTGGGTATACCCTTGGTGACAGAAGTTGTATCTGGGGAAAATGCGGATGATGGCTTATACCGTGGGCTTATCGAACGAGTAAAGGACACCCTAAAGAAGACAGGATTGTTGTTCGTGGGGGATTGTAAGATGAGTGCATTGGAGATCCGCGCAAAAATTGTAGAGGGAGGTGATTTTTATCTGTCGCCACTACCCAGAACAGGCATAACATCAAAGGAAATTCCTGAATGGATAAATATTGGACTAGAAAAAGATCGGAACGGAGCTCTCGAACCAATATTTCGCGAAAATGATAAAGGAAAAACGGTGCTGGCTGCTTGTGGTTATGAATTCGAGCGTTCTCAAAGCGCCCAGATAGATGATAAAACAATAACTTGGGAAGAACGGGTGATCGTTGTGTGTTCTCCAGCCCATGCCGAGCAACAGGAACAAGGATTGGAGCAACGGCTGGAGGCTGCGCGGAAAGCAATAGAAAATCTCACTCCACCGGTGGGTAGAGGTAAGCGCCAATTTAAGGAAGAGGATAGCCTAAAGGAGGCGATTGCCGCGATTTTGAAAAAATATCGCGTGGAGGGATTGTTGGACGTTGACTACGAACAACAATGCGAAGTTCATACCCGCTATGTCGGTAAAGGGCGGGGTTCAGCGAACCGGGAGCAGCGGGAAATAAAAAGGGTTCGCTACCAAATTATTAAGGTGGAGCGTAACGAGGAAGCCATCACCATTACTTGCCAGCACTTCGGTTGGAAAGCCTTCGTTACCAACACAACCATAACGGCATTATCGCTCAACGATGCGATACTAACCTACCGCAACGAATATCGTATTGAGCGGATTTTTAATCGTCTTAAAAGTTATTTGAACATTGCGCCGTTATTTGTAAAGCGTGATGATCAAATTGAGGGTTTGACGTACCTACTAACTTTTGGCGTTCGAGTACTGACCCTGCTTGAATTCGTCGTCCGTCGCTCCTTGCAGGCGGATAAATCTAGGTTGCCTGATCTCCATCCTGAAAATCGGAAGAAAAAAACGGACAAACCCACCGCTGAGCGTATCCTAAAGGCTTTTTCTAATATCAGTCTGACGATTATTCTGGATGGTGTCGGCAATGAAGTATTCCGTTCGTTAACTCCATTGTCGGCGGTACAACAGAATATCCTGAATAGGCTGGGATTGGAGGGCATTTATGGACAGCTACGGAATTCAGGATAGTCGTGCTGGCTATAGCGAATGGGGAGTAATAAGTTCGATCCAACATTTCCCTCTGTGTCAGGATAGTTGCCCGGTGGCATGAAACTAGCGTAGAGGTATAATCTCGGTCATGGGGGTCACAAGGTCACAAGGTCACAAGGTCATGAGGGTCAGGTCTTTCCTTTTGACAAAAATCCTTCTTTTGGAAGGATTCATCAAAAGGAAAGACCTGACCCCCCTCTTTTTCTTATGATTAGGGGGTACGTAGTGGGGGTAAAAAATTTTTTTATCCGTCTGTTTTTGTCTACTATTCTTCCGAGCAGGGTGGTAGACTTTTTTTCATTGAATAAGCTGATTTCCGTATGAACGAGACGGGATTTCTGGTGGTGCGCTAAGTAGACGCTTTGTGCAACTACCCTCCTCTCTCGATAGCGGAGATCTGATGGCATAGTTACTTGCAGCTACCTGAGCAATGTCCTATCGACTCGACTGAGGATCCTCTCAATGAAATCCCAAGCTCTCCCCCTGCGTATGGTTATCCAAGGTATCACCCGAAATGGCGAAACGTTTCGTCCCAGCGATTGGACCGAACGTCTGCAAGACTGCATCGCCACCCATGGAATCCAAAAATCGAGTCGGTTGCACCATTCTATGTCCGTTGCCGGGATCCAACGGAAGGCGTCCTTCTCTCCCCATGTCTATGTCAGCTTCCGTAGCGGAATCAAATCCTTGGTGGTCGAGCGGGAGTTGTGGGAAAAGAACGTGGCGGCGTATGAGTTTATCGTCAACTTTGCCCAGGACAACGAGTTGACGGTGATCGAAGAGTGGATGGAAGAAGAACTCAGGAAGGCTGCTTAACCTTTCGTGATTGGTGCGCTTTGTAATAGACCTTATCGGAAACCTCCCGTTGGCACTTCCCTCGCCCGCTCCAGCCCATATAAATCAGTTATTTATACCAGCTAGCAGGAGTAGGTAGGGGGTTTCCGATAATGTCTAATATACCTCAGCGCACCAATCACGGATGAATCTTTCCAATCTGAAACGCCAATAATCCCGCCCTTAATTCCTTTCCTCAATCGCTACCCGCGGGGCAATGTGGCAGAGCAGTTCATAGGGAATGGTGCCGGCCGCCGTAGCAATCTCTTCTACGGGTAGCCCCTCGCCCCATAATAGGACAGGATTGCCGATCTGCGCATCAGGGTGATTCGAGAGATCGACACAGAGCATATCCATCGACACCCGCCCCACCAAAGGCGCCAACCGGCCATTGACCAGTACTGGAGTACCGGAAGGGGCATAGCGCGGATAACCATCGGCATAACCCGCGGCAACCGTTCCAACGACAGTATCGGCAGTACACACCCAGCTACCGCCATAACCTACCGCTTCCCCACGGCGTATTGTATGAATCGCAATGAGGCGCGAGGTGAATTGCATCACCGGGCGCAACCCTAAACTTGCGGCACTCTCGCCGGAAAAGGGAGACACGCCGTAGAGCATCAATCCCGGTCGTACCCACTGACCGTGTCCGGCAGGATCACTCAAAATGGCGGCGGAATTGGCCAAGCACCATTCTCCAGGCAGTCCCGCCACCACCTCCCGAAAACGCGCAAGCTGACCTGCCGTGGTAGGTGAATTGCGTTCATCGGCACAGGCAAAGTGGGTCATCAGTCCCACCGGGGAGAGGACTCCCCGACAGGCTTGCAAACGTCGCCATGCTTCGGACACCTCTTCCAATGGCAAACCAAGGCGATGCATCCCTGTATCCACCTTGAGCCAAACCGAGACCGGTGTCGGTAGAACCGCAGATTCCAACGCCTCAATCTGCCAAAGGTGATGGATAACTACCGTAAGCCCAAGGCGAGCGGCATCGTGGTATTCCTCGGGCTCGAAGACCCCTTCCAACAGCGTGATCGGGTGCTCTACGCCAGCCGCGCGCAGTATCTTCGCCTCTTCCAAACAGGCGACCCCAAAGGCATCCACGTCCGCGCAGCCATCGTCGCAAAAAAAACGCGCCACTCGGGCCAGACCGTGACCATAGGCATTGGCCTTAACGATTGCCATGACCTGGCGACCCGGAGCAACCGCCCGAACCCGAGCCAAGTTATGACGCAGGGCGGCACGGTCAATGACAGCCTGAGTAGGACGGGTCACGGGGTATCCCAGGTCATGAATAGTTACTCCCCACTGAGCCGGGAATAAAATTCTCGAAGCGGGTATATTTGCCGAGGAAGGTCAAACGCACGGTACCAATTGGACCATTGCGCTGCTTGCCGATAATAATCTCGGCAATGCCCTTGTCAGGGCTGTCTTCGTTGTAAACTTCGTCACGATAGATAAAGACAATTAGATCCGCATCCTGCTCAATGGCACCGGATTCCCGTAGATCCGACATCACCGGTCGCTTATTCGGCCGCTGTTCCAGACTGCGATTAAGCTGGGAGAGCGCCACCACCGGAACCCGCAACTCTTTGGCGAGGGCCTTGAGGCCACGTGAGATCTCGGAGATCTCGGTCGCGCGGTTTTCCTTATTGCCGGGGACCTGCATAAGCTGCAAATAGTCGATAAGCACCAGATCCAATCCCCGCTCGCGTTTAAGACGGCGACAACGTGCGCGTAATTCGGTCGGGGTGAGCGCCGGAGTATCATCGATAAATAGGGAAGATTCGGCCAGAATACCAACCGCAGAGGTCAGCCTTGGCCAATCGTCATCGTCCAATTTTCCGGTACGGATCCGGTGCTGATCGATACGTCCCAACGAGGAGATCATGCGCATGGCGAGTTGCTCGCCGGGCATTTCCATACTGAACACCGCCACGACCTTCTTGCCTTTGATGGCAGCATGTTCGGCGATATTCATCGCATAACTGGTTTTTCCCATCGATGGCCGTCCCGCAACAATCACGAGGTCCGAGGGCTGCAACCCCGAAGTCATCTCGTCGAAGTCGCTGTAACCGGTCGGAACGCCGGTAATGGGATTGTCTTGGTTATACAGGACATCAATGCGATCAATAACCTTGACCGACAGGTCACGGATACTCTGAAAACCTCGCCGGTTACGGGCACCGCGTTCGGCAATCTCGAAGACCCGCTGCTCGGCGAAATCGAGCAATTCGGCAGCGTCACGCCCTTCGGGGTTATACGCGGCCCCGGCAATATCGGTGCCGACACGGATGAGAGAACGCAATACCGCGCGTTCCCGGACGATATTAGCATAGGCGCGGATATTGGCGGCGCTGGGAGTATCCTTGGCCAGCGTTGCCAGATAGGCCAACCCCCCGGCATTGGATAATTCTCCGCGCGACTCCAACCATTCCGACAAGGTAACGACATCGAACGGACTCCCTTTGTCCGCCAGACTCGCCACTGCTCGGAAGATAAGACGATGGTCACGACGATAAAAATCGTCCTCGACGACCTGATCCGCCACCTGATCCCAGGCGGCGTTGTCCAGCATCAGGCCACCCAGTACCGATTGCTCGGCCTCCTGGGAATGGGGCGGGATGCGCAGGGCCTCTGTGGCTGCGTCGAGACCTTCAGGAACGTAGTCAACCGACTCGCGCATAGCTACATGATCAACTCGGGAAACCGGTGAAACCATAGCGTACGAGCATAACTCGCCGCTGCTATTTCCCCCGTCTCCCGAGTTGCGCGTGGGTAAATAATGGCGACAACAAGAACCACATCGTCAGCGAAAAGTGATTTAACTCACTCTTCGGCAACGACCGAAATGGTCACAATTACATCTACTTCGGCATGGAGGTGAAGACCTACCTCATGGTCACCGACAATCCGCAGGGGTCCGTTGGGAAGACGTACCTCAGACTTTTTCACATCAACACCGGCATCCGTCAGGGCAAAGGCGATATCGTTGGTACCTACGGACCCGAACAGGCGGCCCTCGGCACCGGCACGTTGACGCACGACCACGACGCCCAATGCGGTAAGGGCATCACTACGGTGTTGAGCAGCAGCCAGCAGGTCACTTTCGGCACGCTCCAGCTCTACCCGCCGTGCCTCAAAGGCAGCCAAATTGGCAGCCGTGGCCGGGGTCGCTTTTCTTTGAGGGAGCAAAAAGTTACGGGCATAGCCCGGCTTGACCTTAACGCGAGCCCCGAGGGGACCCAGGTTTTTCAACTTTTCAAGCAGAATTACTTCCATCGTTAGGGACCTTTCTACAAAAAACAGTTAGTTATTAAGAGCAGTTGGGGGGCAGGGCCAGCCACGCCTCGGTACCCATTCAGGTACTACGCCCAATTCTGCTGCGCAGATCGACCCAAGTATCGGCAAGACCGGTCGCCGCGAGGACCGTCATCATCTGGCGTGGGAACAGAAAGGTCAGCATATACACGCCGACCAACCAACCGACGGGTTCCCCAAAATTGGCGTTGAGCCCATGAACAACGGCCAACCCCGCAATAAAGAACGCCGCCATCATCAAAAACACCAGATCGACGCCGAGCGGTTCCAGGGAGGCCGGCCCAAACTGGGTGAGCGCCATGGCCCCCAGGGCCACCAAACCCACGGCAGGATGCAGACGCAAGACCAGAAATTCCTTCGCAAAACCACCGGGGTTGTAGAGCAGGGACTGCCACCAACGGGCCAACAACAGGTTACCTACCAGGCTTATCAGCATCCCCGCGGCGACCAAGCCCGTCATGACCTGAGAGATTCCGTCGATCAGGTGGGCCAACTCCGGTCCGGGCTCCGGGCCGACCCGGACGAAGGTATCCATCAGGAACATTCGCCACCAGGAGGCCAAATCGCCGATCAACCAGTGGGTCATGCCGAGGCCCAAGGCCACCATACCCAAGGCCACCGTTACCGCACGCGGCAAGGATACGGTGGCGCGTAGGACCAGACTGAGGAACCAGATTGGGGCCCACAGCACGCCCACCATCGCTACCGCCAAGCTTGCCGTACCAATCAGCGCCAGTGCCAACAAGGCCAATACGACGGTGGCAACCCCCATTACCGATAATCCGGCCCTTGCCCCCAGACGCAACGTCACCAGACCCAAGGAGGCTCCACTCAAAAAGGAGATGGGCGAGGTGGCGGGGGGTAAAATCAGGGCCACGGTAGCAGTCACGGCCACCACCGTGGCGGCCGTTGAGGGGGAACGCATGACGAACCCCGCGAACGACTTCATACCTTCCATTTTCCCTGCCTGTGCAGGGCTTAATGGCGGTCGGTATAAGGCAGCAAGGCCAGAAAACGAGCACGCTTAACGGCGCTCGCTAACTGGCGCTGGTAGCGTACCTTCGTCCCAGTGATTCGACTGGGAACGATTTTTCCGGTCTCGGTGATGTAATTCTTGAGGGTGGCGAGATCCTTATAATCGATCTCTTTGACGCCCTCAGCGGTGAAACGGCAATACTTTTTGCGGCGGAAAAAACGGGACACAGTGGTCTCCCCTATTACAAGTACATCAATCGGTGCTTGGCAGGGCAACGTCGATTGGCTACCCCATCAAGAATGGTAGGCGCTTACATGCCCTCAAAGGCAGGAATGCGGCTCTCACGGCGGGGGTCGGCCCCCTCGGTCTTCTCTTCACGCTGTTTGGCCAGCGGGGAAGGTTCGAGAACGGCATCCTTGCGTTTCATAATGAGGTTACGCAGCACTGCATCGTTGAAGCGGAAGGCATTTTCCAGTTCGTCGATGGCATCTTGGCCGCACTCGATGTTCATCAGTACGTAGTGGGCCTTGTGGACCTTGGCGATGGGATAGGCAAGCTGGCGACGGCCCCAGTCTTCCAAGCGATGGATGCTCCCGCCACGGGTCTCGATGGTTTGGCGATAACGTTCGATCATCGCCGGCACCTGTTCGCTTTGGTCGGGGTGGACCAGAAATACAATTTCATAATGACGCACTACAACACTCCTTACGGATGACTCCTACCCGACAGCGAGACTAAGTCACTCGCCCGACTCGGGAAAAGGTTGTCCCGGACAGGTGCGACGCCACTGGATTTTCACTGCCGATAGGAGGGATGGACAGCCACCCGCCAAACGGGCGGCAAGGAGGTAACAACTCCCCTCCCCTCTCCTCACCGGTTGGGATGAGGCAGAGGACGAGAAGGGTACCGCGTAAAACGCGCGATTCTAAGGGGTAACCAATAGAAGCACAAGAAGTTTGTTCGCGAAAGATTTATGGAGCAGACGCGCAGGGACCAAATAACTTGTTGATAAAGATAGAGTTACATTACTTACCAGGATCACAAAAACGGTGTATATAGACATTATCCGAAGCCCCCTCAATTCCCCCTTATCAGGGTGGTATACGAGAGCAGTGAGTTTCCGATAACGCCTAATAATAACAATAACCCAAGTTGCCACCTTCCATGAATTGGGGTGGTGCCTTACCTTGACCTAACCATACGCACGGTAGAAAGTTCTTAAGATTC
>CAUYUB010000598.1:0-1124 GCA_963575685.1 Gammaproteobacteria bacterium | reverse complement strand
CTTGGGCCGCTATCGTCATGATGCCTCTACGGCTCTGATCGCTCTATTGGAAACGGCAACCGCTCCAGTGTTGTGGAGAGAGAGCAGACCAACAACCTTACGTGAGGGTGTATGAGCAGTCAGCAGCAAAGAGAAACCGCCGCCGCTATTCGCGCCCTAGCCGATCGTTATCACGTAATCTGTTCACAGACGGAAACGGACGTTTGGGCATATCACGTCACGAGGCTTGCAGGTGATGAGGTTATCTTAGATGACATTGAGCAGCTTTTGATAGTTCTTCAGCGGACAGGCCACCTTACCCGCCCCGATGCTCTAAGCCTTCAGGCGAACTATTTGAGGGAAAAGAAACTATGACGTTTGATCCGTTCGCTGATTTTGAGACACGCGGGTATCTCCGTAATTTGTTCGGAGAAAGAGACCTAGAGATTGTCAGACACCTTGAGCACAGCGCATTTGTCAGTGGTGTGGAAGAAGCAATCTATAACCTTTCTTGGCGTCCCGTTCTGTCATACAAGGATGTGCTCGATACGCACAGGATACTTTTCAAAGATATTTATCCTTGGGCGGGACAAGACCGATTGCAAACCGCCCCAGACATAGCCGTAAGCAAGGGAAGCGTTCTATTCGCCCATCCCGAAGACGTACGGCAGGCCGTCGAGTATGCCTTGCGTCTTGGGCAGGATAAATACTTCATGTCGCAAAAGTATGGCGAGGTTATGGGGCACTTGGCTTACGGCCACCCGTTTCTTGACGGAAACGGGCGCACGATTATGGTGGTGCATTCCGAACTCGCACAACGCGCGGGAATAAGCATTGATTGGGCGGCGACAGATAAGACGGAATATCTGGCCGCCCTCACCCGTGAGATAGACCAGCCAAGCAAAGGCATACTCGATGCCTATCTAAAGCCGTTTCTCCGTTCTGCGGTTGGTTCTGGTCGTCTTGCAAGCCACATTGCAAAAACAAAAGGTCTTGACGGGACTGGTCGCGGAACCGACGAAAACAAGATCCTTGGTAGTGTCACCGATCCTTCTTTACAAGCTCGCTACAAGGAGCAGAAACGGCAGCGAACGGCTTATAAATAACGGTTTCCAACAAACCAAGATTTAACATAACGCCTGTCA
>CAUYUB010000597.1:0-1126 GCA_963575685.1 Gammaproteobacteria bacterium | reverse complement strand
CGTCAGATGCTTGGATTTGAGGGGTCCATATCGGGCGGAGTGGTAATTTTGCAACCCGAAATAACAACAGCCGAGGACTGGTGCGCGTATCACGGAGCGGTCGTCAAGGACGGCGTTGCAATTCTTTATAAGGCAGTCCGCAACGACTACCGATCACAGCATGGCTTCCTCTACCCAATCGGAATGACCGCGACTTGTGATGATTGGGACGCTGGTGCTAAAGAATGTGGAGGCGGACTGCATTTCTGCACCTCTCCATCTCAGGCTGCGACGTTTGACAGTGATGCGACTCGCTTCCTGGCGTGCCCGGTGGCGCTGTCCGACATGAGGGCGCCGAAGGCGGATGACGGGTATCCGATAAAGATCAAGGCATCTCGGATATGCGGGCCAATCGTAGAAGTTGACCTGTGGGGAGATCCGGTGAAGGGCGGGAAGGCATGAAAACGATAGCCGAGATTATGCAACCGCACAAACCCTTCGATGAACCTCCTTGTGTAATCCGGTGGGCTCAAAGATGGGCCAAGAAGCACGGTGTGAAGAAGCAGGGAAGGGACTACTACCTGACGGATAAGCAGGGGCAGGCGATGCTGGCCGATTTCGACCGGCACGTAAAATAGGAGGCAGGGGATGACAAGCAAGGAGTGGTCACACAGGTTCTACGAAGAGGGGGCTGATGCTGGTGAATATTGGCGCGAGATGCTTTCCGACCTCTCCGCCACGGAACTACGGGCAGAACACGTCTTGCTTACCACCAAGGAGGCTACCCGGTGACCGACCGAGTTGACGACCTGATCCAGCGGCTAAAGAAAGCCCAGTATTGCCATGTAGACGACATAATCCGCCAGTGGGCGGGGGAGCAGGAGGAAAACGATACTGTTCCGTGTCCAGAGTGCGGAGGAAATGGTTGGTACGCCCATGGTGAAACGGACGACCCCGAACAGGTTCAGTGCGAGTTCTGCAACGCAACTGGTCACCTGATTCTCCCTGCCTATGGATCGAAAAAGCCCTCAGCCCTCCCACCCGTCGCGGGGGACGCCCTGGGCGCAATCAAACCTATCGCCAATGCGTACGAGGCGGGGGATGTTCGGGAGCGAGATATACGTGATGTGCTTGACCGCTATGACGT
>CAUYUB010000596.1:0-1136 GCA_963575685.1 Gammaproteobacteria bacterium | reverse complement strand
CTGCGTTGCGCAGATGATCGACCTCCAATAAGTAAAATCCCGATGCGGCTCTCCGAGTTAGCTCGTCACAGAAATGGCGGCGTCCCTCCATCAAACGGGTTCTAATCCGGTCGCGGTAGGCGTGTATTAATTCCATACTCGCTGGGGATTGTGTCCGTACCCAGGCCACCAGGCGAGTGTCCGAAAGTGCCGCAGGTAGTTGCTTGAATACCCGCGGAATCAAATAGGACAATAACCGCCGCTGTGTCATCTTGCTCAAGGTTTCCGTACCCGTCCGGTGCATGGCCCAAGCGGTTGCGAAGAGAGTCGACCATCGACCGCTATACAGCAACCGGGCCAACGAATCGCGTCCGTCATAGGAAACTGTTGCGTCGCCCCAGAAACCACTCAGCACAGTGTTCACGCCACACGCTGCCAATCGTTCGCTAAGTGCCTGGTCCATGTAGTAATACGGGTTTACCACGAAGGAGACCTGCTCGAAGGCGCGCGCTAAATGGTCACCGAACGGATCGACATTCAGTGCAGTCTCGGCCTCATAGCCAGCGCAGCCGGTCCAGGCCGCCACCCGTTCGATATAAGGACGTTCATCCCGTTCGACGTCGGCGTAGTTCTCCGGCAGAACGGACGACACCAAGACCAGCCGCCTTCCCTCCGCCCGTAATTTAGGCGCGGCGACACCGGCAATGCCGGAGGAATCCAGCCCACCGCTCAGCGTACTCCCTCCCGTCCCCCCTCCCCGTAACCGGCATTCCACCGCCTCCTTTATTCCATGGCGCAGGGCTTCGGCAGCCTCTTTCACGCCACCGAAATGGCGCGGATCGGGCTCCAATTGCCAATAGCGCTCCATTACACACCTCTCCCTGGTAATCATAAGCCGATGCGCGGGCAACAGACGCCGGATGGTGCGAAACGGTGTGCGGGTATAATCGCGGTCCATTGGCAGCAGATTCTCCGCTAGATACTCCTCATCCAGCACCGTCTCGTCCGCCAATGCTCGCACGCCCCGAATCGCGCCGGCCAAGACGATGCGCTCATTCGAAACGGCATAGTAGAGCGGGCGAATCCCCATTGGGTCGCGCGCCGCGAACAGACGTTGTTCTCGTGGATCCCAAAGGGTAAAGGCAAAGTCACCCAGG
>CAUYUB010000595.1:0-1137 GCA_963575685.1 Gammaproteobacteria bacterium | reverse complement strand
ATGAGGTGATCGGAAAAAAACCGCATATCCTGAATTCTGGAAATACACCGAAAGAAACCCATGAAGCCCTCTGGGATGCTCTCAGTCATGGCCACGCCTGGAAGGGTGAATTCCGCAACAAACGCAAAGATGGCAGCGAATATGTCGAATTTGCCCTGATTACCCCTCTGCGTCAATTGGATGGCACGATTACCCACTACGTCGCGGTCAAGGAAGACATCACTGAGAAAAAACGTCTGGGGGAGGAACTGGACCAGCATCGCTACCATCTTGAACAACTGGTCGAGGAGCGTACCGCGCAACTGGAGGAAGCTCGTGACAAGGCGGAGGCGGCCACCCGCGCCAAGACTTCTTTTCTGGCCAACATGAGCCACGAAATCCGTACGCCCATGAATGCCATCCTCGGCATGACCCAGTTGCTGAAGCGCAGCAAGGTCACCACGGAACAAACAGAACAATTGGACAAGATCAATAATGCAGGTCGCCACTTATTAGGGTTAATCAATAATATTCTCGACCTCTCCAAGATCGAGGCGAATAAGTTGGTACTGGAACAAACCGATTTTTCCATTGCCACCATTTTACGCAATGTTGCCTCGATGATTTCCGAACAGGCTTGGAGCAAAGGTCTGCAATTGCTGGTCGAAACCGAACCCTTGCGGCTGAACCTACGCGGCGATCCGACCCGAATCACTCAAGCGCTACTCAACCTCGCCACCAATGCAATCAAATTTACGCAACGGGGCATCGTCATATTACGCACCAGGAAGTTGGAGGATGATGACAATAGCGTGCTGCTGCGTTTCGAGGTGCAGGACACCGGAATCGGTATCGCTCCCGAGATCCTACCCAAACTCTTCGATGCCTTCGCGCAGGCCGACACTTTCACGACCCGGCGCTATGGTGGCACTGGCCTGGGTCTGGCCATCACCCAGCGTTTGGCCCGACAGATGGGCGGTGATACTGGCGTCGAAAGTCAGTTAGGCATAGGAAGCACTTTCTGGTTTACGGTACGGCTTGCTAAAAGTGTGACCTCCAGTGAGGTCACATCCACGCAGCGGAGTAAACGACAAGGCGAAGCGGAGAGCATCCTAGAACAGGATTACCGTGGTATCCAGTTATTGGTGGTGGAGGATG
>CAUYUB010000594.1:0-1137 GCA_963575685.1 Gammaproteobacteria bacterium | reverse complement strand
TTCTTTTTGAATAATCCAAAAACGCTACCACTGTCACCGTCGTACCTATCGACACCGATATCGATCCGGGTGTTGTCGCTCCAATGATAATGGAAACGCGGTTTCAACACCCATTCCCCATCGTTTTTGGCAAGACCCGCCAGCTCGACTTGGCCGGTGTCGTTCCAGAAGGATTTGGCGAAACGCAGGCTTACTCCACGGGTGCGACTCGCGGTTTGTTGATTGACCAGCTGTTGGGTGGCTGCCACGGAGCGTTGCTCAGCCGTTGGCCAGGTGGTCGGATTCACCCAATCGCTGACCGTTTGCTGAAATCCTTGCAGGTTGAGATACCAGCCTTCGCCGAAGGTCCGGTCGATGCCCAACACGGCGTAAAAAAAGGGGCGTTTAGCCCCACTGGCCAATCCATCGGGGGAGTCAATGGCCGTGTAGGCTACCTCTCCGCGCAGGCCATAGGCGCCGGCGGGGAAAGCGAAGTCGGCGCCGATCCGGCGCAGCCGGTCATGGGCGAGCACGAAGGCGTTGGGCAATGTGGGGTCTGCGGCTAGGCTGGGCGCTGTGTCCTGACTATGGCTGTAGGAGATCGACCAGTCGAAACCACCGTTACTGTGATCGAGTTTGATGCCGTACTGGTCGCGGCGCTGGGGATTTTCGACATGGGAAATTTCGGCGAGCGACGGAGGCAAGGGGATTTGGGTAGCGCGGAGCCAGGGCATCCAGACCAGTGACAGGGCGTAATCGCTGAAATAGCCGGTTAGCTTGGCGCCGGTGTTTCCGTAACGCTGGTCTTCTTCCTCACTCGTCAGCCAGCGGTAGTCGCGTGAAGTCCAGACATCGGTGGGATTGAGCCGATCCGCCCGACCCCACGGGAGGATCTGGTTACCCAGGCGCAGATCCATCGTGCTGCCGTGC
The DNA here is from genome assembly GCA_963575685.1 of Gammaproteobacteria bacterium. GTDB lineage: Bacteria > Pseudomonadota > Gammaproteobacteria > CAIRSR01 > CAIRSR01 > CAUYTW01. The sequence goes on along the minus strand of CAUYUB010000594.1, from coordinate 228 downwards.
AGATCCACGTACAGCTCGCGCAGCACCACACCCGAGTTATCCCCCAGGAGGGCGCGGATACCGGCACGGAGATCTCCAAGGAGATTGACGGTGTCGCTGGGTTTGGCCTTGGCCTGGAACCAGAGCGAGGCCGGCGTCAATCCTCGGGCATCGTCCAATTCCCTGGAGGACGACCAGACGCCCAAATGAGCCGCACCGTCCATATCCAGACCTGGATTCACTTCGAGC
>CAUYUB010000593.1:0-1139 GCA_963575685.1 Gammaproteobacteria bacterium | reverse complement strand
TGTTGCCCCAAGCGTTGCGCTCATAGGTCACGATAGCGGCGATCTCAAGGTCGTTGAGGGAATTCCAGGCAGGCATGGCCGTACCGGTTTTGCCATTCAGGACGCGGTCCAGATGACCAGCGACGGGACCCGTTGCGATCTTGCTACCCTTCAGTGCCGGGAAGGCCGGCGGCAGACCTTGACCATTGAGCTGGTGGCAGGCACTGCATTTGCTGTTGTAGAGGTCCAATCCTTTCTCCATGAGTGCATCCTTGGTCCAAACCTTGGCACTGCTGGCCTCTGCCGCAGCAGCGACCTTGAGGGCCTTCTGCTCCCCCACCCAGGCGGCAAAACGTTGTGGCGATACCGCATCCACTACGATAGGCATCCGGGAATGCCAGGTACCGCACAGTTCCGCACACTGCCCACGATAAGTTCCTTCCTTGGTAATCTCCGCCCACGTTTCACTAACGTAGCCGACAATGGCATCACGCTTGAAGCCAAATTCTGGCACCCACCAAGCGTGGTTGACGTCCACTGCGGTATTGAGGAAACGAATTTTGGTATTGGTAGGCAATACCACATGGTTATCAACCTCACGCAGATAGAGTTTCCCCGCCTTGTCCTCAGGAAGAAATCTGCTCTCTATCTTGATTCCCTGATCAACATACTCATACTCCCACCACCATTGATGACCAATTATCTTGACGTCCATCATCTTTTCTTTGGGAACGTCCCAAATTCTTTCCAGGGTCTTGTCGGCCGATCCGGCAATCGTAAAGTCAACACCAAGCACCATGGCCGGGACGAGAATCCACGACCAATTGCCGAACCAGCTCTCGTGAAAGTGCTGATCGGGCTGATAGCCACGACTTTTGCGATGAAAGATGAGTGAATAGATGACCATGGAGAAGACAACGATGAGGAGTATCGTGGCGATACGCATCGTCATCATATGGACATCATAGATCTCCTGCCCTATCGTCGTTGCCGGAGGTGGATAGTTCACCCCCAGTTCGGCATGAGCCGTACCGACCCCGAGCAGCGAGAGCAGCAAGGACGTTGTGGTTGTGCGCAGTCTAGGCGTACGTCTTCATTCTCTCCCGGGGGCGTGTGAGGAGGCCCGCTAGTTGGGGCCGCGTCGAGGCGTAGGTTTCTGG
>CAUYUB010000592.1:0-1144 GCA_963575685.1 Gammaproteobacteria bacterium | reverse complement strand
GGATGTTGGAAAGCGCGATGGCTTCCGCCGGGAACGCTTCCAAGGAGGTTCGCAACGATGTCGCCGGGGCCATAGAACGCCTTGGAACACTCGGCGCAATGGGTTCGTCGCAGGCAACTCGACTTGCGATGATGCTGACGCAGGCACGGGTTCCCGCAGAAAAACTCGGTGAAGCCCTTACTGGTGTGGTTCGCATCGCCGCTGCGCGCGGTCAAGACCCGACAAGGATAGCGCGTCGGTACTATTCCATGGGGATTGGCGACCCTACCGGCGAAAACGTAGAAAATGCAATACGCAGGCAGGCGTCAACAGCACCGTCGCTGGAAGACACCATAACGCCCGAAAAGAAACTTGAAATCCTAGACGAAAAGCTGCTTGAAGAAGCTGGCAAGAAGTGGGTGGCACTGCGTGGTTTTATCAATGAAGCCAAGATGGCGTGGAAAGAATTTCGCATTGGACTCGAAAAGAATCAAAAGCTTTTCCCGATTATCAATGAGTCGTACGTAGATACCTACAAGAAGGAACTCAATCTAGCAAAGGCCGCCACTAGCGGCGCGCAAGACCGCTACGAGCAGATGACCGATAAGAATACAGAAAAGGCTGAAAGCGGAAGGCTGAAGGCTGCGCTACGGCTCTACGAAACGGCGTCGCAACGAATCGTTTCCACGGTCGGCCTTGTCGGGCGCACCAACACGCAAGTCGGGGTCGGCGGGGTGGAATTCCAGTCCCAGCGCCATGTCGCCGCTGCGAGCGTGATTGAAGACCCGACGATGCGTTCCATGCGCCTCGCTGAAATTGAAGAAAAACGCTATCGCGATGCCACGACGCGCCGCAATGTTCTGCGACAGCGCGAACTGTCTGGCAATACAACGATAACCCGACGCGCGTCGGAAGCGTTTGAATCCACGTTTCCTCAAAACATACAGGAACTCTTGGTCAACGCCCCCACGACAGCCGACCTGCTAGAAGGCAGGGTGAGCAAGGAAAGGCTGCTTGAACTTTCCAAGCTCAATCGCACAGCCGATGGCGGTAGATTTATCGAAGCACTCCCCGGTGTAAGAAAGAACACTGAGAGTGGCGAAGCAAAACTTGTCGAGGTTCCTGCGAGCGCAAATCCGCTACGGAGGGACGCGACCCCCGGAGC
>CAUYUB010000591.1:0-1144 GCA_963575685.1 Gammaproteobacteria bacterium | reverse complement strand
CTCAAACTGAGGAAAATAAATGAACGATTGTCTATTCTGCCGGATCATCGCCGGCACTCTCCCTGCCCAGCGGATCTATGAAGACGAGCAGGTGGTAATCATTCCCGATAAATTTCCCAAGGCCGAGGTCCATCTCCTGGTGTTGCCCCGCCTCCATATTCCTAGTCTTCGCGAGATTACCCCCGAACATGACGGCCTGATGGCCCACATCATGCGTCTCCTTCCTCGTATTGCGCTCGACAATGGTCTCGCCGACGGTTTTCGTACCGTCATCCATACCGGCAGCGGTGGCGGCCAAGAGATCTTTCACCTCCATATCCATCTTATGGGTAGCCGTCCGTCGGGAAATATTCGGTAAAAATTCGGTTGATCTGTCCTGAGATTACAGCGGAAGGGCAGCGAAGACGGTAGCAGGGGTCAGCCCCTGGAGGCAGTTCAGGTGACCCAGGGGACAGGTCCGTCGTAGGCAGGGGCTACACGACAAGCGGCGGCTCAGAATGGTTGCATGGGGAGTCAGCGGCGGGGTGTGATGGGGGTCGGAAGAACCGAACAGCGCCACCAGCGGGCGGTCCAAGGCCGCTGCTACATGCATCAGACCAGAATCATTGGTGACTACGGCAGTGGCAAGCGCCAGGAGATCCACCGCTTCGGTGAGGCGGGTACGTCCGGCTAGGTCGATGGCCACCCCTCCTGCGTGCTGTTGCACCTCGGCGGTGATACCGGCATCTCGGTCAGAGCCGAACAGCCACACCTGCCAACCGGCAGCAACAACTTTGCGGGCCACCTCGGCAAAATGGGTCGTGGGCCAGCGTTTGGCAGGTCCGTATTCCGCCCCAGGGCATAGGGCCAGCATCGGTCCCTCCGGTGGTTTGATGCCGAGTTTGGCGAGGACGATGCCAGCATTCTCGGCATCTGCCGTCAGCCGTGGCTGTGGTAGTGGGTCAGGGAGGGCCACTCCAGGTGCCAAACCGAGGGCGACGAAGCGATCCACCGTGCGCCCCTTCTTTCGTGGACGAATATCGTTGAGCATCCCCCAACGCAATTCCCCGAGATAGCCGGTACGCTGCGTGGCGCGCGCGGCGAAAGGGACCAGTGCGGCCTTGAAGGAACGGGGGAGGACGATGGCCTGCCGATAGTGCCGTTC
>CAUYUB010000590.1:0-1147 GCA_963575685.1 Gammaproteobacteria bacterium | reverse complement strand
CGTACCCCCGAAGATCCTCAACGTCTCCTACGCCAAGTGCGGGGGGAATTGGAAGAAATACTCAAACTTTTGGAACAACCCCTGATTGTAGAGCCAATCATTCCTGACCAGGAGATTGCGGCAAGCGGACGGTGAAGCGAGGGGGAAAGGTGGTAACGGACGGCAAGCGGAGTTTCGCGTGTTTTTCGGTTGGAGAACGGCGGGACAACCAGCGTCGGGTCATAAGAACCCTCAATCGCTCCGCGTGTATGGTGAGTCGAAGGTAGACACCAAAAATGGCCAAGAACAGCAACAACGAGGCCACCTCGGACACGCCAAGAATGTCTAAAGTCACTCCGATAAGCCCTAAAACAACGGCCAGCGTAAAGATGATGATGATGGTACTGGAGATATTGTGCTGAATAGTTTGCTGCTGGTCCAGTTGCGGTCGCTTTGTTGGCAGTCGTTCCATCAACATATGATGCAAGTGACCGCGATCTGCAATAAAAGGTGATTTTCCGTTCGTAAGACGCCGTATCATGACAGAAAGGGTGTCGAACAGAGGCACCGCCAGGATCCACAGCGCAGTAACCGGTGCCATAGCACGATGCTCCCCCTGAGACAGACCCACCGCGAACCAGCACAGCATAAAACCGAGAAACATGCTCCCCGCATCTCCCATAAAAACCAGGGCAAACGGCCGTCCCGGAAAGCGGAGGTTGAACAGAAGGAAGGCGACTATCGCGGCACCGAGCAACATTAGCATCACCAGATCGGTGTGATGGTCACCGAGACCGGCAAGGAAGGAAAAAAACAGGATGGATATCAGCGATAACCCGCCCGCGAGACCATCAATACCATCAATCATATTAAAGGCGTTAATGACCCCAACGGTAGCAAAAACGGTAAAGGGCAACGCGACGGGACCGAGGACGACGTCACCTTCTCCGAAGAGGGCACCAAGGTTTTCGATTGATATTCCCCCCACAAAATACATAGCAACGGCTGCCATAATTTGACCAACAAAGCGCGGCCATGCGCTGAGTTCATGAAAATCATCAAGAATACCTAGCCCCACCAGTAAGGACGTACTGCACAATAACCCCATCATCCCAGGAAAATGTATGCCGCTTAGGATGATAGTAGCCACAAAAGCAAAAAACATGGA
>CAUYUB010000589.1:0-1150 GCA_963575685.1 Gammaproteobacteria bacterium | reverse complement strand
ATGCTACGGTACGCATCGGTACCGTTGGGACAACCGCTACAACAGGACCTGACGGACGCTTCACCGCTGTCTTTGGTCCCGCGGATATCGGTTCCGATCAGATACTGTTGGTCTCCACGGCTCCTGCGGGGTATATAGAGAGTCAGACGAAGGTAGTCCTAGATCCAGCCACCGAGTACAGTACTACCCTGATGGTCAAGTCCGTGGCCGCTCGGACGATGGTGGCCGAGCCCAACCAGCAGGCGTTGGTAGTTCAGGAGCCTTACCGCGGATGGGTGAGTTTCCCGCCGGCAAGCCTGCTGAATACCTCCGGTACTCCCGTCAGTGAGCCGGTAACGGCGCAGATCACCACGTTAGACCTGATGAGTGGAGATCGGCCCGCATTTCCAGGGAACGACTTTCTTGGGCTAGATCCGACCGAGACCACGGTAAGCTTAGCGGTCGTGGTGGTGGCGGAGGTCAAGCTGGTAGGCGCTTCCGGCACCCATTACCATCCGCTTGCCACCCCTGCAACGCTTCGCTTGGCCATCCCTGGAGCGCTGCTGGGACGCCTTGCCGATGGTGATACCATCCCGTTGTGGTATTACGACATCACCATCGGGCGCTGGCGTCAGGAAGGGATGGGGACGATACGCCGTGACCCTATCGACGGACGACTCTGGGCAGAAGGTCAAGTGGCGCACATGAGTTGGTGGAGTTTCGCTTATCCTCTCCGCGAAGTTGCCTGCCTGCGGTTCCGACCGATAGACGCGGAGACCGGGACCTCCCTCCGCCGTGTGCCCTTTATCATTGAAGGAATTACCTTCATCAGTGGTGCTCTTGGGACGACACAAGGTGACGAGATTGCTTTCACCAGTAAAAAGACACAACACTCGTCAAACCCAGAGCAGGTGCGGCTGATGTTCTACGAAAAGGGAATTTCCACTTACCTTCGGCAAGATCCAACCAATTCCGCTCACTATTACAAGGTGTCTATGCCGGGACTCGCCACTCCGATTGCGATGCCGAGCGTAGCGGGCAGACATACGGCCCAATGGGATGACTGTCAGGATCTCGGGTTGTTGAGCATTTCATCGGCCACATTCGTCGGTACCACGATTCGGAGTATTGCTAATCAGCAATAGATAATGGATATTAAATTTTAGAATTC
>CAUYUB010000588.1:0-18749 GCA_963575685.1 Gammaproteobacteria bacterium | reverse complement strand
AATGCCATGGATACTATTCCGTACCTGAAGAGCATTACTTGTGTAGCACTACCCGCTTTTTATATAGTAATGGTGCTGTTCATATTGTTGTCTTTCGGTGCCTATATTTTCTGGTCGCTACGTACCCGCGCCGAGTATGTTCGGCAGCAGTGTCAGGCCGAATCGCAGAACCGGGTGTTGGTGCAGCGCTTCGATTATCTGAGTAAATTCGCCAACGACATCATCATTTTGGGGGACGATCGAAACCACTTTCTCGAAATTAATGACCGTGCTATTGAAGCCTATGGCTACACGCGTGCTGAATTTCTGAAAATGGGGATCCGCGAATTGCGCGCACCGGAAGCCTGTGCCACCCAGGAACAAGATTGGCATAACCTCGCGGCCGATGGTCAGACGCTGCTCGAAACTATCCACCGGCGTAAGGACGGTACCAGCTTCCCGGTCGAGATCAGCGCGCGCATGATCTCTGCCGACCGCCGGAAATATATGCAGGCGATCATCCGCGACATCAGTGAACGCAAGCAGGCCGAGGTTACCTTGCGGCTGCACGAACAAATGACGAACTGCATGCAGGAAGGCCTATCCCTGATCAGAAGCGACAACGGCGTCATCGTATTCGCCAACCCTAAGTTCAATGCGATGTTCGGTTACGCAGCCGGAGAAATCCACGGCAACCATATCAATTGCCTCAACGCACCAACCGATGATGATCCCGAAGAAATCGCACACAAGATGATGGAAGTGCTCCACCAAACCGGGATGTGGTCGGGAGAGGTCAAGAATATTCGCAAGGATGGCACGGTATTCTGGTGCAACGCGACCGTTTCGAGTTTCATCCACCACGATTATGGGAAAGTCTGGCTGACTATTCATCAGGACATTACCGAGCGCAAGCAATTGGAACAGGCGCAGGTCGAGCACTTGGCGCGGATTCGTGAACTTGGCCAACGCCTATTGGCGATGCAAGAAGACGAGCGACGCAAACTCGGTATGGAACTGCACGACTGCACGGCCGCAAACCTTGCCGCCATGAATCTGCTGTTGAAAGACCTCGCCGGCAAACTGCCTGCGCCGGCGGCCGACATACTGGTCCACCCGATGGAAGATTTCCAGGCATTGATGATGGACACGATCAGCTCCATCCGGGAGATCTCGGCCAACCTGCATCCGCCGCTGCTCGACCTCTTCGGCCTGGATGCCGCCTTGAATAATCTTGCCTGCCAATTTAGCCGACGTATCGGTATCCCCGCCCGGGTACGTTCGACCGCTACCCTACACCGCCATGAGGCGGTCGCAACGACGATCTACCGCATTGCGCAAGAGGCGCTGACGAATTGCGCCAAACATGCCTACGCCAACACTATCGATATCGACCTCGCCGACGCCGATGACCAGATCGTGCTCACGATTGCCGACGACGGCGTCGGTTTTTCTCCCGAGGCTTTGGGGTGGTCGAGAAATACTACCAGCTTGGGACTGCTCACCATGCGCGAGCGGACAGAGTTCTCCGGTGGCAGCTTCTACCTTGCTTCAGCCCCGGGCTTGGGAACGACGATACGGGTAGAAATTCCGAGTGCTCGCGTCCCACGCAAATCCGATGTCTGACGCCACGGCAGGCCACTGACGGGTTACACCTGTGGCTGCGCGTCAGCGTCGAATTTACGCGCCTTACTACCTGAATCTTGGTATCCCGGTTCAGCCTATCCAGGTATTTGTAGCGATTCATTCATTCGGTATCCTCATATTTTGAGGTACAGCCGTTTGGATTTCCCTATCTCCCACGCCATCCCATGCAAAAAAGGAGGGTAGTGGTTATTTTAATTCGGCATGGACCATAGACCTTGTAGGCATCGCTAGGCGACATCATGAGCAAATACCGACATGGGTCTACGATAATCGGCAGGCTTAGCCTACTGCTACCGATCATGTTCGAACGATCCTTCGTGATCAACCGCTATTGGTGGAACCGCTCGCAATGGGAGCAAGAAGACGTTCTGGCAATCAAGAATCACATTCTCGGCATGTTGACACAAGGGGAATCGTTGTTCATCACCCTGCAGCATCTCGCCCATATGACCAACGCGCTGTACCCAGGGGCCCGGTGCTCCATCCTGTTACGAGATGAAACGGGACGGCTGCGTTTAGGTGCAGCGCCCAGCCTGCCGGATTTCTACAACAAGGTTATTGACGGACTTGAAATCGCTCCCCAGGTCGGCTCCTGCGGGACCGCTGCCTACACTGGACAGCGGGTCATCGCCGAGGACATCCTGACGCACCCGTATTGGGTTTCTTTCCGCGAGATTGCGCTACGTGCCGGCCTGCGTTCCTGCTGGTCGCAACCGTTTATCGATTCGTCGAATCGCGTGCTTGGTACGTTTGCTCTCTATTATGCTGAACCTCACCGCCCGTCCTCCGAAGAGATTAGATTAACACACTACCTAACCAACCTTGCCAAAATAGCAATCGAGTTCAAAAAGGCTCAGGATGAAATACTTTTGCAAGCCAGTATCTTTGACAACGCACTAGCAGGAATTGCCCTTACCGATACCTACCATCACATTGTTCGAGTCAATCGCGCCTTTACCGAGATTACCGGATTTCCGGCCGAAGACGTCGTCGGCAAGAATCCTGGCATCCTCAATTCCGGGCTCCAGGACAAATCCTTCTATCAAAAAATGTGGAAAACCATCCGCGATCGCGGTTGCTGGCGGGGCGAGGTCTGGAATTGCAAGAAAAATGGAGAGTTCTATGCGGAGATCCTCAGTATCAGCACTATAAAAAACCCGCAAGGAGACATCACCCATTATCTCGGAATTTTCACCGACATTACCGATATTAAACACGCCCAGGAACGCCTGGAATCTCTCGCCAACTTCGATCCGCTCACCCAACTACCCAACCGCTTACTGCTTGCCGACCGCCTGCGCCAATCAATCGCCTGCGTCCAGCGCGAAAACAAATTGTTAGCGGTCGGCTTCATGGATCTGGACAAATTTAAGCCAATCAACGACCAGTATGGTCACGATATCGGCGACCGGCTGCTGATCGAGGTCGCCCACCGTTTGAATGGCGCGGTACGTTCCGGTGATACCGTTGCCAGAGTAGGTGGTGATGAATTTGTCCTGCTGTTAGCTAATCTCAACGACATGGGAGAACTCTACCCAGTTATCGATCGCATCCTCGGAGTGATTGCTGCGCCGTTTCGGATCCAGGAAACCGATTTCCATGTGACCACCAGTCTGGGATTCACCGTCTACCCGCTTGACGATGCCGACCAGCACAACCTGCTACGTCATGCCGACCTTGCCATGTACGAAGCGAAACAGGCCGGACGTAACTGTTTCCACATGTTCGATACCCTGCTGGACCAGCAGCAACACATCCGTCACCAGAAACTCGAACGTCTCCCTCAAACGCTCAATCAAAATGAATCAATCGCTTAAAGCAATAACTACTACCAGGGGAATTCTAATGAAAAAAATGAAAGTGCTTAGTGGAATTCCGGTGTCATCAGGCGTGGCAAAAGGAACTGTCTGCCTGTATGTAAATAATGAAAGTGATTCAATTGCTCGCCATACTCTTCTTGACGATCAAATTTCACTTGAGATTAACCGGTTACGGGAAGGGTTTGAAAAAACAAAAAGCACCATATTGGAAGTAATCAATGCTTCTGAAAAATTAAAAGACAATCAGACCATAGAAGTATTCAATACCTACATAATGATCCTTGATGATTGCGGATTAATCGAGAAAATATCTGATTTCATAAAAAACAAAAAGGTTAATGTCGAGCGTGCCCTCCACCACATCTTCAGTGACTATATCGCATTATATGAAAATAATAATATACGTTTTAAAAATCTTGCGCATGACCTTATCGATTTAGAAAGTCGGATCCTGGCATCCTTTGGCGAAGTGCCTGGACATTTCAAGTGCGCGACAGGAGAAAATCAGGCCGTTGTGGTTGTTTCTCAGAAACTGACGCCTTGCATGATTTTAACCATACCGCGGGAAAATGTTCTTGCGTTTGTCACGGAAGAAGGCGGATACACAAATAATGCCACAATCCTCGCGCGTTCTTTTAATATACCGGCAATATTCGGTATTGATGTGAAAAATAATTTCAAATGCGCAGACCAGGTAATTATCGACGGCTTCTCAGGAAAGGTATTCCTTTTTCCAGATGAGAAAACAGAAAATTACTACTCAAGAAAAATAGAACAATTGCGTACTATTAACCAAGCAATCATTCCCCTAACCAAAGTAGATGTAAAAATGGACCTAAAACTCAACATAAACACTCCGCAGGAACTTGATATCATAAAGAAATTTAATCATGACGGCATTGGGCTACTACGTACAGAATTTTTGTTCCTTAAAGAAAGACAACCTCCTTCCGAGGAGGAGCAGTTTGAGAAATACCGCTCGATTATCGAAGGGTTAAATGGTAAGTCTGCGACTATCCGCCTGATTGATATAGGTTCAGATCAGATGCCTTTGTTTTTTGCTTTACCGGAACCGCTGCATCCAGACCTTGGAATAAATGCTGCAAGGGCGGTTGAGAATTTCTATGAGATCTATCTTACACAAGCCAAAGCACTGCTCAGAGCCGCCAAGTTTGGAGATTTAAGGATTTTATATCCTATGATATCCGACTGCGCCGATATATCTACTTTCCGCAGCTTAGTTTCTGAAGCGCGGCGGCTGCTCTGGCATGAAAAGAAAGATGCTGGCCAGATCAAAGAAGGTATAATGATTGAAACTCCCGCAGCTGCCTTCCTATCCAAAGAACTCCTCAAAGAGGTAGATTTTGCCAACATTAGTTCAAGCGACTTACTTCGACATACGCTTACGGCTTCCCACGGCATTCCGCCAGTGGAAAAGAAATACCATATTCTGCGCCAATCGCTGGTAAAGTTTCTTGATATCATCGTAAAGGCAGGAAAATTGTATAATAAAGAGATCTGCTTGTGTGGGGAAATCGGCTCATTTGAAGAATATTACCCGCTGTTTATTAAGCTGGGCCTGCGAAATTTCAGCGTACCAGTGGCAAGATTCCCTTATTTAAGATGTGAATTGATGCACCTCAATATTTCGAAGAGCGATATTTTAAGAAAGTTCTATTCCATTAGAACCAAGGCGGATATCGATAAATTTCTTATGAAAAATAGTGATGGATGGACGGCCAGTGTATAACCAGGAAGGATCCTTCCGAATGCTAGAGCGTGGATATCATTTGAAAATTCAGCACTGATTAATAATATCCACATTATTCAAATTGGGGGGGGGGGGGGAGGGAAAGTAGCCGTTATTAATCACATAGCGGGTGAGTTCGGCGATGCTATGCAAATTGAGTTTACGCATAATATTGCGCCGATGCACATCGACGGTGGACTGCGCGATATGCAATAGTTCCGCGATCTGCACTGAACTTTTTCCTTCGGCAACCAGTTGTAACACTTGGCGCTCGCGGTTGCCGAGAGGGGATGGGCTATTCCCTGATTTATCTTTATTGAATAAGGACATAGTGACTATGTCCACGACGCTGGGGCACAAATAACGGCGGTTATGGCGTACTGCATCGAGCGCGCGCAGCAATTCCTCGGCCGCCTCAGCTTTGGTGATATAAGCGGTGGCGCCGGCATCAATCATGTCCACGACATATTTTTCGTCGGCATAGGCCGAGAGCGCGATGACTTTAACCGATGGGCAGGCCACAAGGAGTTGCCGCGTCGCCTCAATGCCGTTCATGCCGGGCATGCCGATATCCATACAGACAATATTGGGTGAAAATCTTTTAGCGAGTTCTACGATTTCGAGTCCGTTGCCGGTTTCCGCGACGACTTCGATATCCTTCTCCTGTGTCAACAAACTCCGTAGTGCCTCACGAAACAACTTGTGATCGTCGGCCAGCAGGATGCGTAGATTCAGATTCATCTTTAAATCCCCACGGTAATGCTCGTCCCTTTGCCGGGTTGTGATTCAAGGGTCAAGATGCCGCCGACGAACGTGATCATTTCGCGCATATTAATAATACCCAAACCGTTCATGGGTCTTTGCCACAAAAGTACCGGGTCAAACCCTACCCCGTCGTCAATTATCGTTAGGACGATGGGATGGTTACCATGCCGCAAGGTAATCATGAGCGACGTAGCCTGGGCATGTTTTGCACAATTCGTCAGCGCTTCCTGAAAGATGCGGAATAGCAACGATTCTAAATCCGGCGCAAGTCTTACCTCAGGTTGCGTACAGTCGATTTCAATTACGATGCCGGTCCGTCGGGAAAACTGTTGAGAATAACTCTTCATTGCCGCCAACAGGCCCGCATAATCAAGTACCGCCGGCCGTAGGTCGGCACAAACTTCGCGGATACTGGTTGCCGTATCCGCGAGTAACGCGCGAGTATCCTCCATGCGCACGACAAATTCCATGGATGGTTGCTCTGCCAATCCCCGCGCGATGATGTCCAGGTTGAGGGCAATGGCAGCGAGGTTCGGACTGGTGCGGTCGTGCAACTCCATGGACAATACCCGCCGCGCGTCTTCCTGGACGGCGACCAAACGTCGCGATTTTTCCTCCAACTGAATTGTGTGGTTGGTACGTTCCTGTTCCATCTCTTTTCGTTCGGTGATGTCGTAGACGGTCGTTCGGCTCATGAGGAAACTGCCATCGGCGTGGTATAAAGCCGTCGCACCGATCAGCACCGGGAGGATAGTTCCGTCTTTACGGATCAGCTCCATTTCCAGATAGCGAATCTCACCGATCTCCTTAAACTGAGGAAAATTACGCTGGAAAGTTAGGAGTGCCGTCGGCGTGAGCAAGGTGGAAATATTCATCCTCCCGATTACTTCTTCTCGTGAGTAGCCTAGCCACTTGAGTTCGGTATCATTAATACGTTGGAATACACCATCCTTATCAATAGAGTGATATCCGCACGGGGCGTTGTTGTAGAGATCAAAAATTTCATCGGCGCGACGTTGCAATTCCTCAACCAGCGCACGCTGTCTTTGCGCGCTTAAGGTCTGCGCAGTGATATCGATCTCGACGCCGGCCATGCGTAGTGGTTTTCCTTCGGCATCGCGTCTGGTTACCGCGCCACGCCCCATGATCCACCGCCACGCTCCCGATTGGGTGCGGACACGATATTCCGCCTGAAAAAGTGGAAGGTGGTTGGAAAAATGTTCCATCAATATGGTATACATCGCCGCGAAATCATCGGGATGGATCCCGGAGGTCCAAGTACTGATATTCCTCTCGATATCTTTCAGTCGGTAGCCACGCATCTCCGCCCAGCGTTCATTGAAAATGACGTGGCCGGTTTTGATATCTAAATCCCATGCGCCCAATTCCGTACTGGCAAGAGTCAAGGCAAGACGCGCCTCGCTATCACGCAACGCCTCTTCCGCCGCCTTACGCTCGGTGATGTCGGTAAAGGTGCCGACATGATTCGTGGTGATACCGTCTCGGTCTTTCACCAAGGTGATGGTGGCATAGGTGGGATAGACTTCTCCATTTTTACGCTGGCTCCAGATTTCACCTTCCCAGGCACCCGTGCGATGGATACACTCCCACATTGCCGTATAAAAATCCGCGGGATGGCGGCCTGATTGGAGGATGCGGGGAGTCTTGCCAATGACTTCCGTTGATGTGTAACCGGTGATGTGAGTGAAGGCGCGATTCACTCGGAGGATCACGTTATTGGCATCGGTGACCAGCATACCTTCGCGCGATTGGAAGGCGGTGGCGGCGATGCGCAATTCTTCGATGCGTTTTTGCTCGGAGATATCGCTAAGTGCAATGCGTATTCGCGGAGAAGTCTCGCCACCAGCTTCCGGTTGACAGTCTAGCCGAGCGTGGAAGATGAGGCCATCGCCGCGTTGAAATGAAAATTCGCCACTTTGTTTCCCGCCACGCTGTACCACGGATAGGAATAAACGGTACCAGCAGCCTTGGTCCTGGGGGACGACAAACTGTGCCAAACGACGGTGCATCAATTTGTCGCGATCCACACCGAGCAGCATAACGGCGGTGAGATTAATTTCAACGATCAGTCCCTCGCGGTTTACGGTGAGGTAACCGATGGGGGCAAATTCGTAGAGATCCAGATAACGGTCGCGGGACGCTTCCAGCTCAGTTTGGATCTTGCGCAGCTCATCATTTTGCATTTCCAGTTCAAGCTGGTGGACCTGGAGTTCGTGCAGGAGATTGGCTGGGGAATCATTTGCCAACTCTTTTTGGCGGGTTGCCGGCACACTCGCCAGTACTGCCTCCGCCTCGGCCCGTAATGGCGAGATCGATAAGGCTGGCGGGGCCGTCTGTCGATTCATGTCACCTCCTCTATCGCCAGTAGGATCAAGTTCCAGGATTGACGGATCGTGTTGGCAGACTTTCAGCGGTCGTCCAAATAGGAGATTGAGATGAAAGTTATAAGTCCGGCAAAAACGCTATATGATATTTGTCTTGATGTCTTGAGATAAACGACGGAAGCAACAATAAGCGAAAGCATTTTTATGTATATTGGCGTCGCAGTGTATTTAAACGTCATTTGAATAACGATACCAGAAATCAAAGCGATAGCCATACCATCAATAGCAGCCCTTGCTTTCTCATTCTTTGTTATCTTTTCACCGATCAGTGCACCGCAAAGCCTCCATAGGTTAGCTGTGATGAATGATATCAGTAAATGAATAGGGGTCATATCTTACCTTCACGTTTCATAACAAATAAGGTTGAGGCAGCCCCTAGGATGCCAACCATAACTAATCCCCATGCCCCCATCAAGTAGGATAAGGGAATGGTAAAAACTGTTCCTATAATTGCTGCTGTTGCGTTCGCGCTAGATCGTGCTGACTCACCAACCATCATGCAGCAGAAATAGATTGCCGTAAGAAAGGCCAATGAAGACTCAATAATCAATGGGATATGTCCGTAACACAACCATCCTAATCCAGTCGATAGAACTGATCCAAACCATAGAGTACTCGCTACACCTAATGCATAATCCTCAATATTACAATCTAGCGGTACTGTTCTTGACTTTGGTACAATAATGCTCCATGCAGTTGCTGCTGTTACCGCTGCAAGTAGTATATTTTTTAATGACGACAGGGGTTTTGATGCGGCGCAGACACCAGCAGATAACGGAAGTAAACGTATGTTTGCGGCTGTCGCTGATATGAGCAATGGCAGTAATGCGGTACCAGCAACCGCGCCTGTGATTATAACCGCTTGTCCTGATAACGAAAATCCTAATACAGTGGTCATGACCGAATAACTAAACGACACATTTAAAGAATGTGCCAACACACCTATTCCAACATTAGCACCAAATAGTGTCAATCCAGGTATGCATAACGCATCAAGCACCCCTTGTCTAAAAAACATCGAAATATCTCCAAAATTCCCCATCCGGCGCGCCCCTTCGAAAAGATTGGATGCGAGCGCCAGTTCTTCTTAAACCTTAAATTTTCCTCTCCGAGACCGCCATGGCATGTGCAATCAAGTGTGAATACTCAGCAAAAGAACGTGTCGGCCCCCGCAATTTCAAGAAACCTGCCTTTGTGAGATAGCCCACGGACGTCCGTTTCATAAAATCGTGAATGGAGACGCCAGAAAATGTCCGAGCGAACCCACCAGTTGGCAGAACCGCAGTGGGTCCGAGGGTAAAGTTGGCTATGCTAATGGGCGTGTATTTCCCCAACAAGATTTCACCGGCATTCTTTATTCTTCCAAATATCTCCATTGGGTCTTCGGTCATAATTTCAATATGCTCTGGAGCGTATTGGTTTATGAAATCAACAGCACTATCCATGTCCTTTGTTAGGATGACTCCGCTATTTCTTGCAAAACTTTCTATGCAGTATTTTCGCCCTTCTTCTGGAACTTTTTTCACAAGTTCCCGTATATGCTCCATTGCCTTCTCGGCCAGGTCCCGATCAAAGGTCACAAGGAGAGCAGGGGAGTCTGGGCCATGTTCTGATTCAATCAGCCAATCCAGTGCTACATTGTAAGGATCGGCAGTCCCATCTGCCAAAATAATGGACTCACTAATTCCTGCAGGGATGCCAACATCAACCACACTGTGCAAAAGTGATTTTGCTGCAACTACATATTCATTCCCGGGCCCCACAATTTTGTTAACCTTAGGAAGTACGCCATCGACTCCATAAGCCATGGCTGCGATTGCGTGAGCACCACCAACTTTGTAAACGTGTTTTATGCCAACCAGTTCAGCGGCGAGTAATGTAGCTGGATCAACTGAGCCATCGCTCATTGGGGGTGTACAAATGATTATGTTTTCAACCCCGGCCACCATGGCAGGAACGCCAAGTCTCACCACTATTTGTGAAAACGACCCCTTGCCCCTTGGAACATAAATCCCGACCGATTCGATGGGGGTCACCTTCTCTCCGGCAAAGATCCCCTCATCAATTTCTGTCAGCCAAACATTGGTCGGTTTTTGGGCAACATGAAATTTCTTAATGTTGATGATGGCTACCTTGATTGCGTCCACCACATTGGGGGGAACTAAAGCTCTCGCCTTTTTGAATTCTTCTGGAGTAACTTTTATGTTGTGTTCGTCAATGGCCATTTTATCGAAATCAAGCGCATATTTTTTCAGGGCGCTCATGCCATTCAGACGGACGTTGTCCACAATCTCCGCAACGTTCGATTTTTTAATGTGAGTATCAATCCCGTTTCTACCCAGGATGGCTGATTTTTCTTTGCTTGATAGGGCTTCAAGTTCGTATACTTTTATGTGCATGGCACTCTCCGTTGTTTTAGGTGAATACTAAATGGCCAAGGCCACTTGCCCCTGGTGTGGCTTCTTGATCCGACCGTTGATCGCCTAAATCATCAGATGGTGACAACCTTATGGCGCCATCCTTAATCAAGCGGATCAATGTATTAAACCCTTGGGGCAAGCGAATAATTTGGTCCTCCACTCCAAGCGCTGCAATTTCCCGATTAACCGCCTCGGCACCTAATACCTCTTTGCCGGGACGCAACCGACTGTTCATTAATAACTCTTTATTACTTATATCGTTAGCCCCCTCTTCCTGGAAACAAAATATTGATGTATGCGGCGTCTGGCCAGATTCATATTTTGTTGAGGAATCAATGCCAACGGCAACCTGGAGATCGTTGAGGCCATCTCCAATCATCAAGATTTGGTGCGGGGTGGCCTTGGTTATGTGGGCTATTTGTTTCAGTGGGGTTACGTCAGGTTTCTGAAAAGCGTAGGGGGTAAGGATTTTCTCGTAGCTACCTTCCACAGGAAATGAGTCGCTCGTCCGCAGAGGTTGCTGCCCAGGAATACATTTCGCATAAATAGCATTGAAATAAATTGGTGATATACCAGATCGAAGTAGTCGTGAAGTAACAAAACCACTCAAAGAACTGGAGTAAATGGCAATATATATTCCACAATTCGCGGCGCGAATAAGGAAGTCGAGTACGCCGTCATACAGCTGAAACGATTCGCTCACGACCTGATGCATACGATGCAGCGTTACTATTGGTATATCAATGTTAAGTTCCTGAAGGGTGTGCACAAACATTTGTTGCGTACTTTCTACAGGACGATGCAGAAGGGACTGGATACCGAAAAGGGTCATCAGCAGGACAGGTAACGTATCGTCTGACATCTTGTGATACATGCCATCAAATAAGCTTTCAAGTGCGGCATCAGCCTCAATAATAGAAATGAGCACTTTGTATGTTGGCATCAGCGTGCCATCCATGTCGGTGACAACCGCCTTGATATGCAGAGGCCGTGGAAGTGCCGCGCCGATATCCGAAAAAGGGGCGGAATGTGGTTCAGTGATAACCATGGGCTGTGTTGTCAGTATAATCATGCTAATTAGCGGCCGCGATGAGTTGGAAACCTTTTCCTCATGATCGGGCCAATCCCTAGAACGGCGTGATGGATGAACTCAAGCCTGTCGCAATTCAGTGCGAAGCGACTTTGGCTGTGTGCCAATCATACCACTCCCACGCAAGGTCATTTATATAAAACACCCCCAGCTTCGCAAGTGCAAGCCCAGCGCCGACGGTTAGGACAATAGGAAGTGAGCTAGTCCAGAGGTACAATATTCCGCTTGTTGTAAGCGTGACTATTGTTTTGTACGTCATCATTTTCATCGTCACGCGCTTGGCGCTTCCTGAAACATCAAATTTCTCTTTATTTGAAATATTTTCAAATGGATAGAATGTGTCCCACAAATAGTCATTCGATACATATATGACAATGGCAGCGCCAGTAAATGTCGCAGTCAGAATTGAAGCATCGATCCAACTCCCTGTTGCGGGACCTAAAAAAAGCATATTGGTTATTATTGTCCCAGTTTTGTAGGTCACTCCTTTCATTATTGAATGTTGCAGTGAGGCTGGGGGCGTCACAACCGCTGGGGGTGTCACAACCGCCTGGGAGTGAGCCACGCCGGTTTGGATAATCAAAATAAGTATGAGGAGCGCAGCAAAAGGTATTTTTCTCATGATCGAGTCATTCCCTGAAATGGAGCTAAGGGGCTTTATCCATGGCGGGCGCTGGTGGATCACGTCCTTGTACCCTGGATTCCGGCAACCAACGCTTACCACCACTACGAACGACCGTGGTGCAATTCAGTGCTAAGCGGTGTTGGTTGTGTGCCAATGATACCACTCCCACGCAAACTCATTTACATAAAACACCCCCATCTTCGCAATTGCAAGTCCAGCGCCGACGGTTATACCAATTATACTTAAAAGTGTTCTTATGTTAGGTGACGATAACAACGATACCAACACAATTTGAAAAAGGGAAAATCATGAGCCGCATCCTTAATTTCACAGTCAAAGAAACTTCGACAGAGCTCCTTTCTTTATTGAGAATTGAAACTGATGTCCGCAAAAAAGAACGACTGCAATTTTTGTATTGGTATGTGCTTGGCTTGGTGACAACCCGTAAACAAATTGCAGCCCTATTAGGTAGAAGTTTACCCGTGATTACCAATTGGATAAAACGATACAAGGAACTAGGATTAAAGGGATTTTTAAGAATGGATTATCAAGGAAGAAGTAGCTCCCGCATCATTACTGATGAGGTTGTGGAAGAATTGGTTATTAAATTAGGAAACAAAGAAGGATTCGCAAGTTATGGAGATATTAAAATATGGCTCAAAGAAGAGCACGGTATTGATGCTGCCTATAGCACAGTTCATAGGTTAGTGAAGTATGATTTGGATTCTTCTCCGAAGGTTGCTCGTCCTGTTTCTGAAAATCAAAATCCAGCAATGGTTCTAGATTTCAAAGAAAACCTTTCCAACCCATTGATAGAGATATCAAAGCCTTGCCTAGAAAAATACGGCAAGATTCGTTATTGGGTTCAAGATGAAAGTCGCCTTACGACAAAAACTTGGTTGCGTAGACGGATTACTAGGCGTGGCGTTAAGCCAGTATTGAAGACAAGCACCAAACGGGCTGGCTACTCTCTATATGGTGCCGTTGAAGTAAAAACGGGAGAAAATTTTTTTTGGGAGGGTGACAGAATGAATCGGGAAGGGTTTGAACAATTTCTTAAGGAATTTTCCGAGAAAAATCAAATGGATTTTCACGTAATGCAGATAGATAATGCGAGTTTTCATACCGCAAAGGATTTAGCATTACCGGATAATGTAATGTTGCTATATCAGCCGCCATATAGCCCAGAGGTAAATCCAATGGAACAAGTATGGGGCTGGTTAAAGGGTAAAATGGCTG
The DNA here is from genome assembly GCA_963575685.1 of Gammaproteobacteria bacterium. GTDB lineage: Bacteria > Pseudomonadota > Gammaproteobacteria > CAIRSR01 > CAIRSR01 > CAUYTW01. The sequence continues at coordinate 5,009 of CAUYUB010000588.1, read as the reverse complement.
GAGAAATATTCTCCATGTTGGATAAGTTGAAGTTGCGTGCTATGGGAATCCTGTCGGAAACAAATAATCAATTTTTTAGATCAATTACCCATCGAAAGTTTATCCTGGACGCATTGAAACTGGCTGGTATGTGAATAACATAAGGATTAAAGAAACTTTTGGATATAATTGGTATAGGACAAGGGGAAGTGAGTTAGCCCAGAGGTACAATATTCCGCTTGTTGCAAGCGTGACTATTGTTGTGTACGTTATCATTTTCAACGTCACGCGCTTTGCACTGCCTGAAACATCAAAGGCCTCTTTATTTAAGATATTTTCAGACGTGTATAATGTGTCCCACAAATAGTCATTCGATACATATATGACAGTGGCAACGCCAGTAAATGTGGCTGTCAGAATGGAAGCATCGATCCAACTCCCTGTTGCGGGACCTAAAAAAAGCATATTTGTTATTATTGTCCCTGCTCTGTAGGTCACTCCTTTCATTATTGAATGTTGCAGTGAGGCTGGGGGCGTCATAACCGCCTGGGAGTGAGCCACGCCGCTTGGGGTAATCCATATAAGTATAACTATGAGGAGCGCGACGAAAGATATTTTTCTCATGATCGGGTCATTCCCTGAAATAGAGCTAAGGGGAGGCTTTATCTTGATGATGAGGCTATTGTTCCCATTCCTGGCGAGATGTTCTGTTCGTTAGCACACATAATGGACTCAATTTATCATCTACCCGATATTTCTGGTCCCAATATTAGGAAATTTCCTTAATGCTGTTGGCTCCGCAAGACCGCTAGTGCTTCAATATTCATATTGGTAGATCACGCCCACGCTATTGGCGCCCGAAGAACCGGCCGACCCGCTGGAAGACGCGCCGGTACCCACCGAGCCTTCTAGTTTCAGACTTTTGGTGATGTCGATCTGTACCGTGGCCTGGGAGTTTCCCCCGCTGATCCCTTGCTTGGCCCCCACATAGACGCCGGGGGCGATATAGCGCCCAGCCTCCATGGTTGCGCCGACCGAGAGGCGGTCCAATCCAAAGCCTTTGCGTACACTCTCCAGCGGATCACCGATCCCGGAGGTAACGCCGCTCAGGGAGGCCAGGGCGGAGGCGATCTGGGTCAGCTCCAACGGACTGAGTTTGGAGGTGCTGCGGCTAAACAGCAGTTGAGCGAGGACCTCGTCCTGCGGTAGTTCCGGGACACTGCTCAACGTGAGCTTCGGCTTGCCGGCAGTGCCACCCACGGCAAGGTTTGCCGTCACGTTGCCGCTGGTGGTCTTGGCGAGGAAATTCAGCGAGGGGTCCGTTATGCTGCCGCCGTCGAAACCCACTTCGCCTTTGTTGAAGATCAAACGCTTCCCCGCCAAGGTGAACTGACCCCGGCGCAGGGTGAAGACACCCTCCGGCTGCGGCCTAGCGGTTGACCCGCGTACCTGGATCGTGCCGCCCAGTTCGGCCTCCAGCCCACGGCCCCGCACATAAATCTGTCGAGGTGCGTCGATACGTAGATCCAGCGTGATGTCTCGTTGGGTAGCAGGAGGTGCCGGCAGGGGAGGGGTATCGCCGGACCTGCGCACCTTCAACACCGCGATGCTGGTAGGCAGGCGTTCGGGAATGCGGATCTCAGCGGTGCGGAGGTGGACAGTCCCGCTGGCGGCCAGCGAACCTTGTAACTGGCCGCGAAGGCGAAGGTCGCTGTCCAGGTAGACGGTCAGCCGGTCACTGGCCAAGGGGCGGGCATTGTCGGCGGCCAAGGTGAAATCGACCGGCAGCCCTTCCTTGCTCAGATCCACCGTTCCGCTGGCGGTGATTTTCCCCGGACCGGCCTTGGCCGCGAGCGTAACCAAGCGGATCGTTCCGTCTTGGGCTTCCCATAAGGCTTCGATATCCGAAAGCTGCACACCGCTGGAAAGATCCCGTGCCTCCCCGCCGCTTAACCGCGCCGTGCCTGCCATCCGTGGCTCGGAGCGAGGACCTACCAGGCTCGCATCCAAGGCCAGTTGGCCACGCGCAAGACGCCCGTCGGCCGCCAGCAAGGGGTTGAGAAGTTTCAAGTCCACACCGCCCCAGGCGTGAAGGTCAAATAAACCCGCCGCGGTCAGCGGGACCTCGCCGCTGAGGTTTAGATCAAGTTCGCGCCCGCTGCTCAGGTGGGTGTCGATATGGGCCATCGTCCCGTCCAACCGGGCCTTGGCCGTCAGCTCCGCGGGCGGCAGCCCCCGGCCGGGACCCGTCCGCATCCGCAGACCCTCCGCTTCGAGTTCCATCAAGCCCGAGGGGTGGGCAGGATTATCCGTGACATGGGCATCGGCCCGCAGTGTGCCGGCCGCGTCCAGCGTCGGGTCGAAGAGCCTGGCAAGAGCGGCGGAGACATTGCGCAGGCTGGCGGTCAGATCGAGCCTGGGATGGGTCCTGCCCGTCAGTTCCAGCACCGCCTCCCCGAATCCCAGCCGCAGACGGCCAACGGCAAGCCCCTCGGCAAAATCCAGGTGGGCGGGTTCCAATAGACGCAGGGTTTCCCCCTTCCAGCCGGCCTCCATGCGGGTCAGGGCGAGTCGCCGGTTGGGGGCATCGAGTTTGGCCTCCGTTTCCATATGGGTCTCTCCGGCGGCAGTCCGCACCTCGGCGGACAGGTGTAGACCCAATGCCGTCAATGGTCCGGCCAGATCCAACCGGCTACCGCCCTTCACGGCCCCGGCCGCGATCTCGGCCAGATCCAGCCGTCCGTCGAGGACGGGCTGGTGGATCGGATCGCTGACCGCCAGCGTCAGCCGGGTTTGCCCCACCGTGGCGGTCCCGACCAGACCGGCATTGTGCGCCTCCAGCGTCAGCAGTGCTTGTGGCCGGCCGGCCCGCTGGATCGTTTCCAGGTTCACACTAAGATTTCCCTGCACCGGGTGGCCAAGCCAGGGCCGCAGATCCGTAAGCTGCCCCATGTGGAGTTCGATCTTCCCCAATGGCCATTCCGCCCCCTTGGACAGATGGAGGCTACCCATGCCATGGGTGCTCTTCCAGTTGGCCCGCTCTAGGTTGACTTGCACCGACCCGTCGGCGGGGGCTTGCGCAGTCAGCACCAGATCCACAGGCGAACCGCCCAGCACGCCCCGCGCCGTGACCTGGCCGACGGGTTGGTGCGGCAGTCCGGTCAAGGCGATCTGGGCGTTGATGGGGCCACGAGGTAGACCCTTCGTCGCCAATTCGCCGTTCAGTTCGGCATGGACGGCGAGGTTGTCCAATGGCCCGTTGACCCGGCCTTGCGCCGCCAGTCGGCCCGAACCGTCCGCCATGACCACCGCCAGATCGCTGAGGGAGAATTTCCACTGGACATCGGCCTGACCCGCGACCAAGGCACCCGCGGCGGAAAGGGCCAAGGCGTTGCCCTCCAGATTCAGGCGGGAGAGCGTGAGATCCGATCCGTTCAATGTAACGGCGACGGCGAGCCGCGCCTGGTCTCCCAGCAGCTTGGGCCAAGGTGTTGACCCGCCGGTGACGGACAGGAGGCCGTCGGCCGCCAGCGTGGTCGCTGCGCCGCGCGCCAGGTGTAGGTTCAGATCCGCTTTGCCCCGTAGGTCTTGTCTCCCTAAGGCGGCGAAGGGTTGCAAATCCGGTAGGTTCAGGGCCATGTCCCCTTTCAAGTCACCGCCCAAGGTCGCTTTGCCCGCGGCGGTGAAGAGGGGATGCCTCCAGTGAAATTGGAGCGGCCGATCCGCCGCATCCAGGCGCAGGTCGGCTTGAAGCGTCACGGGCGCGGCCTCCAGCAGGTCGGGCTGGGGGCCGGGGAGCCTTACCCCGGCGATTTCACCGTCCAGCCCCACCTGTCCGGCATCTCCTTGCAGATGAAAGGAGATGGCGCGGACAGTGGCCCCAGCGGCGGAAAGATGGTCGATGTGCAGCGTTCCCTGGGCGGTGGGCGCGGTAAACGGTCCGCTCGCTTGGGCCTCCACCGCGATGGCCTGCCAAGACAGGTCGGGCCGAGGTTGCATGGCCGGGGCTGTGACAGACAGGGCCAGCTCGTCGATACGCCGGCCATCAAAGTCCAAGCGGCCTTGGGCAATGGCCCGCAATGGCCCGAAGGCCAATGTCAGCCGGGTTTGCAGCGCCGACAGCGGGCCTGCCGCCTCGGCATCCATGGAGAGCGCGTCAAGTTCCTCAATCCCCGCGAAGGAGGCGATCATCCCGCGTGCCGGTTCCTCCACCGATACCTTTGCTTGGACCTTGGTGTCCTCGTAACGGCCTTGCAAGGTATAAACCCCTGGCCCGTCCAAGCGCTGGACCGACAGCGTCACTTCGCCTCGGGTCAAGGAAGCCAGATGGCCCTGGCCGGTTAGGCGCACGCTGGCGGGCTTGCCGGCCAGGGCCTGACCTAGATCCAACCGATCCACCCGCACGCTTTGTAAGCGGATAGCTACGGGTAGCGAAAATCCGACAGCGGAAGGTTTTTTCTCAGAGGAGGGGGGCGGCAGACGATCCAACACGATATGCCCGACCTCCAACCGGTCTATGCTCGCCTCGCCCGCCAGCAGACGCAGTGGTGACCAGTCCAGGGCCAATTCTTCGATGACCAGCCAAGCCCCGGCCTTGTCACGCAATTCCAAGCGTGCCAAACGCAGGCCATCGGGAAGATGCCCTGACAACCCGGTCAAGGAAACCTGTCCGCCACTGGTGTCCGCGATTGTCCGCTCGACCCAATCGCACCCTTTCTGGCTATTCGCTAGCACCAGCAATAAAATCAGAACCAGCAACGGCAGGCCGAGCAGTAGCCCCAGCCCCCAACCGATCCAAGGCAGAATTCGTTTCATCTTTTAATACCTCCGTCCAATCTCTATCCAACACACTTTGCTAATGGCCAATGGGAGATAAAGATGTCCATTATTGCCACTACGATTACCAAAAATGAACAGATTCCGCGAGCCGCGAGACAGCGTCTGATGTCCGATGCGCGCCGCAAGACTGAAATCGTCTATCCCGACAGCGATGGTAAACCCATGGCCGATAATACCCTCCAATATGAAAT
>CAUYUB010000587.1:0-1152 GCA_963575685.1 Gammaproteobacteria bacterium | reverse complement strand
CGATCGGCCAAATAACCGACCTCGCTTATCGTCCCTCCGGGATCCAGGTCGGCCGGATGCGGGTAGCGCTGGGTGTCATCGGCATCATCTATGAATCACGTCCCAATGTGACTGCCGATGCCGCAGGGCTCTGCCTGAAATCGGGCAATGCTTCCATCCTGCGTGGAGGATCGGAATCTCTTCATTCCAACCAGGCAATTGCCGCATGCATCCACTTGGGTTTGGAATCCGTCGGGTTGCCGGCGGGAGCGGTGCAGGTTATCGATACCACCGACCGTGCCGCGGTGGGTGAGTTGTTACGCATGAATCAGTATGTCGACGTGCTCATTCCTCGAGGCGGTAAATCGCTGGTGGATCTCATCAGCAAGGAAGCGAAAATGCTGTTATCAAGCATTTACATGGTATCTGTCATGTCTATATTGATGAAAGCGCTGATCTCGAAAAGGCGGTGCGTGTTGCTTTCAACGCCAAGACCCAGCGCTACGGCACCTGCAATACCATGGAAACCTTGCTGGTGGATACTGCTATTGCTCCGCGTATTCTGCCGCGCCTGGCCAGCATGTATGTGGAAAAAGGCGTGGAATTACGCGGTTGTCATGCCACCCAGGCGTTGCTCGCCAACATGACGGTGACAGCGGCGACCGAGGAGGATTGGAACTAAAGACTGGCGCCTATTCTCTCGATCCGCGTGGTTGACGGTATTGATGCCGCCCTCGATCATATCACCAGTATGGATCAGCTCATACCGATGCCATCTGCGCGAAGATTGGAGCAAGGCTCGGCGCTTTTTGGCCGAGGTCGATTCCAGTTCGGTGATGGTGAATGCCTCGACCCGTTTTGCCGATGGCTTCGAGTACGGACTGGGAGCGGAGATCGGTATCTCCACGGACAAGTTTCATGCCCGTGGTCCGGTCGGGCTGGAGGGGTTGACCTCTCAAAAGTTCATCGTGCTGGGGGACGGTCACGTCCGGACCTGATATCGGACTATCAGACCTGCGCCCGTGGCCGGCCCTATCGGTATCTATGGTGGGACCTTCGATCCGATCCACTTCGGGCACCTGCGTACGGCCCTGGAGTTGAAGGAAGGATTGGATTTAAGCGAGGTTCGCTTGGTCCCGGCGCGGGTGCCGCCGCATCGCGGCGATCCTGGTG
>CAUYUB010000586.1:0-1152 GCA_963575685.1 Gammaproteobacteria bacterium | reverse complement strand
CGAAGGCCGGGTGGTGGGGGAGGGGACTCCCGATCAGATGCGCGCCAGTCCTTCGGCGTGGGTACAGCAATTCATGCACGCCCGTGCCGAAGGGCCGGTACCTTTTCACTATCCGGCCCTGGATTTGGCGACGGACCTGATGAGAGAGGAAAGCGCATGAGCGATTGGCTTGCGGCGTGGGGTCGTCGGACCCTGGAAATCCTGATGCGGCTCGGGCGTGCGCACCTCCTGTTGTACTACGTCGCCCTTGCCCTGCCCGCATCTCTGCGTCATCTGCGCGAGGTGGTGCGCCAGCTCCATTCGGTTGGGGTGCGTTCGTTGGTGATCATCGTGGTGTCTGGTCTGTTCGTGGGAATGGTCTTGAGCCTACAAGGCTATAACACCCTGGTGGATTTTGGTGCCGCCCAATCCCTGGGCGTATTGGTGGCCCTGTCGTTGGTGCGGGAACTGGGGCCGGTGGTCAGTGCCTTGCTCTACGGTGGTCGGGCGGGTTCGGCGTTGGCCGCCGAGATCGGACTGATGAAGGCGACTGAGCAGCTTTCCGGCATGGAGATGATGGCGGTGGATCCCCTTGAGCGGGTCGTGGCGCCGCGCTTTGTGGCCGGGGTATTGGCGATGCCGCTGTTGGCCGCCATCTTCAGCGCGGTAGGGGTGCTGGGGGGGTATTTCGTGGCGGTGGGCTTGCTTGGTCTGGACGATGGGGCGTTTTGGTCCCAGATGCAGGCCAAGGTGAATTTCTACGAAGATATCGGCAACGGCATTATCAAGAGTATCGTTTTTGGGTTCGCGGCGACCTGGATTGCCCTGTTTCAAGGGTACGATGCGGTTCCCACCGCCGAAGGGGTCAGTCTCGCGACTACCCGTACCGTGGTCCATACGGCGCTCGCGGTATTGGCCCTGGATTTCGTCCTTACCGCCCTGATGTTCAACAAGGTCTGAAAAAATGAGGCAACAGAGACAACTGGAGATCACCGTCGGGGGATTCATGGCCCTGGGCTTTGCCGCCCTGTTTATGCTCGCCATGCGGGTCAGCAACCTGAGCGTGTTGGGGGCGGACAAGGGGTACGACATTACTGCCCGTTTCCAGAATATCGGGGGGCTCAAGGCGCGTACACCGGTGAGTGTCGCCGGGGTGCGGGTCGGTCGAGTCAC
>CAUYUB010000585.1:0-1156 GCA_963575685.1 Gammaproteobacteria bacterium | reverse complement strand
TGGTAGAGGGGGTTGTTGCACAACCGATGCGTTTTGCTCCTCAGGGATACTAGGGGATGTGCTACGCTTCTCCGCCCTGCGGATCCTACGTAAGCGTGCCGATTTTCTCCTCAACGAGCGGATATGCCCACGGCGTAAAGAGGTTAGCGACATTCCCAACATCAGCATCAATCCGCTCCCCAGCAAGAAAAGGATCACATTTTCCATTGCCGAGAGGGCAAGGGCGTCGGGAGGACCGGCCGCGTCGATGATTCTTGGGGATGGGGTCAGGTCTTGTTTTTTGCCTTTGGCAGAAAGTAGGAATTGGCGTTGATTCGTGAGTGTCTGGGCTCGGTTGAGCTGAAAAAGGTAGCGTTGGGTATCGATCTCCACTTCTCGGGAGAGACGTGTCAGTTCCTGCCAATGGTTGGGAAAGGACGTGAGGCGTTGGTTGAGTGCCTCCTCGTCTTGGGTCAGGGGTGCGATCTGGGCATCAAGAGCAACTACCGTGGGGTGGGTAGGGCCAAAGCGATGTACCGCTTCTTCGCGTTTTTGTCTGATCTGTCTGATCCGGCTCTCCACGGTGGTCAGTTGTTCCAGTAACCGTTGGGGCTCTTGGGCGGGGTCAACCATGCCATGCTCCAGACGGAAGTGATCGAGATCCGTCGTGGAGACCTCCAACCGTGCCTTGAGTAGCGCTATCTGTTGCTCCAAGACCCCTTGCTGTTGCTCCAACATCCCTTGCCGCCGCTCCCTCTCCATCGATTTGCGTTCGAGGTCGCGGCGCAGGTAGTCGTTGGCAATGGCGTTGACAATCTTGGCGACCCGCATCGGGTCAGGGTCTTGCAGCGCCACTTCGACGATTCCTGAATCTTTTGGCTTTTCCAAAACTTCAAGCCGTTTTTGCAGGGTTGCGATGGCGGCCTGCCGGGTGGTTCGTACCAGGGTGAATTCGGTACCGGGATGCGCCGTCAACACAGCAACGGCAAGTGTCAGACGTTCACCATCCCATTCACGTCGAACCACTTCACCCACCCGACCTGCGGCCAACATCCGTGGCTCTGCGCTGAAAAATTCACTGAGCCCGGCGAAAAACCTAGGACGAGGTTCGAGGAGACGATAGCTACCCGCTTCCCCTACGATCAGAGTCAATTCCTTGTCGATGTACTCGCTAGGT
>CAUYUB010000584.1:0-1157 GCA_963575685.1 Gammaproteobacteria bacterium | reverse complement strand
TTCCGTGAGGCTGGCGATATTCTCATCAACCCCTTCAAACTTTGGGGCAAACTCGGCTTCAATTTCTGCCAGGTGCGCCTTGATTTCTGGTGTCATTACAGCGTCAATCATTTTCTGCTTTTCCAGCGCCAGGTAGTCGCGCTGTGCTTGCAGGTCTTCAAGTGCATCAATCTTCAATGATGTTTCCATTTATCCATCCTCCTTATCGATCCGCCAACCCGGCCGCTCGCCGGTGAATGACATACTCCGCAATGGCCGCATTCCAGCGCCCGGTGGCAGTTCTCTGGGCTGACGCGTCCGCCGTTTCGTCAATCAGCTCCGCGTCCTGGCGGCGCTGCTCAATTTCGTTTAGCAATTTCGCTGCTTCCGCGCACCAAACGGATTCGTTACAATCACACATGAGACCTCCGCCCGGTTTGACCGCCCACCGGAAAGGGTTGTCGATTAGAACGGTGTATCGTCTGCCTGTTCGGATTGTCCGACAGATGACAGGAACCGAACGGTTTGAGCCGTGACCTCGAAACTTGCGCCGGTCTTGCCGTCCTTGTTTGTCCACACGCGGGGCGCTCCGGTATCCGGGTCAGGGGTCAAGCGTCCTTCTACCAGAACCTTCGATCCTTTCTTCAGATGCTCGTTGCATATCTCTGCCAGTTTGCCCCAGGTGCTTACCTTGAACCAGACGGTTTCCTCTCTCTGCGTGCCGTCCGCGTCTTTCCACTTGCGGCTGGATGCAACATTGAAACTGGTTACGGCCTGTCCGTTGGGTAGAAAGCGCATTTCTGGATCGCGTCCTAAATTTCCTGCCAAGATCAAAGTGTGATACATTATTTTGCCTCCCGTGATGCCATAACCTTTTTGCATTCAGCCAATTTTGCGGCGGCATGTTTATCGCCAGCTTTGACTTCAGCCGCGTATTTCGTCATGTGTCCAGCCAGTTCACCGGGGGCCATTTCCGTAAACGGCTTGCCTTTGCTGTCTTTGGTGGGATCGAATGAGCCGTCAACTGCGGCAGGTTCTTGTGCTGGTTTATCAGCATGTGGTTGAGCGCGTTCCTGCTGCTGGCTTGGCGATTTGTCCGGATCGTCCCCGGTTTCAATGCAGAACGTTTGCCGTAAGGCATATTTATACATGCCGGTGCTGGCCTTGTTTACCGCCTT
>CAUYUB010000583.1:0-1162 GCA_963575685.1 Gammaproteobacteria bacterium | reverse complement strand
TCACGCTCCTGGGTCAGCGTGGTCGATGGGGACGCGACGCTGACCGTCATCGTGCCCAACGTGGTCGCCTCGGAGGAGGCGTGGCCGGCGTTGGCTCATTGGCTCGATTGCATGCTCGATCTCGTCGTCGCCGACATCGCCGCCGGAGTCGTCCACGAAGCCGAGCGTTTGACGAGGAAGGCGGACCATGCCGTAGCGGTCATCCACGAGGCATTGGAGCGCTTCGTTGCGACGAGCGAACGGGTGAGCACGCCGGATCCACTCCTGGACGCCGGTGCCGACGCCAATCCGGAAGCGGCAGGATTGCTAGCCGCTTGCCGATTGGTGGGCGCGGCGGCGGGTATCGATTTCGTCGCGCCGCAACGGTCAGGTAAGGCCACGGGCATGGAGCGCGCCGAGGAGATCGCGGTCGCGAGCAAGGTCCGTAGTCGGCGCGTCATGCTGCGCGACCAATGGTGGCGGAGCGATAACGGACCACTGCTGGGCTTTCGCGTCGCGCGCAATGAAGGCGAGGAAAAACGGCCGGTCGCGCTACTGCCGCAACGCCGTGGCCGGTACTACCTAGCGCACGACCCGACCTCGGGAGAACGCCAACGGCTGACGCCGGAACTAGCGGCGGGTATCGACGCCTTCGCCCTGTCCTTCTACCGCGTTTTTCCCGCGCGTGGCCTGCGTCTGGCCGATCTGGCGCGTTTCGGGGTGTTCGGGCAGCTCCGCGACCTGTTCGCTGTCGTGTTCGCGGGCGCGCTGACCGGCCTGCTCGGCATGGCGACACCGATGGTCACCGGACGCTTGATCGACAGCGTCATACCCTCGGCGGTGAAATTCGACGTGCTGACCCTGACCGCCATCCTGGTGGCGACGAGCATCGCCTCCGCCCTCTTCGGTCTGGCGCGCACGATTGGCGTGCTCCGCCTGGAAGGCAAGATGGACAGCGCGCTCCAAGCAGCGGTCATGGATCGGGTGCTGTCGTTGCCGACCAATTTTTTCCGGAGTTATACCGCGGGCGACCTGGCGATGCGTATCAACGGCATCAATACCATGCGCCACGTGCTTTCCGGCGCGGTGATGTCGTCCCTCCTCACCGGCGTGTTCTCAATGTTCAACATCGTCCTGCTGTTCTACTACAACGCCAATCTGGCCTTCGCCGCCATGGGCTTGA
>CAUYUB010000582.1:0-1162 GCA_963575685.1 Gammaproteobacteria bacterium | reverse complement strand
GGAAACCAGCCTATCCACTTAACCCCATTTAACCCACGACTTTGTTTTAATCATTAGCGATACGACTCGGTAGCGGGCTATCCTGACCGGTATATTTAGCGCCCTGCTTGCTGCGGTAGGGACGACTTGTTGGGGAGGTAAGGGGATCGAAACTGATGGCACAAATGCGCATTCCGGGGCGCAAGGCGAGCGGCAGTCGGCCGCTGTTGAAAAATTCCAAGGTAATGCGACCATCCCAGCCGGGATCAATGGTATGCGCGGTGATGTGGACCATCAGCCCAACACGGGCTAGGCTACTGCGGCCATCCAACCAGCCGGCGAGGTTGTCGGGTAGGGCTATTCGCTCTACGGTCACCCCCAGGGCCAGTTCACCGGGATGCAGATAAAAGGCGCCCCCTTCGGGTACCACCACCTCCCGCATTACCTGCTCGGACATGGCGTGGATACTGGCCGTTGCCCCCAGATCCAGGTAGGGAAAACGGCTGTCGTCGAATACCTGGAAGATACTGCCCAAACGCAGATCGATGGAGAAGGACCCGAAACATTCGGGAGAGGGCGGAGGGTCGATAATGATTTCACGCCGCCTCAGATGTTCGATGATATCTACGTCGGACAGTTTCATAATGAAAACTCCTCGCGGGGATAGGGATGGTCGCATACCTGCTCCCAACCGCAAAGTAGTACCTCTCTTTTTATCAGGCAACATGACCTCACTTTCGCTCCCTTGGAGGATGCCGTGAGTCGTACCGTACTGGTGGTCGACAATGAGCGTGATCTAGCCGACAGTCTGGCGGTCTTGTTGGCGTCTTACGATTTCAACACACAGGTCGCTTACGGCTCGGCCGAGGCTGAAACCCAACTGCTTCAGGGCGATGCCCGGGTGGCCCTGGTCGATGTGCGCCTGGGGGCGGGGAGCGGGGTGCGTCTCATGCGTCGCTTGCGGCGCCTACGCCCAGGATTGGTGTGTGTGATGATGACCGGCTTCGCCACCATCGAGACCGCTCTCGATGCCTTGCGAAGCGGGGCCTACGACTATTTGGTCAAACCCATGGAGCCGAGCGACCTGCTGGCCACCATGGAACGTTGTTTCGAGAGGCTACGCCTTGCAGACGAACGCGAAGCTGCCCTTCACGCCCTACGCGAGCGTGAGGAAGAAGTTCGG
>CAUYUB010000581.1:0-1166 GCA_963575685.1 Gammaproteobacteria bacterium | reverse complement strand
ATCTTCGCCCGGTCAAGATTTCCCGCCGCTTCTGCCACGCCCGCCGCGTGCTCTGCCCACATCTCCCGGCCTTTTCCGCCCACTTCGTGCAGTGCATTCAACGGATCATAGACCGCGCTCAATAAGAAGTCGCTGCTTTGCCCGCTGATTCCATACTCCCGTTGGTAATCGCCCATCACCGCATCGGCGTTTTCCCCTTTCAAAATTCGCGCCCGCGCATCGTCCAGCGTATACCCTGGCTTCACCGGCACCGGCTGCCCTTCTCCCAAAACCCACACCGTCCCTTCTGGCGCTGGCATTCCCGGTACCCACTTCCCCAGGTCGCTCATCCACTGCGGCGTCCCTGCTTTCCCCGCCCCTTGCGTTTCATAATAGCCTTTTCCTGCCGCATACGCTTCTGGCAGGTTGTTCAAAATCTCGTCCCGCTGCGGGTTATCGGCCACTCCCTGCCAAATCGTCGCCGCTGAATATGCAATATCTGCCAGTGGCCCGGCCAACCGCACCGCCAATGGTATTTCTTTATCCATTGCCCCGCCGCTCAACTGGCTCGCCACCCCCGCCGCCTGCTCCACCTGCTGGCTCGACCACATCAACCCTTCACCCACAAACCGCGTCAGGTCACCCACTACTCCCGGTTGTTGCGCCCCGTAACCCATCGCCGCCATCGCAATCCCCAGCAGCGGATTCCGGGTCATCAGCCCCATCGTGATTCCTTGCACCGCCGGGGCAATCGCCGGGTTGCTCATCGCGCTAAAGGCCAACGGCTGCCACCACGGTAACTCCCCACGCTGCGCCTTCCCCCAAAAATCAAACTTCGGATCGCTCAGGATCATCCCCTGTTGGCTCTGCGGCACGTTCTGCATCGCAAAGTCTTTGGAATTTAGGATTTGGCTTTGTTGCTCCTGGCTGAGCGCCGTCCAGTTGAAATCTTGCGCATACGGGTTCGTCTGCGCTGTCGGCTGCCCCAACCCATCCACTCCCGGCTGCGGGTATTTCGCCTGGCTGTTGAACCCCAGCTCATGCGGCATCAAGGCGTCTGGCGGAGGCGTCCCCAGCCCTGCCAGAAACGACAACCCCGGATCATCCGCAGGCAAATACCCCCACTCATCCGGGCTTTTCCCGCCATTCCGCTGGTCAAACCACTTGTACGCCGTCGTGATTCCGTT
>CAUYUB010000580.1:0-1174 GCA_963575685.1 Gammaproteobacteria bacterium | reverse complement strand
CCAGTGAGTGCTGGTGGAGATAGCATCGCTGGCACCATCACGGTGGAATCGGCACCGCCGGTATTCGCAAAATCCAGTGGCCAGATCTATACAGCAGGAAATATTGGCACTTTTTACCGTAGCAACAACCATGCTTATGGGATGACCGGATCAGTCACCATGGCTAGCGACAAGTTTAGCTTGAACTATACGGGTGACTACAATCACAGCGATAACTACCATGATGGTAATGGTAACCAAATTACCTCGACCTATTACGCCAACCAAGATCATATCGGCACGCTGGCGATGCGCGGCGCGGGTAATCAGCTAACCTTCCAAGTGGGCACTCGCCGGATTCCCAAAGAGGGATTTGTTACCCAGCAAATGGACTTGGTAAAAAATACCGAAACATTTGCCAATGTGCACTATGTGGGTAACTTTAACTTCGGCGAGTTGGATGCCAGGGCCTATTGGCAAGATATTAGTCACACCATGAATCTTGGGGACGACAAATCTGATTTTCCTTTCCCAATGTTTATGCCTATGATGAGCGATGCGAAGAATGTTGGCTACACAATCAAAGGGGAAATACACATTTCGCAGCGTGACACCCTGCGAATTGGTAATGAGTATAACCACTACTCCCTAAATGATCACTGGCCCGCAGTTCCTGGTACCGATCCATATATGGCGCCGCTGAATTTCATCAATATTAATAATGGGCGGCGCGACCGTCTCGGAACATTCGCTGAATGGGAAGCCAATTGGAGCCAGAAGTGGACGACCCTGCTCGGTGGAAGAGTGGATGTAGTCTGGATGGATACTGACAATGTTCACGGCTATTCTAATACTAACATGTATAACATGGACACTAACGCCTTCAACTCACGCGATCATGCCCATACCGACGTGAATTTCGACTTGACGGCACTTGCTCGTTATGAGCCAGACCCGACAAGTACCTATGAAGTAGGTATCGCACGCAAGAGCCGCTCGCCAAACCTTTACGAGCGTTTTGCCTGGTCGCAGAACTGGATGGCCAGCGGCATGATTAATTGGTTCGGTGACGGTAATTACTATTTCGGAAATTTGAACCTCAAGCCTGAGGTCGCCAATACCCTGAGTTTATCCGCTGGCTGGCATGACACCTCCCGCAAGGATTGGGAGTTTAAGGTTACCCCTTACTACACCG
>CAUYUB010000579.1:0-1180 GCA_963575685.1 Gammaproteobacteria bacterium | reverse complement strand
TTTCTTCGGTGGTGAGACGATCGGCTTTGGTTCCCGACGCCAGACCCTCTGCAGGTTGGCAGTAGAGGCAGCGTAGATTGCAATGGTCAGTCACCGATAGGCGCAGATAGCGAATGGTTCGACCAAAAGCATCTTGGAGCAAGGGATGGGAGTCGTTTTCCTCAACCATACCCGTTTTCTCGAACCATTAGAAGATCGCCTTTTTTATGATGACTTATGACGGTAGCAGATATTGCGCGGCATCCAGATCATGAGGATGATTGATATTGAAGAATGGATCAATTTCACCGGCAAGAAAAGAGAAAGAGACTACAGCATGCTTTCTCGCCTTGATCCAGTTGAGCAGACGGGGGGAACCTTGATCAAGGGTGGAGGAGATGGCGGGCAACAAGTGACGGGACCATAAAGCCACCACCGGATGCGGTCCACTGGGACCCGCCGCCATCACCAGTCCCGCCTCTGCCGATGCCGACAATTTTTCGGCTAGATCAAGGGGTAGAAACGGCAGATCCACCGCTACCGAGAGCAGCCAATCCGCATCGGAAGCAAGAAAAGCGGCCTCAATACCTGCCAGCGGACCAGGGTGATGGGAACGAAGATCCGGCACCACCGGCAACGCAAAAGCAGAAAAGCGCGCGGCATCACCGTTGGTGTTGATCATCACCTTTCCTACCTGAGGTAACAAGCGATTGACCACCCGCTGCAATAACGTCTGCCCGGCCAGTGTGGCAAATGCCTTGTCGATCCGCCCCATGCGTCGGGACAAGCCGCCCGCTAGGATAACCGCAGCCAAGGAAGAGGGGGACAGGGTCATAAGCGTTTACCAAGAAGTTAGAAGTTGTAAGGAAGATCCATCCGAAACGACAGAAACACCATTGGCGCTGATGAACAATCCAATGCGTAAGTGGAGGATATATACCAGTGCAGTCTTTCTTTGCGTCCTAGCGGTTGGAGGCGTGGCACTGGACGCATTCCTCCCGCCATGTCTGGATCGCTTGAACGATCTATCAACCATCGTTACCGATCGCGATGGTCGACCATTGCGCATCTTTCTCAACAGCACCGACGCTTGGCGGATGGCCGTCGATCCTTCCGCAGTATCACCGAATTTTTTTACGCTGCTGCTTGCCTATGAGGATCGGCGATTCTTTCAACATCTCGGTGTCGATCCAATCGCGGT
>CAUYUB010000578.1:0-1181 GCA_963575685.1 Gammaproteobacteria bacterium | reverse complement strand
GCACTTTAAAGGCAAGTTGCCCCCACTGGTACAGGAATCCGATCAGGCGGTACTGGCTTTCGTACAAAAAGTGCCGGGTTCGGTCGGTTACATCAACGCCAGTATTGCGCCACAAAATGTAAAAATACTGGCGAAGCTACCATGAACACCTGGCTTACCCAATCGATTGGTCGGAAACTGCTGGCTTCTTTCGTCGGTATTTTTTTTATTACCTATCTGTTGACCGCGATTTTTGTTTTTACCAGCGTGCGTAATTCAATGATGCACGCGCAGAGTGATGCGCTGACCCACCTCGCCAATCAAAAAATCGAGCTGATCTCCAGTTATCTGTTGGGGGTTGCCACCAATCTTCACGCTTGGTCACAATTGGAAGTGATGAACGATCTGATCTCGGGGGATGTGGACAAGCGGGTAACGCGCACCCTGGCTAATCTCAAGGCTCAGTATGCGATCAGCGGCGAGATTTACGCCTTTGATGCCCAGAATAAACTCGTAGCATCCTCCGCGACACAGGAGCGCAACGCTGACCTTCCTACCATCTGGGGCAGTAAAGGGACGGATCCGCACTTTATCGACAAACACCCCAATCCTGTGGGGAGTGATCACGTTGTAGCGTTAAGCGTGGGGATAGCTGCCAGTTTTTCACCTGCCTTTAAAGTTGGAACGTTGGTGGTCATGTTGCCCTGGGTGTCCATCGAGAAATTACTTGCAGGAGACCAGCAACATCTTCTGCTGTATAAGGGCGAATCCTCTTTGCTGTTATTTTCGGGAACCGAGGAAGACCAAATTGACGCGGACGAGATGTCGGACCTGTTGAAACACGCATCAGAATTAGAGATTTCCTCTGAGCGCTATGTTGCCGGTTATTCGGACAAATATCCCCTATTGGTGGGGGACTGGCATGTTGCTGCACTCAAAAAAGCGAGTGAGGAGTATCAATCAATCCGGGCGGTGGCGTTAAAATTGCTGGTGTTGGGTGTGTTTCTGTCCATCCCCATGGTGCTGACCATTCGCTGGCTTTCTCGCATGCTGACGCGGCCGGTGGAATCGCTGACGCGTGTCGTGTCCGGTATCACCCGTTCGAGCGACCTATCGCAACGTGCGGAGATCGAATCCCGCGATGAATTGGGTACGCTGGCACAGGCCTTCAATGGCATGGCGGAAAATCTGCAACGCACCTC
>CAUYUB010000577.1:0-19224 GCA_963575685.1 Gammaproteobacteria bacterium | reverse complement strand
CAGCGGCATAAGTCGGAGCGCCCCGAACGATGAGCAAACCGCGCAACGAAGTGTCAGCCGAGACGACAGGGAAACTACCAGTCCAGAAGCCATAACCGTTGTCGGCAAAAGCAACATTGGTCACTACCTGAGCCGCCGGCAACACCTTCGTTCCGTCAGCGTCAAGCAGCGTCAGAGCGCCCTTGTCCGTCGCAGTACCACCAGTGAGCGCAGCATTGAGCGGTAGGAAGTCGTAGTTCATCCCCTGTGCCGCCTGGTCGAATACACGCACCGTTCTGAGATCGCCCGACAAGATGCCAGCCCGCAGCACCGAGGCAAACGTCAACACGCCGCCCACAATGTTGCCGGACGCATACGCAGATGAAGCCGTCACTGTCGGAGTGGTGCAGACTGTCTTGGTTCTTCCAATGGGATCTACCCATACCGCGCCCAGTTCGTCGGTGTTGACCGTTGCCCAGTCTCCAGATGTGCCGGCAGAAGAAGCCGCCGCATCCCGGCGCACACTTGCCACACCAGAGAGGTAATCAGCGCCAACCTCCGCAGTATCCTCTATTTTAGTCGGGTGCTGCCCCGGTACTTGCGCCAAAACAAACACTGGCAGAACGATTGCTACCAAAACTGCCAAAAATATCTTCTTCATAAGCTCCTCTCCTCAAATGCTTACCTATATTTTACCCCGTCGCTAACAACCCTGCGAAGATCAGACCTTGATGATGTAGTTCACCACTTGGTACGGCGCATTGTTCGATCCTGTCGCCGCTGTACCGTCCGATCCTGTATTCGCCGTACTCGGCCCTGCCGTGTTTGCGGTACTCGGCGCTGATGTATTTGCCGTACTTGGCCCATCACTAGTGTTATCGCTGGGACTGCCAGTGCTTCCCGCAGCTCCAGCCGTGTTAAAAGCAGCATCGCCATCCGAACCAGCGGCTAACCCAATCGATCCACTCAGGGTATGTGTGTGCGCTCCGTCGCTACTAACTGCCACCGTCCCATCAGGCGACGAACTTGCAGTCATCTGGCGATACGAAGCGCCAGCGCCAGTTTGAGCCGTCTGAGTTAAATACTTCATGTCGTGCGTGTGCGATCCGCCAGACGCTACTGCAAGAGTGCCGCCATGCCCCAACTCGTGATAATGACCTCCAACCGCGTGAACGTGCGAGTTCAGGCTGTGGGTATGGTTCTTCATCGTGTGAGTATGAGCACTCAGCGTGTGAGTATGTGAACTCATGTCGTGGGTGTGACTGCTCAAGGTGTGGCTGTGACTTGGCCCGGTGTGGGTATGATCTAATGCTCCGCCTGTCCCGCCAAGCGTCGAGCCAGTTCCAGCCGCCGCCTTACCAAGCGGAAAACGGCCTCTTAAATCGGGTAAATTGAACGTGGTTGAACCGTTCCCCACTCCATACGTCGTGCTAATCGCCGTAAACAGAGCAGCATAGGTGCTTCTGCTTACCGCCGTACCGTCGCAGAGAAGCCACCCGTCCGGCGCAGCTGCACCCCCATAAGGCGCGATCAATCCCGCCGGCAGGATATGAACCGTGTCCCAGGTTGCACCGTTATACTTCTGGAACCTTCGATTAGCCTGATCCAACTGGATCGAATCGGTCGGAATATTCCCCGATCCCGTGAGCGCCATCTTTGCAATCGCTGCAAAATTATCCCGTATATAGGCCAGTACATCATCCCTTTGATCCGACGTAACAGGCTTTGCAAAATCCGCTGTCATAGATCCCCCTCAAACAAATCGCTTTCCCCAGTTTCCAAAATCTCCTGCTGAAGCCGGAGCTTGATTTGCTCCCCCCTTTCCCTTCTTACCGCCTGGGTAACAAAGCCCTTCAGATGCTTCTTTACCCACTGTGCCTTAGTGAACTGCGGCACCCCTCCAACTTCGGGAATCGGCCAGATAGTCGCAAAGGCATCGAGTATCTTTTGTTCCTGTGCATCCTTGTACTTAATTACAAACTGTCCCATATCACGTACCAGTGACCTCCCATGTAAAATCGCCATCAACTCTGTTGCCAGCCGCGTCGAACAAATAAACATGAAAATGAGTAGGGTTTGGAACATCCGCAAAATCAACAACCGGAATCGCGCAAGTAGTTCCCTTTGGCGTCACTATCACAGTAATCACATCCGTGAATGTTTTGGTGAGGCTGACTGACGTGCCTCCAACATCTGTATCGTTTGCCGTTCCAACTCCGCTCTCTCTAATGATCTTGACATCAAGCCAAACGTGAATCGAACTAACAAACGTCGCGCTTGTCCCGTCGCCGTTCCCAATCGCAAGCTTGATCTTCACGTACCTAAAACTAATGGCGTAAACAACTTGCACTCCAGCATTGTTCGTCCAATTAACCCCATCTGAACTGTAAGAAATCGTTGGAGTAGCCGAGAGACTTCCAGCCACCGCCTGCTCGACCCAACCAAGGTTAATCATTGCAGCGGTCACGGTTCCGCCATAATCAATCGTGTGCTCAATGTATCCGCTGGCTACCGTTGGCTGAAAATAATAATCGTAGCCGGCAGCAATCGCATCATCATCATCGCTCCACCCGTTCGCAGTCCAATAACTGTTCCACGTCACATCCATATCGACCGGCAACAACACTGATGTCCCGTCTAAATGTCCATTTGAAATCGTGTCCAGTGCGGTCATGTCTAACCAGTCATCCGCCTGTAACTCATAATCTGGCGGAGCCAACACCTTTGCTGACACCCCTGCTTCTTCTCCCGCATTGCCGGCACTATCAATCGCTACGAGCCAGTAGGTGTAAGTATCAGCAACAGTTTCGATGTACGTTGCAAATGTTCCCTTGTGCGCTCCCAACAGCACTGCGCCGGCAAACGTGTCACCCTTGTACACGTTGTAATAATCAACCGTCAGGCTTCCTGTAGCCGGTGCGCTCCACTTCAGTAACACGTTGTTATCAACTACCTGTGATGTAATTCCCGTCGCCTGACCCGGAGCATCTATCGTCACATCAACTTCAACCGGAGTTCCAATATTTCCAGCAACGTCCTCAGCAGCGATCCACCACTGCCGCACCCCAGACCAATCAATCTTCGTCTCAAATCTTCCAGCCCGCGCCGTTGCTACCTCTGTTCCCGCCGCGAAACTCGTTCCATACCTAATTCTGTAGTGCTTAATAGCAAAGTCTCCCGCCCCGCTATCTTCCCATGTCAGAACTACATTACTGCCAACTACCTCACCCCCCGCAGAAACTGGAGCTGACGGCGCAACGATTGACACCGTTGTTCCCACTGCATTGGTCGAGTAGTTCCCACTAGTATCCTTCGCCTTGATGTACAGGCTGTAACTCCCAGCCGTCTGGATGTTCCATCTGTAAGTCGTCGCCGTCACTTTGGTAAGCACCACGCCGGCAACCCAACTCGCTCCAACCCGTATCTCGTACTCTCTTAGGTCAACGTCCGAAATCGCATCCCAAAGCAACAACACGCCATACGGCTGCGCTGTCCCTGCAAACCCCGTCACATCGCTCGGAGGAGCAGTTTTCCCAACTACAATGTGGCCGGCCACTGTCACAAAACTACTCTTCACCCCAAGCGCGGAGATCGACCGCACTCGAACGTCATAAGCAACGCCATCCTGCACATTCAACAGGTAGAAGTTTGTCGCCGTTCCATCTGCATACCCACCAACTATGTACCCGCTATCCGCACTCTTCTTGTACTGGATCTCGAACTGTCCACCATTTGTGACGTAAGGATCGTCCGGCGCAGTCCAACTGACATAGATCTGACTAAAAATCGTGCCATCCTGCCTTAACAACAGGTAACTAGTCCCAGATGCACACGCCAAATTACTCGGCGCAGTCACTGAAAACGGATTCGGCAAAGTCGAGGTTGCAGCCTCCCGCACCAACTGCTCATCTTGCGTTTCGTCCCAACTAAACGCCGCACTATCAATTTCCTGCAACGCAAGACTTACCAGGATCTCTCCGTCTTGCACCGTTAAATCAAAATCATGTACCTCAAAAACCTTGGCCGAATATCCGTACCTGGACAGTTCAAGCATTACCGTGTCGCCCGGTTCAACTTGCAGTGCTTTAAGCCCAAACGGCGCTGAAAACGTCTGACTCCGCCTAATCCTTTGCAACATAATCATTGCAATGCGTTGCGCCCTAGCTGGCGACGTTGTGAACGGCAGCGAAACATCCTCCCAAACCTTCTCCCCGTTATCCTCCGCCACCCACGCCGAAACAGTGATTCCAGGAAAATCCGTCTCTACATGCCCCTTATCTGCCGCTACATAATCACCCCGGATACTGTTGAAGTTATCCTTCCGGCTAACCATCGTCGTAATACGAGGCTCACCCCGCAGGTCATCTTCTGTGAGCGTCACAGTTGGTGTCCGGTAAACCCCTGGCCAAAACTTAAACTTCCCCTCGGAATACGTGACAAAGCCGGCCATGGCCGCTTGCATGTTCTCAACAATCTGATCCGGCGACTGATCCGTGTCGAAATAGCCATCAATCGTGTACCGCTTCTCAGTCCCGCCGGCACGAAGCGTCACATTCTCATCACACACATCAGCAGCCCAATGGAGGCCTCCTGGCTGGTCTGTCACATCAATGCTGGCCCAGGTGTACCCAAGCCCATAAATCTGGTCTGTGAGGTAATCTGCAATCACCAGAGCGGCATTGCTGGAGTACGCCGTACTTGATGTTCGAGGGTCGTACAACGGCTTTCCCCGAACCAAAAACGACACCTCCGGTTGACCCTCCGCCCACACCTCCCCATCCCAAACCAACAGCAGGTACGCCAGCGCCCTGTTGCTAAGTTTGTGATTGCTGGTCCAATACTCAGGCAGCATCGTGTTGAGATCGGCCTGCACAGCCTGTCCTGGTGTCCCGTCGCAGTCCGTTGCCAAGAACACCTTGTTCCCATACGCCGGCAACGCGGGCGACCCTGGCGCTGGTATCGTGGTGAGCGACCACCTGGGATCAGGACTCCCCCCAAACGCCACCTCATTATCATCAAGATAAAGCTTCTGAACTGAATCAATCTCATGACAGGCCAACACTACAACGTGGTGCAAATGCAGCCTATTTTTCGCCCCCGTCGTAACAGCCGGATTATGCAGAAACACCAACGTTCCACCAACTCGACACTCCCCATACACCACCTGAAAAGGAGCGACTGTGTTTGAACTGGTTACATCCCTGCCCTTCTGAATGGACTCACGCCTTTTCCGCTTCCGAATTGCTACCTTTGCTCTACGCACCGACCTCTTTGTGATCGGCAGCTTCGGCTTTCTGGCCTCCAGCCAAGACAGCGCATCATCCTTCGTCACCCGGATTCGCGTACTGGGCTTTGGATTTCCACCCCCTATTTTTGGCGTGACTCTATCGGTCATTTCTTTTTCTTCCGCTTTTTCTTGTTCTTCTGCGGCCTGCCCCAGTACCCTGACCAGTCCTCTAACTGCTCCACATACTCAAACCCAAGATCTCCCGGATAAAAGAGCTGCTGTGTTTCGTGGTTGTACCTAAACTCCTTCTGCCGCTCGAAATTAATCAGCTTGTTTTCAATGTTAATGCGGATGGTTGATTCCTCCACCCCATCAGCTATCTCAACCGTATCCACCAACCCCTCGAACAAAAGGTACGGATCTACAACCAACACTTCCGTTGCGCTAAGAAAGCCTAGGTAAAACTTGAATGCCCTGTTCTGCCTAATGTCCAACAACGCCGAAGCGAGAAGGGTGCTGACCTCGCCCGCTAACTCAACCCACATTCCATCCGCACCCAAGTCAGTGCTCGATGTCACGCTCCCAAACTCCTTCAAATATCCCGCGCTCCAGGTGTACCCGCCCCATATCAAGTCATTACTGCCCGTCCAAAAACGAAGCGTCGTGCTATTAGTGGTGATTTCAACTAAGAATCGCGGCCTGACAACACTCGCTGTCAGCTCCGCTATTACGCCGGCACTTAGACTCCGAGGCATCTCACAACGCCTCCTCCGCCGAAAATCCAAGCGCGTAGAATTTTGACTCCCCTGCGCTTACAACGGTCAAACTGTTCTCCCGCAGCCGGAAGATCCCTCTTGCATCTGTTACCGTTACAGCCGCGTTATCAGCTGGGCCCGTGGCACCTCGGAGACGTGGCCAAATGTCGATGGTTAAATTCCCACTGCCATCGCTCATTCCATCCGCCAGCACCTGATGCAGATGGTTCTCAATCGAAATGAAATCGCCGGCCAACAAAACCAACGTGCTATTCGGCCAGCCATCAGTTATGACCGTGAACCCTGTCTGACTCGCTCCCTTCACCAGCGGCGTCCCACCAACCGCTCCCTGCGCCGATCTTAACAGCGTATCTCCGAAGTAAAACGTCCCGCGCCGGCCTCTTAGTGAGTTGAAAAACGCAAAGAACGGCGCAGCCTCATCCCTATCCATCGGCGGATAAGACACATCAACCAACCACCGGCATTTGTCATACTCCAGCGTTTGAGTTTCCCCGGTAAACGGACTCTGACTGACGGAAACACCATGCTCCTGCGTCCACTCCACCCTGCTCGGCTTCGGGTCTGACGGCAATGTAAGCGGCCAGCTAATTGTCACCAGTCACCTCCCATCCTTCCCCTAGATCGCCCGTCTTGAATGGCACTTATTGCGCCAGAAATAGCCTGATCTCGAACCGAGCGCAGCGCATCCATGATTCTGGCTTCTACTCCAGGAGCTGCACCCCTCGCATCAATATTAACCACCGTTTGACCCACATTCCCGGCCCCAACCATTGACACACCAAGCCGGCCATTGATTCGGCGCAGCGGCAGAATTGCTTCCGGCCCAGCCTCTCCCATCAAAGACAGAGTTGGAGCAGTAAAAACGTTTCCTTTCGCTGACGGTGTTACGCCGGTCGGAGGTGTAGAACTGCCGCCCCCTGGCTGTGTTGCCGCTATAAACTCATCCCATTTCTCAGGCAAGTTCAGACTTACATCTATCGACTTTTCAACCTTGTCAGGTATTTCCCCAATCTTCTTGTTCAACTCATCGATGTCAGCACCCATCTTCTGCCAACTCTCAGACAGCTTTCCGCTCGCCGCCTCCATATCTCCAATAATCGCTCCGAGAGTCTGATTCGACGCCCCCTTCAGCTCCTCAAGCGTCTTTATACCGCGCCCCTGGATTGAATTGATCAGCGCATCGACCTCTTCCTGGCTAAACCCCTTCGAGATCAACAACTGCTTTAAGGTTTCAAAATCCTTAACCCCTGCCTCCATCGCCTCAATAGCGATGTTTTTGAGCGATACCACCGCCGCCATACCACGCCCGCCGGAAGCCTCCAGTTGTTTGAACGCTTCATCGTAAGCCCCTACTGCTTCAAGTCCTTCTTTAAACGCTTCGTTCAATCCTCCAATTGATACGTTGAACTCAGACCAACGCATCTCCCCCTTCATCGCTGAGGAGAGCATAGCCGCTTCTAGATCCTCGAATGACACACCTAACTGCTGCACCATCATTCGCGCCGCATCTATGCTCCCGCCAAGATTGTCGCCAAGGATCTTACCCATCTCCCCGCCGACATCTTCTGTGATGCCGTAAACCTCTGCCAGCGCCTTACCAAGAGCGAGAAACGTGGTCTTAGCCTTACCACCCCACGCATCCATTTCCTCGACCCAGGCGCCATTAAACTGCTTGTTTGAACCCATTTGCAGCTCGTCTAAGCCCCGCTGCTTACCCGAAGCGTCGAAGTATCTAATTCCTCCAACAGCCTTTGCCTGTTCATTGAACTGCTTGCCAAACGCAAATCGGGCCAAAGTGTCCTTGTTTTGCGGCCCGCCAAGCCCAAATACATGAGCCACCGCATAGCCGGCCTGCTTACCTATAGCCTGACCGATCTGCGCTCCTATCGGCCCGCCAAACGCGGCACCAATTCCAGCGCCTAAGCCACTACCGATGCCAACAGCCGTTTTCTTGCTGTTCTTCCCAATTTGCATCAGGTCGTCCATAGCCGACACTGCCGCAGTCAGATACGCAGCTCCGCCGCCGGCACCCTGGAACAACCCGCCGGCCTCAGTAGACAGAAGCCCATTGCTGAAATTACCGTTCTCCAGGAGCGGCCCCGCAATGTCGCCTGACCCTGCGCCACTGGCATTACCCGACTGCCCAAACAGCGAGCCCATCAAACCTTCAAAGGAGAAGCTACCTCCCTGCCCGCTCATTGCGCCCTGCAAAATGGTCTGGGCAAGACCCGATCCAAGGTTCTGCGGAGAACTGAAATCAAGCCCCGTCATCCCTTTCGTCAAACTGGCCGTCAACTCCGCTGCAAATCCAACAGCGATTTGCTTGAACATATTCGTCAAGTCAAACTTCTCGCCTGTGATCGCATCTTCAAAAAACTTAGACCAACCCTCCACCGCCTTCTTGTGAGCCTCCAGCAGCCCCTCCGCCATCTTGTCGGTGTACGGTTTGACGGTGTTCTCCGTCATCTGCTGAATGTATTCCTCGGCTCCAGCCGGCAGCGTCCCGCCAAACTCCTGCAACAACCCCTCCCTTACCCCCGTGGCTGTTACATCGCGGAACTTCGCAATCAACGTATCAAACGACGCCTGATCTCCAACCGAGATCGCATCATCAATGGATTGCTTGAGAGTGTTTTCATCAGCGGTTTGGTTGAGGGTGCGCCACTTGTTCGACAGCTTTTCAAGTTCAGCCGCAGCCTTTGCCGCCGCCTTCTCTTCCGCCGCCAATTCTTTCGCTGACTTTTCTGTGTGCTTCGCTCCTTCCTTCTGATCTACTCCAAGGATCACTGCCGTATTGTGCAACTGCCTTTGAGACTCGGCTAGGATGTCGGAGGCGGTCGCTATCTTTACGTTGCCCGTTGCAACCGCTTCTTGCAGCTCTGTTACTGCCTTTTTTGCAATGTTGTACTGCGCTATGTCAGGAACTACAGCCTGGTCGCCTTGCTGTATCGTAATTCCGCGCAGCGTCTTAATTGCATTCGCCGCCTTCGTCGTCGCTGCAAGTTCCGCATCGCTCTTAATCTGACTAGCAGTTAATCCAGCATCTCCCCAATTGCGAACCGCCTTCAAACCAAGAGCCACAAGGTTGAGTTCTCTTACCGCAATCGGCAACACCGTCGCGCCAAGATTCAGAAACGCCGCACTAATGCTTGCGATGTCTTGCGCTACCTGCTTTGTGTCGATCCCTTTAATGGCGGTTTCCATATCCCGCCATGCTTGAGTCAACTCCTGATTCTCATTGATCTCAATCCCAATTTCTTTCGATACCTCGGCGCTGGCCATCTGATAGGCTTTGTGCGCCATCGATGCTGAATCGGTGAGCGCGGCCACTCGCTCTATCGCATCCCCAAGCGCCTCCATTCCAGCGATTTGGCCGGCCTCTCGCTTCTGCGCCATGCTTAACTTGCTGGCCATCAACTCATTGGCTTCAGCAAACTTCCGCGTGGCCGTATCTTGATTGATGATTATGCCAACAGATTCGAGCTGCTTTTCCTTTCCCGATGCGAGCGCCTTAGTAACCTTCTCAATCGCTGATACAGTGTCGATTCCAAGCGTCTCTGCCAGCCGGCCACCTAACTCTGCAATCTGCCCGAAGTGATCTCCGAAACCAGCTATGCCCTTGACTAGTCCCTGGTTGGCTAACTTCATCAACGTGAAAGAATCGACCACTCCAAGAATTGATGCCTTGGCTTTGTCGATTTCTGCGCCACTGCCGCCAAGTTTCTTAAACCCAAGCGCAATGTTGCCGGCTTCTTCTCCAACGTCAGCCAGCTTGGACACCTTGCCGACAAACGCATCTAGCGACTTATACAAGCCGTAGCCGCCAATGGCTGTGCCCATCAATTGAAATGAACGGGAAATGACCTTACTGAATTTAGCCAGCTTGTAGTTGACGGCATCGACACCCTTGACGAGCTTCGCAGTATTCAGCTCCAAGTCGATTGATAAGCCGCCAACACTCTTACGAGCCATTACTTCTTCCCTTCAGTTGCTACATACGCACGCCAAGCCGCCTTTCTCGCAGCTGCACTAGGAGGTTTTTTTGGTTTCTTGTGCTGCGGAAAAAAGTCGAACGGTTCCTGCTTACCTCCAAGCGCCTGACAAATCACTGATGCAATAAGCCCCGACCTAAAATCTCTTCGCATCACCTGCCTATTTCTCGCCTCAACCAGCGCAAAAAACTTGGCTGGAGTAAGCCGCCAAAACTCTGCTTCTGTCAGCCCCAAGTCAACCTGGGCGTAGGCAAGGATCTCCAGCCAATCCCACTCACCTACGCCTGACTTTCCCCCTTGCCCGCCGCCTCCTTCTTCGGCTGCGGAATGGCCTGGGCAATCGCTTCAAGCACCTTTTCGTTCGCGGTCGAAACAACTTCAAACGTCAAAAGCGATTCGAGTTTAGCCAGCCCCGCCTTCACCTTCTCATCAGGCGAGTTGACTTCGTGGATCTCTCCATTCAACTCCGGCCAGTTCTGAATCAGCCCAGCCCAAAGAAGCTTTATAATCGTTCGAGGATCGCGCCCGTCCACCTTGTCAAGCAACACATGCTTTCCGGTCAAACGGTAGAACTGGCAGACTGCATGCCAGCTAAACTCCAACTTTCGCTTTTCCCCACCGAGTTCTATAAAGACACCCGGCAGGGCTTTATCAAGACTATTCATTCAACCTACCTTATGAGTGCGTGATAACGATTGCTCCATCAATATCAATGGTGAACCGACACTTCTCTGCATCACCCTCGTTCGCACTCCAGGCCGCGCTGACATAGCCGGAAAACGCAAACTGCGTCCCGTCAGGCAGCAGCTCCTGAAAGTTCTTTCTGGTGCGGTTATTGGCGGCAGTCTCAACACTCACAAGGGTGGCATCGTCGCCGTCATACAAGACACCAAACGTTACCTGGCCGCTTTTCTTCGACCCAACCTTCTTCACTTCCCAATCACTCCCGTGATGGAAGAAACTCAAAACGTCCGGGGCGATGTTAGGCCCGTCCGGCCCTTCCGTGATCTGCGGAATAGCCGTGAAAACTTCAGGACTAGCACCGTTGCCAATCTTTAACTGTGTTCCATGCGCCAAAAGTACATTAGTCATCTTTCAACTCCTTTCATCAAAAACAAACTACCCTCAAACATCAGCTCTCTTTGTGGCTGAAAACTACCTCAAGCGGGATCTGGTATTCCTCCAAATCCGGTTCCCAAATATCCGGCCCCTCATCAACTACCTCTGTCACCTGGATCACATCGCTTCCAACCGTACCTTTGTACCCATGAAGCTTTGCTCTCACTAATCCAGCCAACGTCTTTGCCGACTTCACATTGGTGTGAAAACAACTGATCTGAAAACTCGACTCAGCGATCTGCGTCGATCCATCGTGCGTCAACGCTCGACTCGTCGAAATCCGCGTGAAAGCAATCGCCGGCAGTACCGCATTTTGCGGCAGTGTCACCGGATACACCCTTGTTGACACTACTGCGGCAATTCCCGCATCTCCCGTCAACAAACTGTAGATCGCTTCTTCAATCATCGAGCCGCCTTAAAAATCTCAATCTGCAATTCATTCAACACAGCGTTCAACTGCTTTTCCGCTTCATCATCCCAAACATTCCGCACAAACTTATGCGGCGGTACTCGCTCTTTCTTGGTTGGTTTCTTCCCTGGCTTATGCCCTATCATCCTGTGTCCAAACTCAACCAAGTGCGCGTGGGGCGCAGCGATAACCAGCGATCCCGATGCAGCAACCAACTTTCGAGCGGAAAACCCCATCTCTTTAACCCGCTTGGAATATTTCAGACTAATCCGAATGCTTTTCTTTAGTTCTCCTTCAACTACTGGAACGTTAGCCTCAACTTTCTGCTTCAAGTCGTTCAACACCTTGCGGAACACCTTAGCCTGACAATTCCTAGCCACGTTGTCCGGCAGCGCATTAAGTTTCGCGGCCAAAATGTCCAAACCCCTGACGGTACTTTTAACTTCCATTACGCCCGCACCTCCGCCATGATCTCCAGCCCCTCCCGCCGGCCAATCTCTCTCAGCGACAAAATATCCCAATACTTCGAGTCGTAACTGATCCTGTCTTTTGCCGTCACAGTGCTTAGAAACCGAATCACAAACTTTGCCAGCAGCGCCGCAACGTCCCTATTCTCCTTCAGCGCCTCATTCCCACTCACAGGCGTCACCTGCGCCCACACACTCGCGTGAGTCGCCCAACTCATAGTTTCCTGCCCCATAGTGTCTCTAGTGGCAGTGCTTCGCTGAATAATCACCAATCTGTCCATCCTTCCAGCGTTCAACATCACTTAATCCACACCACTTTGTACGGCCAAAGCAGGTAATCAAACATCTTCGGCAACTCAGCCGATGCCGCCGCACCGGACGCTACCTCTCGATTGCTATACCAGTGACCAATCAAAAGTTTCATCGCCAACAACAAGTCAGCCGGCACCGCTGTTCCCGCAGCTCCATATCCAGCGATAAATGTGATCGTGACCGCGTTCGCAACTAGACTGGTATCAGGCCAATTGTAAGTTTCGTTCAGAACTATGCGGCCAGGTTGAGACAACGTATCAACCGTATAACTGGCCGCAGCAAACGTTTGGTTGACACCGTTCGGATCGACATACGCAACCGAACTAACACTAGCCAGCGGTGGTCTGGGCAACTCCAAATACCGTTCTCTTGGAAACCTATCGAGCGTCACCTTGAGTGTCTGCGTAATTAAGGCGCGTCCGGTCTGCACCTCAATACTCAATCTCGCAGCCTTCACCAGCGTATCAATGTAGGTGTCGTCATCGGTTCCAGTAACCCGCAAATGCGTTTTAGCTTCAGCGGTCGAAACAGGTTCTGCTGACGGTGCGGATGAGACAGAAAGGGTCATTTACGCCTTCCCCGTTTCTTCGGTAAGTCAGCGGTTTCTGGTACGGGTGCTAGGGTAGCTGTCTCGAAAATCGGCTTTTGTGGGCCAACGTCGGCCTCCGCGTATCCTCCCGCCACCAGCGCCCGAACCAGTTCCTCCGGTAAATCGTGCTGACCCGCCGGGAACACTCCCATTGGGCCAGCCATTAGCTGTAAGAGCTTAACTTTCATCTCCTAAGCCTCGGTTACATTCAACTCAATGCCCAACAACTGAATATCGGTTGAGCCGGCAGTGGTCGCGGTAACCAGTACATAGCAGGTTGTACCGCTTGCCACCGTCTCCGCAGCCGAAAGGGTCTTGCTGGCCGCAACAGCGGTATCAGCCGTAACAGACACCTGAGTTATCGCGCCAAGAGACGCATCTGAAGGATCGGCAGCGGCGTTCGTCAACTTTCTCAAGTCGGCATCAATCGTCACCGTTCCGCCGGCAGACTCCACCTGAGCCACAACCTTGAAGCCCGTGATGATGTCGCCAATCTTCAACCCGGAAATAGGAACCACCCAAGTGGACGCACTCTGACTGGCCGGCAACAACACTGCACCCGTGTTACTGGCATTGGTAAAGCCCGCACCTGACCCAACGCGCCCATTCGCAGCCGGAATTTTCTTCACAACCGAGCGAGTAACCGTTGCCCCTGATTCAATCGTCAACGTACCGCCACTAGCAATAACCAGGTCGTCGCCAGTGTTGTTATAAACTTTACAAGAATTAACCATGTTCTCCTCACTCTTTTGAAAACGGGGGCAGCGCAGGCCACCCCCCTAAGCCGTCACGCTACTAAGCAGGCTGCGCTTCAACTTGCTTCATCGGCTTCAGACAAACGACAGCAGCAATTGGAAGTGCGCCTGAATTGTTCCCGCTGGGAGTGATCAACAACCGAACATAACGCTTCGATCCGTTGTATCCGACCCGGAAACACTTCGCATCCGATGCGGCGGCAATGGTCGGATTAGAACCGACTAGCCCAAGTGCTGCGGTTACAGTCTCAGCGGTTCCCATGTTCGCCGCATCATCATGCTGTAGAATGGTGGTGCAGGTCACATCAGTGTCGGTAATAGTCCCGGTGTTAATTACAAACTCAGCTCCGCGATACCCGGCAAGGTCAATCGTTTCACCAGTAAAAGCGGTGTCCGAATTAGTCTGCGTCTGCGCCGGCAGCGCATTCTTGTAAACGACACCCGAATGTAAATCCAACATATCTTCTCCTCTTCAAAACAAAACTAGCGGGCCGTAGCCCGCTATCGACTAAGCCAACTTCACGCGAACAAACGCCTCTTCCAACACCGGCATCGCGTCGCACTCAAGGCGAGTCAAAAATGCAGTCTTGTTCGACTCGGCGTACAGTTCATCCAACCGTTTCACAGTGAACGGCATCGCATCAGCGATCCAGAAGAAGTCCAGATCCCCTAGCAATCCAACGTACAACCCGGTCGTGAAAGTCGCCGGACAATACTCAGACACCAGAACGGGCTTGCCAAGAATCACGCTCGGAACGCCGGCCTGCACACTCTGTTCCCAGATGTACTGGCCTTCACCATCCTTCAGTTTCCGCAACTGCTTGATAGCGGTTCTGCTGAACAGCCACACGGCTTTCGGCTGGTACTGAGCCTTCAAGGTCGCATCAACTTCAATCAGTCCATCAAAGGTGATCGAAGTAGTGGTGTTTCCGGTCGAAACGTCACGGCCAGTCGA
This sequence comes from Gammaproteobacteria bacterium, assembly GCA_963575685.1. Taxonomy (GTDB): domain Bacteria; phylum Pseudomonadota; class Gammaproteobacteria; order CAIRSR01; family CAIRSR01; genus CAUYTW01. Next base: position 4,644 of record CAUYUB010000577.1, on the reverse strand, counting down.
AATACCTTCATTGCTCGCAGTCATCAGGCCCAACGGGCAATTTGCCCCGGTTCCATTAATGAACGCATTCTCCTCAACCACGCCGATCTTGTAGGCCAGTCTCTCCCGAACCAACTGCTCGATTGAGATCGCGCTATTCGACAGCAGCAAGTTGCTGAGTTTGATCCCCTGCGCCAACGCATGAGGAGCCAACTGCCGCTTGCCAAACGCCATTGTGGTGTCATAACTGCCGTAACTGATCTCGCTAACCCACGTCGGATCTGCCGGATCGGCATCAAGAGACGGAGCGCCAAGACTTTGAGCACCAGCAACCGAGAACTTCCGCGCCCTTCCACGGATATGAACCTGATTGTCAACTGCTTGAATTAACTCATTAATGAACTTCTCAGACGGCACCAAGAAGCCACCCTGAGAACTCGTTCCCTGAACCAAGTCGCGCCTTTCGCCGGTCAACAAGAACTGGGCCCATCTTTCCTCATACTCCTTAGTGGCCCGGATATTAACCGGAGCCTTGGTAGAGGTAGCAATTTCCTTGCTCTGCAACGGGCCTTGGCGAACTTCTTTCACGCTCGACTCAAGCTTTTCCTGCCGCTCAACAACTTCAATCTGCTTATCCAGCTTCTCGATGTCGGCATACATGGTTTCGTGCTTGGTCATCTCTTCTGCATTGAGATCCCGCTTCTCTGTCTCAGCGGTATCAAGCACACTTCGAGCGTCAGCAATAAGCTTTGCCCGATCCTGAAGTAACTCTTGTAACTTTTTCATCTTTTCCTTCCTCAGTTATGGCCAGGAGGTTCATAACTGCGAATGGCAAAGTCCTCCGGCCTTGTTAAACACAAACAAGTCCATCAGACCCGCACCATTCAACGGAAGGTTTGGGAACTGAACAGCGCAAGCATCAGAGTCTCAATGGAGCACTTAAGCCGCGCCTTTTGTCTTTAATTTCAGTTTACTCGAAATTAAGCCACCCTGCGAAGCTGCAAAAGTTTAAGCTTCGCTTTCTCACGCGCAAACGCAAACTTCGAGCCCTCGCGTTTTGCTATCTCTGCAAGACCAACTTCCAAAATATCTTTAGCAGATCGCGTATCTACACTTGTCTGCGGGTACGCGGGAAAAGCAGTCGCAGACACTTCAAACAGCGACACTTGATGCAGTGTTCTAATCGCCGCCTCCTCTTTGTGATCCACGTCCCAGGAGTCTTTCTCAACGATAAACCCGAAACTCATCCCCTTAACGTCTCGCCGCTGGATACTCGCCCACGCATCCCGGCCCCAGCTGGTGTCCGACAGCGACAAACTGAACTTCAACCCTCGAGCATTTTCTTCCAGCACCAGCGTTTCGTTGCTAGTTCGGCCCAGTACGAGATCGGGGTTGTGACTCCAAAGCGCCACAACCTCCCGGCCTTTAAGCGACTTACCAAACGCTCCCGGTGCTATCTGCTCCCGAAACCCGCCTAGATCCTCGCTTAACTTGTTGAATAGCGCCGCATATCCACCAATCTTTCGGCCCGAATCACCTTCAGAGCGACATTCTAACTCATCAATTTCAAAATAAAGTTGCTCACGCATGATTCATCTCCCTGTCAATCACCTCGAACAAATACTCAACTTCAGCCGCAGCTTTAGATCCCTGCCAACTATCGAGCAAAGAAACACCGCCGCCGGCAGCGTAATCCGTCACTGACCGGCGAACGTAGCCATTTGAAAAATCATCCAACACCGCGCCAAGACTACTCTCGAAATTTAAAATATGAAGATAACTGCGTACAGCCTCCCTCAACACCTCGCTTACATGCTTTGAGTAGTCTCCCCAGAAACTATCTACCATCGATTTGCCATCGCTCGACTTCAACGTAGATCGTCCCGCCTTCACTTCCTTTGTTACAATGCGGTTAAGCGCCTCAAGGAAAATACGCCGAAACGCAGTCTTATACTTTTCAACAGAGCGCCCCTCATCACTGTTGTCGTCTGCCGCCGGTTCATCAGCAGGCGCTTTATCAGGCTCCGCCTTTGGCGCTTTCTCAACAGGCGCCTCCTCCTGTTTCTCCATCCCCTTCGGCGTAGTCATGTTAAGCGGCAACAAGTAAATCTCGCCTTGTCCGTCCGGCAACGGATTCATGTTTTCAATCGCCCGCCATTCATCAGCATTGATGATCCCGTTCTGTCTCTGAATTGCCAATGCCTCGCTTCTAGTTTTCGCATCGCCCCGCAGCAACCCATCTACCAGAAACTCAATCATGTGAGTTTCCTTATCAACATCGCTGAAGAGATCCCGCATCAATGCCTGTTCCCATGCCACCAGCCAAGGCCGCAGCGTGTTTACATTGTACTCAATGTACTGGTGCTCGATGTTGCTAAACGTCGCGTGTGTCAGATCTCCAATCATGTGCGGCGGAACTGCGTATATCGCTGCGATCTCTGTTCTCTGGAACTGCCTAGTCTCCAAAAACTGAGCATCAACCGAACTAAGGCCAAGCGCCTCCCACTTCATCCCTTCTTCCAAAACCGCTACCCGGTGCGCGTTTTTACTGCCGCCGTGATACTCCTGCCAGTCTTTCTTTAACCGCTTCGCTGAATCCTCATTCATCTTTCCGGGGTGAGTCAGTATCCCACCAGGCCGCGCCCCATTGCCGAACAGTCGAGCGCCGTAATCCTCCGCCGCCATCGACAAACCAATCGCTTCCCGCAACTGACTGATCGGACTTAACCCCATCAGCCCGTCCGTACTCAGGCCGCGAATGTGCAGAATCCTTTCCCTATCAAGGTCAACCCGTTTGCCGGTGGCATCCTCAATTTCATACCGGATCTCTGTGCCGTTTCTCCAGTATGGCCGCACCTTATCAGGATGCAACGGGCGTAACTCTTCTATCCCGCCACCATTGAACTCCTTGTACGCATACGCATTGCCACGTAACAAAACATGGCCCGTCATCATCGAGAAAAATTCCGAGTGAGTTTGCCAACTATTCGGCATATCGTGAACAAGCCGGTAAAGCGGATGCTTCGCATCGCGTTCCTTCCCCTGCGCCAACCGCTTGTAACAGAACAGGGGCAGTGTACCTATCGTGTTAGCAATCAGCCTCACACACGAATACACAGCGACCGAGCGCATTGCGGAATCAGGAGTAACATCAATACCGCTCGCGCTTAGATTAGAAGGCAACCAAGCGACCTGACTTTCAAGACTTCGCTTTTGCCAAGGTGGTGTGATTTCAAATCCAAGAATTTTCATTGATACCTATATTTTAACGGTTACAACCCAAGGCTGAGAAGACCACGACTTTCATACACCGAACTCTCATCTCCATGCCTTGTAGCCCGGTCGATAGCCATAATCAGAGCCACAATTCCATCAATCTTCTCCCTGCTCTTGTCCTTAGCCGGTTTCAGGTTGCCGGCAGCGTCCTGCTTTACCGCCACATTCCCTGCCATCCATTGCAGCACCGGGTGCCCACCGTGACGCAGCCGCCGCCCCAGGATCAACTTCTCCAGCTCCTTTGTGGGCGCAGACATCGAGGCAAACCCCTGGCCAAACGGCACCATCGTCAGCCCATCCCCTTCAAGTTGAGTTGCCAGTTGAGTCGCATTCCACCGATCCAGAGCCACTTCCTTGATGTTGTATATCTTCACCAACTCCCTGAAAAACATCCGAATAGCGTCATAATCAACTATGTTTCCCTCTGTTGCGAACATCAACCCTTCTCTAACCCATACATCATAAGGCACCTTATCCCGCTCTGATCGCTTCCGTATGTTGTCTTTCGGAATCCAGAAAAATGGCAGTACATGAAAATCACCTTCCAGCGGAAACACCAAAATAACCGCTGTTACGTCCGTTGTGCTGGAAAGATCCAACCCACCATAACACTCCAACCCCTTCAACTCGTCCGGGTCAACCGGAGCATCGCACCGTTTCCACCCTTCCATCTCTATCCACCTATCCTCTTGCTCCGTCCATTGGTTTAAGTGTAACCGCCGAAAGGCATTCTGCGAAGCCGGCAGCTCCTTCGCTTTCTCAGCCTTACGCTCCAGGTCATCAATCTTTACAGATATTCCAAGATTAGGATTTGCTTTGATCCAGACTTCTCGATTCCTCCAGTCGTCGTCATCATCAATGCTCGCCACAAAACAGAAAAAACTATCATCTTTGACCAACCCCTCAAGAACGTTGCGCCCATACTCATGCTGCTCCCAGCACACTGACTGCCTATCGAAGCCGGCAGTAGTGATCTCAAACAAAAGCGGCTGGCGCCTGGAGCCTGTTGCCGTGTCGATTACATCCAAAACACCCCTTGTCTTGTGCGCGTGTAACTCATCGATGATCGCCCCATGCACGTTTAAACCGTCGAGCGTATCTTCATCAGCCCCAAGCGGTTCAAACTTCGATGCAGTCTTTTCAACGCTTAAATTATCCCTGAATATCGCTATCCTACTGGACAGCGCCGGACTGGCCCGAACCATCCTAATCGCTTCCCCGTGAACGATACGGGCCTGATCCCGCTTCGTTGCGGCGCTGTAAACCTCTGCCCCAGGCTCTTTATCTGCAAACAGGAGGTATAGCCCCACTCCTGCCGAAAGAGTGCTTTTCCCGTTCTTTCGGGCAATCTCATTGTAAGCCGTCCGAAACCGGCGCAGCCCGTCAGCC
>CAUYUB010000576.1:0-1183 GCA_963575685.1 Gammaproteobacteria bacterium | reverse complement strand
TCTCCGCAATGTCTGCCCAACGCGGCAAGGTTTACTTGTGCGTTTAGACAATTATTTAAGGCGACATTGCCGGCCAGCGCATAAAACACGAATTCTTGCGCTTCAAAGCCAATTACCTTTCCCCAGCCATGCATGTGTCGTGCCCACTCCACCGTGTGTACGCCAATATTTGCGCCACCATCAATTGCCACAACGCCATCACCAAAATGCCTGCGACGACAATTTAAGAGCGCCAACAGCAAACCCACTTCGACCTCATCAAAGCATGATTTTGCGAGGATTTGAAATCCAACGCCATAACCACTGGTGGCATTGATCATGTGATGGTCGTTGCGATTAATAATCATACTGCCGTGGTTGCACGAAACTAATATGTATGCGATTGGGCGAAGCGGAAAAGACATGAAACGGCGCTCCGTGAGTTTTTGCCGTCGGAGTAGAAGGTCTAAGTTGAGCTGCTTGGCTAATTCACCTAAAAGCGAGCAGTAAAGTGAGGCTGCAAGGATTCTAGGAAAATCCGCTGTTCACAGGAACGGGAGTAGGAGTTCGAGGGGAAGGGGTGATGTGGGGGATGGCCTCCGGGTGATGGCGTTGCACCAATTCGGTAATGGCTGCGACCTCGCTACGTGGTATATCTACCATGAGCAATACAGCACCGCGCAAAATAGCCCCTTCATAAGGTAGTATTTCGGGATTCAATCGGTCCTGAGCCAGTATTCCCCCCAGTATCGCGCCCACCATTGCCCCTATTACCCCACACAGTACTAGGCCCCGCATCCCGATTTGCAGACTAGGCGGGGGGAAAGCTATCGCCAACCAGCCTCCCAGCAATCCTGCCAAACCCCCCACCAATAAACCCAACCCTATCCCGCGGCCAAACTGACTAGTCTGGAGTAGGGTTGCCTGATGGACACACTCCAACTCCGATCCGTAGCTCGCTACCGCATGTATGTGGTCTACGCGCACACCAGCCGCCGCCAGCTCCGTAACCGTCTGACAAGCAGTTCTGGGGGTTGGAAGCAGAAAATATAGTCGTTTCATGAATCGCACCTCCTTCGGTCTTTCGAGTATAAAAGCCGACTGACTACGCTTACCACCAAAAATATTCAGTTCACTTGGAGAGGAGTCCAGCGCCGTGCGTGTCGTACTGAAGGGCTTGTCGTTGGTATTCATGATCTTTTTA
>CAUYUB010000575.1:0-1188 GCA_963575685.1 Gammaproteobacteria bacterium | reverse complement strand
TGCACTTCAGCGATGGAGACAATGGGGCGCTGGTAAAGCGATTCGAGCACACGATGACCGTTGCCGGCGGCGCGGCCAAGGTGGATGGTGACGGCAGAGCGGTGGTCCTCGCGCAGGGTGAGGATGCGGCGAGCCGTCTCGGTGGCCTCTCGGCTCACACTGGTAATGCCGCGCAGGAAAAAAGCCAGCCATTGTTCCCAATGTCCTTGGTCGCGGATGGCTTGGAGGCGCTCGTAGTATTCAGCGCGGTGTTGTTTGAAGAAATGGGAGAGGTAGAGTACTGGCTTCAGCAAGATATCCTGTTGGCAGAGCAGGAAGGTAATGAGTAGCCGTCCAACGCGGCCATTGCCGTCCAGAAAAGGGTGGATGGTCTCGAACTGTGCGTGGGCGAGGCCGATCTGGATGAGCTTAGGGAGATCGTTTTCAGAATGGAGAAAACTCTCCAACGTCCCGAGCGCGCCTAGAACTTCGTGTGGTGGTGGCGGGACAAAGGTGGCTTCGTTGAGGGTGCAACCGCCTGGGCCAATCCAGTTTTGGGAACCTCGAAGTTCACCGGGCGTGAGGCGGTCGCCGCGCACTCCCCGGAGCAGCCGCTCGTGGATTTCCTTGATGAGGCGGACGGATAGGGGCAGTTCGCGCAAACGGTCGAGACCGTAGTTCATCGCAGCCACGTAGTTGACGACCTCATCCACATCTTTGGGGCTGTCCGGTGAGAAGATATGTGCCTCAGCGGCAAGGAGGTCTTGGAGCGAGCTTTGTGTGCCTTCAATCTGACTGGAGAGGACGGCCTCTTTCCGTACGTACATAAAAACAAAGAGATCGGGATTGGGTAAAGTCTGGATGGAGCCGTCAAGGCGGCCCAAAGCGCGGTCGGCGAGCGAGAGCTGGGCCTGAAGCTCTCCCTCTATCCGGATCGGCGGAACCGGTGGAAGTGCCACAGGGATAAAGGCGCGATAGCCAGTCGACTGGGTCATGTAGCGACCCGCACGGTGGCGCAGATCTGGGGATGGTTCGGTCGAGTCGCTCATTGTAGACAAGGTTAATATGGGATCAGTTTAGCCGCATATTGTAGGCAGCCTTCAATATGGAGCTGGTTTAGCCGCATATTGTAGGCAGCCTTCAATATGGAGCTGGTTTAGCCGCATATTGTAGGCAGCCTTCAATATGGAGCTGGTTTAGCCGCATATT
>CAUYUB010000574.1:0-1189 GCA_963575685.1 Gammaproteobacteria bacterium | reverse complement strand
CAAGGTGGCGTTGGTGGGGTCGGTGATATTGATGATTTCCAAGCCTCGGCTGCCGTCGGCGACATAAGCGGTGTTGCCGTTGATCGCCACTCCGGTAGCCGTTCCTGGGGTATCGACCGTATCCACCAAGAGTGGATGCGTCGGGTCGCTGATGTTAATAATACGCAGGCCGCTGCTACCGTCGGCCACATAGGCATAATTGCCGCTTACCGCGACATATAGCGCGCTGGACGTTGTCAAGGCGCTGGTTAATACGGGACTATAGGGATTGGTGACATTGATAATTTGCAGGAAATGATGGAAACAATGCCTTGACGGGGAATGATGGACCCAACCAATTGAGTGGTGGCATTGGTCGTGATTCACTGTTCGGTGGTATTGGTAACGACTCGTTGAACGGCGGCAATGATGCTGATTCGTTGAACGGCGGAAGTGGTACGGATATCTTGAATGGCGGAAATGGTGCGGATAGGTTGGTCGGCGGAGCTGGAAATGATATCTACATTATCGATACCCCCAGCGATGTGGTGACCGAAGACGCCAACGCCGGTATCGATACTATCTCTACTGCCTTGGCCTATAGCTTAGGAGCATTGACCAACGTCGAAAATTTGACCTTGACCGGTTCGGCGGCGGTCAATATTACCGGTAATACCCTTAATAATGTCCTGACCGGCAATATTTCCGACAACACCTTGACCGGAGGTGATGGCGCCGACACCCTCAATGGTGGAGGCGGCAACGATACCCTCTACGACGGAAATGGCAATGATTCCGTCAGTGGCGGTGAGGGTAATGACCAGATCATTTCGGGGAACGGCAATGATAGTCTTGCGGGTGGGGCCGGTAATGACATCCTGATTGGTGGTATCGGCCGGGATACCCTCTTCGGTGGTAGTGGCAACGATACCTTCGATTTTAATGTCTTGTCTGAAACGGGCATTACGAATACGACGTGGGATTCCATCACCGATTTCACGCACGGTCAGGATAAAATTGACCTTTCCACCCTAGATGCGAATACCGCCACACCGACTAACGACGCCTTTACTACGCTGATCTCCTCTGGTGCGAATTTTACACTGGCGGGACAATTGAAATTTGTAAGCGGGGTACTGTACGGTAATACCGATACCGACAACACGGCGGAATTCGCCATCCAGTTAACAGGGGTTACTACGCTGACTAC
>CAUYUB010000573.1:0-1193 GCA_963575685.1 Gammaproteobacteria bacterium | reverse complement strand
TATCGAATTTCGAATTTTAACTACCTAAGATTAGAGGCTGATTTGGGTAGGGGTTCCGCTGGATTTATGGATAATGAGCAGGAAATCCAAGTTCTTCGCCCGCGCTTTAGCGAATAGCGAAAAATACATCTAATGAACCCAGATTATTACGATGCCCACTATCGCCATTGGGACGATGCCGAACGTCTTTTTGCGGCGCAACGTTGGGCTAACGCCGATCATTTGTACGGCATGGCAGCAGAATGTCCGCGCTCGGGGTAGTCGGCAACCAGCGACCTCCAATAGCGCACTGTCGGGTAATACTGATACTCGCAGACCGGTCATACAGTTGCCGTAGTGATCCTGGTAGATCACCGCCGCTCGATCATCCGGCCAATCGGGGTGTGGTGCCCAAGGAAGCGGTTCACCGGGTACCGGTTCCCCCCGGGCAAGTAGTGCGGCAATCGGAGCGAATAGGTCTCGGCCGTGAAAACTTGCGGACAGCCGATGGGGACGCCAAGTGATGTTCCACCACCGTACTTCGACGGCACGTCGCGCCACAATCTCGAACAGGCCGTTGTTAGGGCCTACATACCAGCGTCCATCGGCACATACCGCTACCGCCCCTCGTGCCGTTCCGACCCCTGGGTCTACCACTCCGAGGAAGATGCTGCCGACCGGAAACTCGGGAGCCAAGGCAGCCAACAAATAAGCAGCGGCGTAGGGGTCAAAGGTGGGGGCATCGGCACATAGATCCACCACGCTTATCCCCGGTACCTCTCGATACAATACGGCCTTGACCTGACCGAGATAGGGACCGGCGAGACCGAAATCCGTATAGAGCATGATCACCCGTGCTGGCCCTCATAGCTGCTTTTGGCATAAAAGAAAAATCTTTAAATGATTTTTCTTTTATGCCGGAAAGGCAAAAGGGATCACCACCCTGCGTTAGTTTTTACTGCGATCCACCAAACGATTAGCCTTGATCCACGGCATCATCGAACGCAATTGTTCGCCGACCTTCTCGATTTGGTGCTCGCGACCAATACGCCGCATCGCTTTGAGGGTCGGCGCACCAGCCTGATTCTCCAGAATGAATTCGCGGGCGAACTGACCACTCTGGATCTCGGCAAGGATGCGCCGCATCTCGGCGCGGGTCTCGTCGGTGATGATGCGCGGGCCGCGGGTCAGATCGCCGTACTCCGCAGTATTGG
>CAUYUB010000572.1:0-1195 GCA_963575685.1 Gammaproteobacteria bacterium | reverse complement strand
AGTGCTCTTGCACCACGACCCCAAGCTTGTTTGTTGGTCAAGCCATCGTCGTCACCGGGGTTTTGACTGGCACGGCAACAGGGATTGTCAGCGGCAACACCTACTACATCATTCTCACCAACGGCACGACCACCTTCACGCTGTCGGCTACTTCAGGCGGCACGGCGGTGGCAACCACGGCCGGCACGACCACCGGCCTGACCTTCACGCTTGACTCGTTCACGTTAGACATGCCGCCCGCCAATCAGGCGTCGGTCGGTATTGATGCTCTGTTCCGCAACGTCGGGTCTTACACCTTCTCCGTCAGGGACTACGTTGGCGGCTCAATCGTTACGATCGCAGCCGGCGAGGCCAAGTACATCTACCTGACCACCAACGCCACCACGGCGGGCACATGGGGCCTCATAGCCTTCGGCGTGGGTACATCCAACGTTGATGCGGCCACCCTTGCTGGATTTGGCTTGAAGGCCATCTCCAACACCCTGAACGCCGCCAATGAGGTCAACACCTTTGCATCAAACTACACCGCACTTGACACAGACCGCGCCTCAACCTATGTCTGGACCGGCGGCTCTGGCACCCTAGCGCTGACGTCAGCCGTCACACTGGGCAATGACTGGTTCATGATGGTCCGAAACGGCGGAACGGGGACTTTGACTATTGCCCCTGCCGGCGGCATCCTAATCAACGCCGCATCAACAATTTCCTTGCAGCCCGCTGACTCTTGCGTGGTCTGCTGCTCCGGCTCTGCATTCTTCACAGTAGGCTTGGGTCGTAGCACTCAGTTCAACTTTACCCAGCTCACCAAGGCGGTGGTGTCTGGCAGCTACACCCTGAGCTCTTCAGAGGCGGCCAACACGATTCAAAAGTACACAGGCACGCTGACTGGCAATGTGACGATAGTTCTGCCTCAAACGGTGCAGGTGTACTACATCACCAACCAAACGAACGGCGGTGGCCCGGGCTATCAGATTACCTTCACTACGAGCGGCGGCGGGGCAACGGCAACCGTCCCCGCCAGCCAGCAGGTGATTCTGCTCTGCGACTCAATTAACTTGCTCAACGCCTCCACGATCGCCTCCGGCGCGGTGAACGTGTCGCTGGTGGACGGCACGGTGGGCGCTCCCGCGCTGAACTTTGCAACCGAGACGTCAACGGGTATTTACCGCCCCACCTCTGGTGAATTCGGCAAGAT
>CAUYUB010000571.1:0-1199 GCA_963575685.1 Gammaproteobacteria bacterium | reverse complement strand
CTCGGAGGTACCAAATGACCCGGCTGCATATCGTTGGTGCTGTCGTTGCGGTGGGGCTGTTGATCTATCTGATCGCCGCACTGCTTAATCCCGAGGATTTTTCATGACGAATCATGCCTGGTTTCTTCTCGGGGTTTACCTGCTGGTGCTGCTGCTCACCGCCAAGCCATTCGGCAATTATATCGCGAACGTGATGGAAGGACGCCCCATTCTAGCCTTGCGCCTCGGTGGCGGTATCGAATCCGTGCTATATCGCCTTTGCGGAATTCGTCAGGGCGAGGAAATGGGTTGGTTGCAATACGCATTGGCGATCCTACTATTCAACTTGCTTGGCGTTCTTGCCATCTATGGCCTGCAACGGTTACAACTTTGGTTACCGCTCAATCCCCAGGCGATGGCCAACGTTAGTCCAGATTCCTCCTTCAATACTGCCGTCAGCTTCGTCACCAACACCAACTGGCAGGGCTATTCCGGCGAAGCGACGATGAGCTATCTGACCCAGATGCTTGGTCTGGCGGTGCAGAACTTTTTCTCTGCTGCGACCGGTATCGTCGTGGTTATCGCCCTGATTCGCGGTTTTGCCCGGCACACGGTCAAGACCGTCGGTAATGCCTGGGTCGATCTCACCCGCATTACGCTCTATGTGTTGTTGCCGATTTCGCTGTTCTACGGGGTATTTCTCGTCAGTCAAGGTGCCATCCAGAATTTAAATGCCTATCAGGACGTGACGACGCTGGACGTTACGAAATACGACAATCCCAAACTCGACTCCGCCGGCCAGCCACTCAAGGACGAAAAGGGCAACCTGGTTACCGAACCCGCAACGACGCAGACCCAACCCTTGCCGATGGGTCCGATTGCCTCACAGGAAGCGATCAAGATGCTTGGTACCAATGGTGGTGGTCCCTTCAATGCTAATTCTGCGCATCCCTATGAGAATCCGACACCTCTTTCCAATTTCATCCAGATGCTGTCAATCTTCCTGATCCCGGCGGCTCTTTGTCTGACTTTTGGGCGAATGGTCGGTGATATCCGCCAAGGGTGGGCGGTACTGATGGCCATGACGCTGATGTTCGTAGTCATGGCAATCGTTGCGATCAGTTTCGAGCAACAGGGGAACCCGCTGTTTAGCCGATTGGGCGTCGATATGACCGCTGGCAATATGGAAGGCAAGGAAGTGCGTTTCGGCATCGCCGACT
>CAUYUB010000570.1:0-1201 GCA_963575685.1 Gammaproteobacteria bacterium | reverse complement strand
CGCCGCTTCTTCGAGAATGCCTTGAAGCTCGCCCAGGCCCAGGATAGCCAGCAGGAAGCCGCCGCCAAGAAGCGCGGCGGAGGAAATTGCAGAAGCAGTTGTGGTTACCGGTGCGGGTGGTTTCTTCGACTTCCAAGGGGGTAGCGTCGTAGGCGGAAAGCAGGGCGGCGATGCGCGAAGGCTCCGGATCCGGCTGGCGCTGCATCGAGGCACGTAGGGTAGCCAGGTGTCCATCCAAGACGGCATCGATCTTGATCTTGGCAGTGGCGACCGCTGCCTTTTTATCGACGGCACCAAGGGAATGTTTTTGGCGCTTTTTTTGGTGCTCGAAATAGAGTTGCCAGCGGGAACCGCGCTTGAATATGCGCCATTGCCGGCCGCGATAGGCGAAGTGATGGGTGGACGGGTTGTCAAGTAAACCTGCACCATCTTTGGGTTTGGGCGGAATGGTGCAGGTTATGGGTGGGGTTTCCAAGCAACGTAGGTTTCCAGAGGTTTCCAGAGGTTGCAGGTCTTGGAGGACGGTAATTTGTGCGGTTTGCATATAATTTGGATGTGGTTATACAGCGTTCGTGTGGTATCTATAGGTGAAATGTGCGGAATTGCAAGGAAATTAGAAGGAAATTGGAAAGTGGAAAGTGGTGCCCCGGTTCAACTTGAACCGAAACCAATTGATTAAGAGAGCGGTGTTTTTCCGCTATATGGCTCCTGCTTGGGGTTGGGTGGATTATGGTGCAGGTTGTTCCACGGGCCAGGCGCCGCTGCGGGTAGAGGTCGCGCGTTTCGATAGTGCCGGTCCATCGATCTAACCGATCACCTTGCTCCGAGGGTGCCGATCGCGGTGGTGATATTGCCAGCGCGACGGGATTGCCAGCACAGCAGCGCCGGCCAGGAGGGCTAGGGCGTAGGTGATGAGGAGAAGGAGTCTTCGCTTTCATAGGTCATTTGCGTTTTTTCAGCCCGGCCAACAGGATTCGGATGGCCAGGGCGCTGGAGCTGAGGCCGCGGCGCCTGGCTTTCACGGCGAGTTCGGCCTTCATTTCGGCGGAGATGCGAACGGTTAGCCAATGGTCCTTCTTCACGCAGGCCTAATATCACTCCCGCCAGGCACAAGACAGGGTGAAAACGTGTCACAATGTGACACGGTGCTTGCAGTTCAGGGCCGCTTGTGTATATCAGAAGGGTATGGAATCGTGCGGAC
>CAUYUB010000569.1:0-1203 GCA_963575685.1 Gammaproteobacteria bacterium | reverse complement strand
ACCAAGTCGTACTCGGAAATTCCTCAATCGTGGAAACCCTGCTTAAGGGGAAGGTCGGGATTAACACGGCGGCACCCACCGCTTACCTCCACCTGCCCGCGTGCACCGCCGCCGCCGATACCGCCTCGCTCAAAATCCCCCCGGGTGTGGTTGCTACAAGCCCTGTAGCTGGAAATATTGAAGCTGATAACAACCACATATACTGGACAAATGCAGCCGGTACAAGACTGCAATTAGACAACGCACCATAAGGAGCAAGATCATGGCAGAAAAACAGAAATTCGAAATTGAAGGGGAACTCCTGAACGCCATAGTTCAGACGCTCTCCCGCCTCCCGTATGAGGAGGTTGCACCGATCATGAAAGCGATTGAGACGGGCGGCGTTAAGCCCATTACGGAGGCGCCGAACCCGTGAGCAGTTCATTCCTCATCTTCAAAATCATCCTGTCGCTCATTGTCCTTGCCCTCGTCATCCTCTGGTTTATTCTCCCGGAGATGGTTACCCCGACCGGGCTGATCGCGGGAAAGGTGCTTTACCCAGCGGCTCCGGCAGAGCTGGTGGGTGTGCAGGTTTCCCTGTTGAAGGACGGAGCGGCAGTACAGTCCGTTATGGTTGATGCGCAGGGCGGATTCCTGTTCACACCGGTACCGTATGGCGATTACGTCATTCTCGCGGGCAAGACCTATGAAGATGGGCGCGTCCTGAAAGGAATGATGGCGATCAAACTCGATCATCCCGAACAGATGGACGTCGAGGTAACACTGGAAAGAGAATTAATCAGAACAGAGGCAGGTAATTAGACATGGCATTGACATGCACGCTCACTAAAAAATCAGTAACGAAGATGGACAGCGGGATCTACATTATCACCGCAACGCTCGCATGTGCGAACGGAGCGACGGAGGTAATCAATCAGAACGTTTCCGTATCGTGGAACAACCTCACTAATGTTACGGTGGCACAGGCAGAACTCCAAACCAAATGCCAGGCAATAATCGACCGATACAAGGCCGAACAGACAATCTACACCGCAACGGCACTGAACAACGCAATTAGCGCGATACAGACTGCGCTGGTGGGATAATATGGCGACAATTTCACGGTCATTCAGGGCAGCCGCAACGCCCATTAATGCAGCGGCTCTTGGAGATACGGCAGAGACGCTTTCATCAGACGTCGATCTCGAAACGGATGGATACGAG
>CAUYUB010000568.1:0-1205 GCA_963575685.1 Gammaproteobacteria bacterium | reverse complement strand
ATAACTTTTTATACCGATGAATCGTTAGTATAACAACAAAGTTGGAAAATCAGGACGAAAACACGGAACAGTGTGTCATTCGCGACGTGAATATGCCCGTGATGATGATGGCGATGGCATAAGGGAGGTGCATTGCAATACCATGGAGGGAATTTGGACCTCCTTCGGCAATACTGGATGGCGCAGCAATACCCTCATGACTACGCCAAGCAAGTAATGTTCGTCATCCACCGCCTTGATCGTGCCCGGATTCTGCCAAGCAGTGATCAAATACGAACAGTCGATACGCACCAGGGGTTTGCTGATCGTGAAGAAGCTTTTATCACCCTCGCGCCTGGTGCGTTCGATGTTCGGTTCACAGTTACGCAGCTCCCGGCACTCGCAGATGTCATAAAGGAAGAGGTTAATCGCGGGAAGCGATTCCATCTGTCCTCCCCGTAACTCGTCAGGCGGTGAAAAGCTGATGGTAACGGTATCCACAACCGGACGTGGCAACTGGTCCATTAATAATTCTTTCAAACTATCATCAAGATCCTTGAGCATGAGCGTGAGTTCAACCACGGCGGAGAATTGTTATAAGGCGACTCAAGTTGTCAGCTCGGTCCAACAGGGACCCTCAGGAGCTATTCTCAGAATTCCTCGAAATCGTTGGGAATGGCGGCCACTTTCTTTCCTCCTCCCACCGAGCCTCTCATTGCCAAAGGCTGTCCGCTCTTTCGGCTGGTTGATTGGGTGGATGGTGCTTTCGGTTGAGCAGTGTGACCTATTGCCTGCGCTTGATGAGTGGAGGTACGCCGTGCGGCAACGTTTTTGGCGGAAACAAAGTAAAGGACGACCAAATCTTCGAGGTTAATAACCTGGGCCGCTAGTTCCTCAGCAGTGGCGGCCAATTCCTCGGAAGAGCTGGCATTGGTCTGGGTAAGTTGTGAAAGTTGACTCATGGCGGTATTAATCTGACCAACTCCACCGGATTGCTCCTTGGAAGCTGCAGCAATCTCTTGAACCAGATCTGCGGTCGTTGTGATTGCCGGCACCATCTCTCCGAGGAGCTTGCCTGCCTTTTCGGCGAGATGCACACTGTTGGTCGCCAATTCACCAATTTCCTGGGCTGCTACTTGGCTACGTTCCGCAAGTTTACGAACCTCCGAGGCCACTACCGCAAATCCCTTGCCGTGCTCTCCCGCCCGGGCTGCTTTAATAGCAGC
>CAUYUB010000567.1:0-1205 GCA_963575685.1 Gammaproteobacteria bacterium | reverse complement strand
ACCTGCTCCGTATCTATCGCACTGGCGGGGGGTCGCTACGGATGCGTGCCCGTTGGACCCGCGAGGACAGCGACGGCAGCCTGAATATCGTGATTACGGCGCTACCCTATCAGGTCTCGCCGGCACGGATTTTGGAGCAGATCGCGGCAAGAATCTGAAAACGCGGATCACCGCTTCCCTGGCCTCCAGCATTCGCAATGCGTTCTAAGGCAGTGAGACGCAATGCTTCGTAAAAAACGCGCTCCTCGTTGCTTAGCTCGACGTGAATCGTGATTTCGGTGCGTTCGGGCAATTCGGTGAGCACGTCGCTCTTCAGACGACGCAGGATGAACGGGCGGATCAGGCGTTTCAATTGGTGACGGGCATCCTTATCTTGGCGCTGTTCAATGGGGCTGGCGAAGCGGTTGTTAAAGTGTTCCAGGCTGCCGAGCAATCCAGGGTTGATAAAACGGAACAGGTTCCATAATTCGCCCAGGTGATTCTCGATAGGGGTGCCGGTGGTAATCATACGAAACGCCCCTTGCAGCCCCATGATTGCCTTGGAGCGCTTGGTCTGGGAATTCTTGAAGGCTTGGGCCTCATCGGCAAGGAGGGTATGCCAGGCAACCTTCGCCAGAGCCTCGGACTCGGACTGGAGCAGGCCATAGCTGCACACCAGCAGGTCAAAGGGGCCGAGGGCAGCGAGTTGGGCGGTTCGGTCGCCGGAACCGAAAGTTCGGGCGTTGAGGGTTGGCGCGAAACGAGCGGCCTCGTCGATCCAATTGGCGCAGACCGAGGTTGGGGCCAGCACCAACGCCGGTCCGCCAGCGGCGCGCGCCAGGAGCAGGGCGAGGGCCTGGACAGTCTTGCCTAAACCCATGTCGTCGGCGAGGCAAGCCCCGGCTCCCCAGTGGGAGAGACGAGCCAGCCAGCGAAAACCATCAAGTTGGTAGTCGCGCAATTCTGCGCACAATGTCGAGGGGAGTTCAGGGGTCAGATCGCCAGCTTCAGCGATGCGCTGTTTTTGCGCCTTCCATACCGGGTCAGTCTTGACCTGAAGCCCGTCAAGGGCCTCATCGAGCAGGCCGACCGCGAGGGGATGGACCCGCCCACGATCCTGGACGGCACGGATGGCCTCTAGGCGTCGATGCAAGTCTTGGCTCAGACCGAGATATTCATTCTCGCCAATCCTGACGAAGCGACCCGACGCCGTAGCGAGGAGTTCG
>CAUYUB010000566.1:0-19456 GCA_963575685.1 Gammaproteobacteria bacterium | reverse complement strand
GAAAAATAACGCGTATTTTATATGGACATCGGACAACTATGTTGACAAACACCGCCATGATTCTCATGAGATTATTATGACACTAACTCAATTCGCCTATGAACAATTGAAAACACTGCCAAACGAACAAACCAGGGAAGTAATTGATTTTATCGGATTTCTGAAGGCCAAGATGGATCGGACGGAATGGGAGGATTTGATGAACGCACAAGCCGAATCCATGCAAACCGTTTGGAACAACAAGGAAGACGAGGTGTGGAATGACTTGTAAGCGGGGCGACATTGTTCAAGTGCCATTCCCATTCTCCGACTTGTCCGCCATGAAAAAACGTCCAATAATGGTATTGACTGACGCCGACGCCTAT
Source organism: Gammaproteobacteria bacterium (assembly GCA_963575685.1). Classification (GTDB taxonomy): domain Bacteria; phylum Pseudomonadota; class Gammaproteobacteria; order CAIRSR01; family CAIRSR01; genus CAUYTW01. Next base: position 19,091 of record CAUYUB010000566.1, on the reverse strand, counting down.
GGAGACTTCCTGGCTGTGGGGCTAACTTCGCGCTCCCATCACTCCGATTCAATTCCGATTGCTAGAACAGATCTTACCTCCGGTGCATTACCCATAGATAGCTGGGTACGCATTGATCGGGTGATTACTTTGAACTGCCGATTAACGTTGAAGACCTATGGGCAGACGACTTCGGATTTCATCATCCAAGTCTTGGATGCCGTGTGCGAGCGCGCAAGAAAATCAGATGCGTAATGGCGCAGTCGATGCAGAATTGCAAAGGAGCGTCACCATGACGACTCAATCCACCACTGGCACGTCCGTGCCTGTCGTTTATACCTTCCCCGATACCAATCTCCCTGTTCGCGTCATCGACCAAGATGGTGAGCCGTGGTTCGTTGCGACGGACGTATGCGATGTGCTGGACCTCAGCAACACTGCAATGGCGGTCCGTCCTCTGGATGATGATGAGAAAGCTGATGTAAGTTTGGCTGATACCAGCTCTGGACAACGCCGACAGTTCAGTATCATCTCCGAGTCTGGCCTGTACACCCTCATCCTGCGCAGTGACAAACCCACGGCAAAGCCGTTCCGCCGCTGGGTCACCCACGAGGTACTGCCAGCAATCCGCAAGACCGGAAGCTACGAAGCCCCTGGTGCCTTCACCATGCGCGACCGGATGGCGGTCTGCCGCCATACGCTGGCCTTGGTCAAGGATTGGAGAGAGAGAGAACAACAATTTTATTCGCTACGTAGCCCAATTATCGCAATAATAATATTTATAATTAGTGATGAGTGAGCCTTTTTACTTACGAAGGAGGGGCTCTATGTTTTCCAAAATCCAAAACTAGACGCGGTTGGATTTTCCTATCGTCCGTAGACCCGCGGTTGGGTGTATTGGTCGATGGTGGGTGCCGCCATATTCATCACCAGCACGGCGAAAGCGACCGCATCGGGATAGCCGCCAAAGGTACGGATGAGGTAGACCAGTATCCCGATGCCTGCACCGAAGATCACCCGGCCGCAGGGAGTGGTAGCCGCTGATACCGGATCGGTGGCGATAAAAAAAGCGCCGAACAGGGATGCGCCGCTGAATAAGTGAAATAGCGGCGAGGGATAACGGCTGGTATTGATGCTGTAGAACAGGGCAGCCATGACGAACAACGCCCCCAGCATCCCGACGGGGATGTGCCAGGTGATGGTACGTCGCCCGAGCATCCATAGCCCCCCAGCCAGATACAACAGGGCCAACCACTCCCAGCCCTTACCTCCTATCCACCCAAAGATTGGACTCATCCCAACGATTTCCGTAACGGTATGGTGCAACCCAAGCTGCTGACGCAGGGAGTCCAGAGGGGTGGCATGAGAGAGCGCATCTACCGCCAACCCGCCCATCGTATGACCATTGAAGATGAGGCCAATCGCATCCAACGGACCCACCCAACTGGAGGTTACGCCGACAGGTGGTAACCATTGGGTCATCTCCCTGGGAAAGGAGACCAGTAATAGGACATATCCCACCATGGCGGGATTGAACGGGTTGTAGCCCAGCCCTCCGTAAAGGTGCTTAGCGAAGACGATGGCGAATGCCGATCCCACTGCCGCCACCCACCACGGCGCGAGAGGAGGTAACGCCATGGCCAGCAAGACCGCGGTGAGCGTCGCGGAGAGGTCGCGCAAGGTTGAGAGTATGGGCCGACTGCGGGCGGCGAGCATACCCGCCTCGGCAGCTAGGGCGACGGTCACCGCGATGGCGATATTGACCACGATCCCACAACCGAAAAACCATACCAATCCGAGCAAAGCCGGGACAAGGGCGACGAGTACCTCGCCCATTGTCTGGGTTACCGAGGTGGGGGCATGGACGTGGGGGGAAGAGGCGGTCTTAAATTCCATTACTCAGCATCTCCGGGATGAGCAGTTTGGTCGGCGGCCTGTCTGGCGGCGGTACGACGGGCATTCGCTTCGGCGACCCTTGCCTGTTGGGCCGGGGAGAGTTGGTCGGTATTTTTCGGGGCTACACCGGCCATCGCCTTTTTAGCGGCAGCGCGGGCAATAGCGGCCTCGATTGCCGCCCGCTTCGCATCCATTCCCCCCTGGTCTTCCTTGGCGGAGGCAGGAGCTGCAGCGGCGATCTTCATCTGGGCAAGCTTGGCGACCTTTTCCTGCTTCTCGCGCTCGACACGGGCCTCCCGTGCCTCGTAGCGATGTCGGGCGAGGTCGGCTTTTTGCTGGGCACGTCTGCGTTCGCTAATCTCGCTCTTGGCAAAACGATAATACTGGACCAAGGGAATATGACTGGGGCAGACCTCCGCGCAGCAACCGCATTCGATGCAATCGAAGAGGTGGTAGTCCACGAGTTTGTCGAAGTCGCGCGCACGCGCGTGCCAGTACAACTGCTGAGGCAGCAGATTGGCGGGACAGACCGTGGCGCAGGCGGCACAACGGATGCAGGGTTGTGGGATGCGGACCGGTGGTATCTCGGCGGCGGTGGCGCACAGCAGACAGTTGGAGGTCTTGACCACCGGCACGTTGTCGTGGGTTAGGGCAAAGCCCATCATCGGCCCCCCCATGATCAGACGTTCGATCCGATCCTGGCGTACTTGGTAGTGATCAAGCAGAAAAGCCACCGGTGTACCGAGCAGCACCTCAAGATTGCGCGGCTGTGGAACGGCGCCGCCGGTGAGGGTTATGAAGCGTGCGAGCAGGGGCTCCCCATGGACCACGGCCCGGTAGGAGGCATAGGCGGTGGCGACATTGTGGCAGACGACCCCAATATGGGAAGGCAGACCACCACTTGGTACTTCCTTGCCGGTTACGACCTGGATGATCTGTCGCTCACCCCCCATCGGATAGCGCGTCGGGACACGAATCACCTCAATGCAGGTGCCGACGGCCGCCTCGGAGAGGGCATGGTAGGCCTCCGGTTTATTGTCCTCGACGGCGATTAGACACTCTGCGGGGTTAACGATACGGGCCAGGATGCGTAGCCCGGTGATGATCTCGACGGCACGGGTACGCATCAGCAGATCATCGGCAGTGATGTAGGGCTCGCACTCCACCCCATTGAGGAGCAGGGTCTGAATGGGATAATCGGGACCAGGGTTGAGCTTGACCGAACTCGGGAAACCGGCTCCACCCAGACCCACAATCCCGGTGTCGCGCACCTGGGTGCGAAGTAGGTCAGGGTCCGCGTGCTCCCAGTCCGGGATAGCCGCATGTGCGCACCAGCGATCTTCCCCATCCGTCTCGATAACGATACAAGGGGATTCCAGTGCGGAGGGGTGGGGTACCGGCAATGCCCGTATTTCCACCACTCGCCCTGAAGAAGGGGCGTGGATTGGGGCGCTGACGTATCCCTTGGCTTTAGCTATCAATTGTCCCTTGAGGACGGCGTCACCCACCTTGACAACCGGTTCGGTGCCAAGGCCAATGTGCTGATGCAGGGGCAGGATAAGTCGAGACGGAAGCGGTGCGGCGTCTACCGGCAGGGAGGTGGAGACCGACTTGTTGCCGTGGACGCGGATGCCACCGTAAAAATCGAAAAGATACCGGGGCATTCAGAATACCTCCAATCGGCAAGTAGGTGGTACAAAAGGGGCATCGCCGTAGCACATGACGGGGTACCGGCTACTGGCACTGGTATACCGAACTAGCGGTTCATTATTAATATTAATAGATAGATACGGTGAGCGAAGGCGATGATATGAAATGGTTAGGTTAAGTTAAGTGGTCGTAAAGAATTTTTGTGCCGATGCCGATGAGAATCATCCCGCCGACAATCTCGATTTTTTCCTCGAAGAGATGCCCAATCCTGGAACCTATCCAAACGCCTGCCAGGGTAAACCCAAAGCAGACGACACCAATAATGGCACTGGGGATGACAATATTCACGCCGACCAGCGACAGACTCAATCCCACCGCCAGCGCATCAAGGCTGGTCGCAATGGATAGGATCAGCAGCGTGGCAAGATCATGCGCGCCATCATCGGATTCTTGTTCTTCCTGCTTGAGCCATAGTGCCTCGTAGATCATCTTGCCGCCGACGAATAACAGGAGCCCAAAGGCTACCCAATGGTCGACTGTTTCGATTATATCGCGGAGCGTAAGACCCGCCAGCCAACCGATCACCGGCATGAGCGCCTGGAAGAAACCGAAGAGGCTCATATTGAGTTTTGAGGACATGGCGCCGGTTGCAGCAGGATGTCCAGAAGCGATCCCAACAAAGCCCGACCGCGCCGCCTGGTGTTATGTACGAATTCAAAAAATCCCAGGTAAATCGGCAACTTCTCCTGGGAAATGCCCCGATGAGGACGTAGCCAGGAACGCAGCAGCGACCAAAATCCCTCGATCGTATTGACATGGACCTCATGGAAACCATCGCCGTCCTCGTCGCGAGCATATTCCCCGCGACCGTGGCAAACGCTCGCGTGCTCATAGCCCCACTCCTCCAAGGCGTTATAGATCACGTACTCGTCGGTATAGATCAGCGTCCCAGGTTCGATGGTCTCTTCTATGAGTGGCCGGATGGTTTTCTGCTGCACGTTCTCCAGCATGATAATTCGGACCTCGCCACCGCGTTCGAGCATGCCAAAGATCGGCGGTTTATCCTTCTCCAACGTGCCCCGGCCGGGTGCTCCCTTGAGCCGCCTACGGCGCGGAGCCCGGCCCTCGATCCGGTCGGGCTGGCCTTTATGTCCAGCTACGATATACACCTCGTCACATTCCGCCTTGCCCTTGATATGTGCTTTGGGACGGCGTTTGACGATACCATCTCGCAACTGATTCGCCATTGCTTGACCATCGCTTTCGTTCAGGTTCAACTCCATGGCGATCTGGCGGTTTGATATGTTCAACCCCATCAGGTACAGGTAGGAGAACCACACCGACAATGGCTGGTGCCGCCCCATGAAGATGGTCTCCGTCAGATCGTCAAACCGGTTCCCACAGTTTTGGCATGAGTAACGCCGGCATTCCTGTTGTCGATGGTTTTTGCCGCGTTTGCTGATTTTGTTGGATGTGCACTTTGGGCAGCACACCCCGCTGGGCCAGCGTATCCGCCTGACTTCTTCGTAACATTTGGCTTCGTCTATGAGGTCGTTGATATGACACATGGCGGGTAAACCTTATATACTATGTGGAAACATTCGCATGTTACCATATGCCCTCAAAACCCAATATGAGCCACCGAAGAATACCGCCATACGTAGCGCGTGTTTGATGTGGTCGCGCGTCAGCAGCGCACCGGTCGCGACGGCCACCGCGAAGGCGTCCATCGAAAGCCCAACGGCAATCGCCAGGGTGGTCAACGTGGTCAGCATGGTTGATGGATATCCTCCAAATCAAATACTCGGCGTCCCTCCATAAGCGTATGGATCACTCGTCCTTTCAGCTCCCAGCCATGGAAGGGGGTATTGTGGCCGCGGCTGATTAGGCGCGCGGCATCTAGGGTCCAGCGCCGTTCGAGGTCGAAGAGACACACATCGGCTCGTGCGCCAATCTGGAGCGTACCGTAGGGCTGACCGAGGATGCTGGAGGGTTGCCAAGAGAGGCGAGAGATGAGAGTGGACAAGTCGAGAATGCCGTTGTGGACCAGACGTAGCCCCAACGGTAAGAGCGTTTCCAAGCCTGAGATACCGGGCTCGGTCTCACAAAAGGGGGCGAGTTTGGCATCGGGCTCATGGGGCTGATGATCGGAGCAGATCGCCGAAACTACCCCACTGGCACACGCCACGCGCAGGATGTCGCGGTCGTACTGACTGCGCAACGGCGGTAGAACGTGACACTGGGCATTGAAGTCGGCAATGTCCAATTCGGTAAGATGAAGTTGATGGATGGCCACATCGGCGGTCACGGGCAATCCTCGTGCCTGGGCCTCGGCCAACATCTCCACCGAACGTGCCGCGGAGAGCATAGTAAAGTGGATTCGAATGCCGTCCTGTTCGGCCAGCACCAAAGCGCGCGTCACTGCCACGGTCTCGGCGGCCACAGGGATCCCGGGCAGTCCCAGCCGCTCGGAAATCACGCCCTCGTGGGCACAACCACTGGCAGAGAGCCAAGGGTCCTGGGGATGCAAAAACACGGTGAGACCGAAAGTCGCCGCATATTCCATCGCCCGGCGCAAAATGAGGGTATTGTTGATCTGCCGCAGCCCGTTACTCACCCCCACACAACCCGCGGTTTGGAGGGCTGCCATCTCGCTGATCTGTTCGCCCGCCAAGCCTTTGGTCAGGGCGCCGAGGGTAAGCACCCAGGCCTTGTCGGATTGGTTGGCCCGTACCTTAATGAGTTCCGCCACCGCTGGCGTATCGATAATAGGCACCGTATCGGGGGGGACACACACCGTGGTAATACCCCCCGCTGCTGCTGCCGCCGTCTCGCTGGCGATGGTGCCCTTGTGTTCTTGACCCGGTTCGCGCAGATGGACCCGCAGGTCGACCAGTCCTGGGCAGACGACCAGACCGGTGGCGTCGATCACTTCATCGGCCTGAAAATCCGGGGCCTCCCCCAGTGCCACCACACGCTTATCGGCAAGGCAGATATCAAGAATTTCATCCAGTCCTTGTGAGGGATCAATCACCCGTCCACCCCGAATGCGGATGCGTTTGATATAAGACATAATAACTATATCCTCCTTCTGAGTGGTGATATTTCTCCACCCAAACGCCCACGTTCAACCGCATGGCTACCCAGACACAACGACATGACCGCCATGCGTACCGCAATGCCGTGGGTCACCTGCTGGAGGATCACGGATTGAGCACCATCCGCTACCTCGGAAGACATCTCGACACCACGATTGATGGGGCCGGGATGCATGACCAAGGCGTCGGGTTTGGCCAATGCGAGTTTTTCGGGGGTAAGGCCGTAGATCTGGAAAAACTCCAACCCCGAGGGCAACATGGCGCTCTCCATGCGCTCCCGTTGAAGGCGCAGCATCATCACCACATCAACGTCTTTTAATCCTTGCAGGGGATTGGTAAAGATGCGCACCCCCATATCCTCCAGGTGATTCGGCAACAGGGTACGCGGTGCGATCACGCGAATTTCTCTGACGCCCAAGAGGTTCAGGACATGGATTTGGGAACGTGCCACCCGCGAGTGCATGACATCGCCGACAATGGCCACCGTCAGAACCGAAAAATCCGGTTTGTGGCGGCGGATAGTGAACATATCGAGCAGCGCCTGGGTCGGATGGGCGTGACGACCATCACCGCCGTTGACGACGCTGACATGGGGGGAAACGTGAGAGGCGATGAAGTGGGCCGCACCGCTTTGGGCGTGGCGCACCACGAACATATCGATGTGCATCGCTTGCAGGTTGCGTAGGGTATCCAGCAACGATTCACCCTTGGTCGCCGAAGAGGTCGGGACATTGATGGTGAGCACATCGGCGGAGAGTCGCTTGGCGGCCAACTCAAAGGTGGTGCGGGTCCGAGTGCTGGCCTCGAAAAATAGGTTGGCAATGGTCTTCCCGCGCAGCAGGGGGACCTTCTTGACCGATTGTTCCGGAAGTACCGCGAATGATTCGGCGGTATCCAAAATTTCGGTGACCAGTCGTTGGTTCAGGCCCTCAATGCTGAGGAAATGGCGTAGACGTCCCTGGCTGTCTACCTGAAGATTGGCGGAACTCAGCCAAGTGGGAGACTCTTGGAGATTCATGGACGACTTCGTGGTTGTCGGTTAGCGTAGGAAGGTTGCCCGCGCAAAAATAAAGGATTAAAGATTTTTCTTTTATACCTAAAAGAAAAATCTTTAATCCTTTATTTTTTTGAATATACACAATAATCGCTCGTCGACTGTTCAGCGGCTTTGTACCTTTTGGACCAGCAAGGCCAGATGATCGGGGCCGGTAAGTTTTACATGTTCTCCCGGTCCCAGATCCAGGTGTAGACCCACCACATCGGCCTGGATCGGCAGCTCGCGGCCGCTACGTTCGACCAATACGGCCAACAGAACACCTGCGGGACGACCGTAGTCAAACAGCTCATTGAGTGCCGCACGGATGGTACGTCCGGTATGGAGCACATCGTCCACCAGGATGAGGTGGCGATTATCGATCGCGACCGGGAGATAGGACGGCTTGACCTCCGGGTTCATGCCAACGCGGGTAAAATCATCACGGTAGAAGGAAATATCTAAGCGCCCCATGGGCTCGGATAGGTTGAGCAACCGCGACAGGTGTTGTGCAATCCACACCCCACCAGTATGGATGCCCACCAGAAGGGGGGTCGTGATCCGGCGTTCGGCAAGGAGGGCGACGAGTTGCCGGGCCATGGAGGGCAGCAAGTCATCGACCTGATGAGGGGTTACATGATCCATCAGATTAAATCACAAGCACTTTTAGGGACAGTCTGGTCGGCGAGCCAGGTCTGAAGGATGACCTGAGCGGCGACCCGGTCGATGGCCTCCCGAGCTGAGGGACGCGCCTTTCTACCGGCACCACCGGAGGTTCCGCGCGGGAGGTGACTTCCCGCCACAGATAAACGCAACTCCGCTTCGTGGGAGGAGAGATGTTCGTCGATGGTATGAACGGGTAACTGATAGCGCCCTTCGAGACGACGGACAAAGCCCCGCACTGCGGCAAGGAAGGGGGTTTCGGTACCATCGGCGGTAATCGGCAGACCCACCACCAGGGCAACTGGGCACCATTCGCCGATCAGTCGCGAAATCACTTCCCAGTCAGGATTACCATCGATACAACGTAAAGTTTGAAGAGGGGCTGCGGTCCCGGTAAGGGTTTGCCCCACCGCCACGCCGATACGGCGCAATCCAAAGTCGAAGCCGAGTAGGGTACGGGGAGGATTGGTCACGGGCGGGGAGACGACATCGGTTTACCCGTGGCCCACTTCGCCGGAGAGGAGGTTCAAGTCCACCCCGAGGATCATGGCGGCGTTGTGCCAGCGTCGATCGACCGGCGTCTCGAACAGGATACGTTGGTCCGCCGGACCGCTCAACCAGGCATTGCCGGCGATTTCCCGTTCGATCTGTCCTCCACCCCAACCCGCATAGCCGAGGGCCACCAGGGAACGCCGCGGACCGGTACCATTGGCCATCGCCATCAGAATATCCCGAGAGGTGGTAATGCCGATGGTATCGGTTACCGCCAACGAGGCTTCCCAATTTCCTATCGGTTGGTGGATGACGAAACCCCGCTCGCGCTGTACGGGACCCCCCAGAAAGACCGGCTGACGACGCACCGCCTCTCCGCCCTCAATGCCGATCCCCATCTGTTCCAGGACCTCTCCCACCGTGATCGAGAGGGGTCGATTCACTACGATCCCCATCGCTCCCTCTCTGCTGTGCTCGCAGACGTAGGTTACCGTGTGGAAAAAATTAGGGTCTGCCAACATCGGCATCGCAATGAGGAAGTGGTTGGTAAGAGAAGAGGTGAAATCGGCCATTCCGATAGTATGAGCGAGGCTCTCCAAGCACACAAGAGTGTGCCTGGAGAAACGAGCGACGGAGGCAACCCTGTCGCGCACGCACGACGTGGAACCACCCCCCGGTTCCAAGAGGTAAGCGATTATTTAATCTTAGATTCTTTGTAAAGAACGTGTTTACGTACCACTGGATCGTATTTCTTGAATTCCAATTTGTTGGGGGTAGTCTTCTTATTCTTGGTGGTGGTATAAAAATGGCCGGTACCAGCTGAGGATACTAATTTTATCTTGTCGCGCACAATGGTTCTCCCAATGCCTTAGTTACGATGGAGCAGAGTCGGGCAGGTCTTTACTGTTTTTTTATAGTTATCGTCAGACCTTCTCGCCACGGGCGCGAATGTCCGACAGGACCTTATCGATACCGAGTTTATCGATAGTCCGAATCCCCTGGCAGGAGACGCGTAGACGTACAAAACGTTTTTCAGACTCCACCCAGAAACGATGGCTATGGAGATTAGGCAGAAAACGGCGGTGAGTCTTGTTGTTGGCGTGGGACACATTGTGTCCGCTGACCGGGCGCTTGCCCGTCACCTGACAGACCATGGACATGGATTACTTCCTCATAAAATACGGCGACCCGGACGAGTAAGGACGGGTGACGATTGGATTTTTGGACCATGAGTATAATTTTACCATGGTTTTACAAGAACCTATGCTATCTTTTCGGGTACGAAAAAGTCAACCGGCTTACTTAATGAAACGGAAATACTCGTTCCCCGGCATAGAGGTCGGCCAGGCTCTCGCGGGCGCGTACCCAGTGAATCTCGGTGTCGTCCACCAAGACCTCGGCAGCCCGAGGACGCGAGTTGTAGTTGGAACTCATGGAGAACCCATAGGCTCCGGCGGAACGTACCGCCAACAGGTCACCGGCAACCAAGGTAAGGTGGCGTTCGCGGCCCAGGAAATCGCCGCTCTCGCATACTGGTCCTACGATGTCGTAGAGGGTGGTCGGCAGGTCCTCCCTCGGCGCCACGGGGATGATGTCCTGCCAAGCGTGATAAAGCGCGGGGCGTACCAGGTCGTTCATGGCGGCATCGACAATGGCAAAGTTTTTGTCCGCAGTGTGTTTGAGGTACTCGACACGGGTTAACAAGATGCCGGCATTGCCCACGATGGCTCGTCCCGGCTCGATGATCAGGGTCAGCGGTCGGTTCCGTAGCGCATGGAGGAGGGCTGCGGCGTAGCTGTCGGGGCTTGGTGGATGTTCGTGGCGGTAAGGGATCCCCAGGCCGCCACCCATGTCGAGGTGGGAGAGTGTAATCCCTTGTTCTTTAAGACGATCCACCAAGACCAATACCCGTTCCAATGCATCCGTAAAGGGGGCAAGCGTCGTTAGTTGAGAGCCAATGTGGCAATCCACCCCCAACAACCGCAGGTGGGGCAGCGCGGCTGCTCGCAGGTAAGTCTCTTCGGCTTCGGCCATAGGAATGCCGAATTTACTCTCCTTAAGTCCGGTAGCAATGTAGGGATGGGTGCCGGCATCCACATCGGGATTGACCCGCAATGATACTGGAGCTCGACCGCCCATCTCTCCCGCTACTCGGTTCAATCGTTCTAATTCGGCCAGCGATTCCACGTTAAAGCAATGGATCCCGACCGCCAACGCGCGGCGCAGCTCATCGGTGCGCTTGCCTACCCCGGAGAAGACTATCTTGCGCGGATCACCTCCAGCCGCCAATACCCGTTCCAACTCGCCTACGGAGACGATATCGAAACCGGAACCCAGGTGTGCCAACAGGCTCAATATCCCCAGGTTGGAGTTGGCCTTGACCGAGTAGCACAACAGGTGTTCGTGGGCGACAAGCGGGCGCGAGAACGCCTGCCAATGACGCTCGATAGTGGCGCGGGAGTAGACATAGCAGGGAGTGCCGAAACGCTCCGCAATGTGGTCGAGCGGCACGGCCTCACAACACAGCCGCCCCTCTCGGTACCGGAAATGGTCCACGGTAGAGTCCTAATCAGAAGCATAGTGAAGGGGATAGCATCGTCAGCGCAGATTATCCACCTGGCGCACGGGGTTGCGTAGGGTGATCGGGTGACGGCAGATAGAGTGGTCCCTTCTGACCACAACCGCCGAGCGCGGCGATCAGCAGAAAGGCTAAGAGTCCGGACAGGAGGATACGCACAAGACATCTCCAGTATTGGGCATTCTCAAGAATTCCTCGCAGTGCAACCGATTCTCGGTATCCGCAGCGAAGTTTCCAATAACGTCTACTATATCGTCTCTCTCTGTTCATACCCAGCCATGACCACATGACCACATTGACTGACGCCGCCCTAACCTGTCTGACGGAACCGGATCCGGATCGTAAAATCGCCCTTACCGCAGCAGCGGCGGCTGCTTGGCGTGCGGGCGAATTGGTGCTGACGGATGGCGGTACGCCCCACCCGGTGGAGGTACCGGGTCGCCCCGGCCGGCCGGTGTTGCTCCATCCGCGCGACCTTCCCCGCCGTGGTCCGGGTAGCCCGCGCGGCCATGCGGCTCTTCTCCATGCCCTCAGCCACATTGAGTTCAACGCCATCAATCTTGGCTGGGACGCGGTACACCGCTTTCCAGGTCTACCTGCGGAGTACTACGGCGATTGGGTGCGGGTAGCCGACGAAGAGGCGTTGCACTTTCGTTTATTGCGCGATCGCCTGCGCCACTTGGGATATGACTACGGTGACTTTCCCGCCCATGACGGTTTGTGGGGAATTGCCCAGGCCTCCGCCGCCGACCCCATGGTACGTATGGCCCTCGTGCCGCGGCTAATGGAGGCGCATGGATTGGATGTAACCCCTGGTATTTCGCAACGTTTCGCGACAGCGGGAGATACCGAATCGGTGACCATCCTTGCTCAAGTCCTATGCGACGAAATTGGTCACGTCGCCGCCGGCGATCGTTGGTTCCGTTTTTTATGCGCCCAACGTGGCCTTCCTGTCGAAACTACCTACCGCACCTTGGCGATCCGCCACCTGGGAAAAAAACTCCACGGTCCCTATAACCGCACGGCGCGTCTTGCCGCTGGTTTCACTGCGGCGGAATTGGATTCCCTGGAACGGGAAAGCGAACCACCTGAAAACGCATGAACCGTACTTGACACCCTTCTACTTCCGCACCATGCTCGGAGATCATTAGGAGGCACCATGACTACAATTACCTTCGACACCCTCGCCTACGTTAAAACACTACGGGAGGCGGGCTTCAGTGAGTCGCAGGCAGAAGCACAGGTAAACGCTTTGGCAAATGTGCTGAGGTCCGGCACTGGAGAACTGGCGACAAAACAGGATATTGAACTGATAAGAAAGGACTTTACCATCTTTGAGGAGCGAATCGAGGGAAAATTCAAGCTCCTCCAGTGGATGATTACTTTCAACCTGGCCATCAGCGTCGCCATCTTGTGGATGATGATGCGTACCATGACGGGGCACTGACCCCTTAGAAATCGGAGAAATCGCAGGGTCAGGTCTTTCCTTTTGCCTTTTATATGACCTCTTTTCCTGACGCGAAGGAAGTTTTTCAGACCGGTACTGGAACGTCGGCAATAATCCGGCACACCAGCTCGCTCGCTGTGGTTCCCGAATAATGCGCCTGGGGGTCGATTACGAGGCGATGGGCGAGCACATCGACGGCAATGCTTTGTACGTCGTCCGGGGTTACGAAATCTCTGCCATCGATCAGTGCAAGCGTCCGTGCGAGCTGAAAAAGGGTAATCGACGCACGTGGGCTTGCCCCCATCCGGATTTCAGCGCGATGACGAGTCGCGGCAGTGAGGGCGACGATATAGCCACGAACTGATTCTGCGACCCCGACTTCCGCAGCCGCACTCCGTGCTGCACGCAAATCATCAAGCGTAGCGCAAGGGGTAAGCCGATCAACGGGATGTTCCGCAGTAGAATACTCCAGCATCCGTATTTCATCTTCCAGCGCAACATAACCAAGGCTCAGCCGGAGACCAAAGCGGTCGAGTTGTGCCTCGGGTAGCGGATAAGTACCGTGCGATTCGACCGGATTCTGGGTGGCGATTACAAAATAGGGGTCCGGTAATGCCCGGCGTAGCCCGTCAATAGTTACCTGCGATTCTGCCATCGCTTCAAGGAGGGCCGATTGGGTGCGTGGCGAGGCCCGATTAATCTCGTCCGCAAGTAGTACGTGCGTAAAAATTGGCCCCTCATGGAAACGAAAACTACCCTCATTTTGGTTCCAAATCGAAACGCCGATAATATCGCTGGGGAGTAGGTCGGGGGTAAACTGGACGCGCGCAAAACGTGCCTCAACGCTCCGTGCCAGTGCCTTGGCAAGGGTGGTCTTGCCAGTTCCTGGAAAATCTTCAAGTAAGACATGTACCCCCGCGATCCATGCGGAGAGAAGCTTGCGAATGATATCCGTCTGTCCGCGCATCACCGTGCCGATTTGGGTTGTGATGCGGGAAAGTATCTGGTGAAGGGATGAATTCATTGGTAAGATGGCTGTCTGAATAGAAGAGTCCAGGAGAGTAGAGTATGGAACTGATATTGCTACGTCATGCCCAAGCCGAAAAGCCAAACCCAGAACGCTATCCCGACGATGATCAGCGTCCCCTCACCGAGACCGGAATAAAACGTCAGCGCAAGGTGGCGACGGCGCTCTATGCCATGGGCTTGCGGCCCAACCGGATTATTACCAGCCCTCGCCTCCGGGCACGCCAAACCGCCGAGATCACTGCTGTGGCATTGGGTCGGGAGGGAGTTTTGGAACGCAGTGACGCCCTTGGCGAAGGTTATTCTCCCAGTGCCGTGCTGGATATGCTCGGTACTTGTACCCCTCGCGAAGTAGTAATGTTGGTCGGTCACGAACCTGACTTGGGAGTGATGGCCGGACTATTCCTTGGACCCAATGCGGGACCCGTCCTAAAATTCCGAAAGAGTGCGGTGTTGGGTTTGTATTTTCCGCGTACACCCCAGCCGGGAGAAGGGACTCTCGAATTTTTCTACCAGCCGAATCATTTGCTGTCCTTGCGCTAATCCTGGACAGAAAAAATAAAAGAAGGATCTTTCTCTTTCCGTTAAAAGAAAGATCCTCTTTTATGATTTTTAATTTTTATTCTTTGGCTTTTGCGCGACGTGTGCGTACGGCGCGGGCCAATTCCTCCAGGAGTTTGGTCGTATCCTCCCAGGCGAGACAGGCATCGGTAATACTCTGGCCGTATACCAAGGGTTGATCGGGTACGGCGTTCTGGCGGCCTTCCACTAAATGGCTCTCCAGCATGACGCCAAAGATGCGGCCATCGCCTCCCGCTACCTGATTGACCACATCTAAGCAGACCTCCCGCTGGCGTCGCGGTTGTTTGGCGCTATTGGCATGACTGCAATCGATCATAATTCGAGAGGGCAATCCTGCGTTATGCAATCCTTCTGAGGCCTGTTGTACACTGGCGGCATCGTAATTGGGATGCTTTCCACCGCGCAGGATAAGGTGGCAATCGCTGTTGCCGGTCGTAGAAAAAATGGCTGAATTTCCCGCTTTGGTCAGGGACATGAAGAAGTGAGGGTGGATCGCGGAGTAGATGGCGTCGATGGCGATCTGCAAATCGCCGTTGGTGCCGTTCTTGAAACCTACCGGACACGATAACCCTGAGGCCAATTCGCGATGCGCTTGGCTTTCCGTGGTACGCGCCCCGATGGCCCCCCAACTGATCAGGTCCGCCACGTATTGGGGGCTAATCAAGTCCAAGTACTCCGTTCCCGCCGCTATCCCCAGCTCTGCCAAATCCAGCAACAGCTTACGGGCCATACGGAGGCCGTCGTTGATGCGGAAGCTTCCGTCCAGGTAGGGATCGTTGATGAGCCCCTTCCAGCCTACCGTGGTCCGCGGCTTCTCGAAGTAGACCCGCATCACGATGATCAGATCGTCACGCAACGTATTGATGTACGGCTGGAGCCGGTTGGCATAGTCACGGGCGGCGATAGGGTCGTGGATGGAGCAGGGGCCGGTGATCACCACCAGCCGGTCGTCCGTTTCTTTCAGGACATCGTGGATCGCACCACGGGTCTCGTGGACGGTCTGTGATGCCTTTTCCGAGACGGGATACTCTTCGTGGAGTCGGGCGGGAGGGATGACCTCCTGGATCGATTGGATACGTAAATCGTCAGTTTTGTAGTGCATGGGGTGAGGGGCAGGTGGGAGCGAAAGCCGTATTGTCTTTGAGTAGTCTAACACTATGATCGGTTCGGTCCCCAAATCGTGCGGGCGGTTACCCTGACAAAATCGAGGGGAATCAAATAATATTCTTAATATTCATTGTTTTATTAAAATAAGGGTGCGAACCATCGATTATCTTAGCATAATACCCGCTATTTCCACCGTCTGCGAAAGGAGAACCCATGACAGAGAACCGGGATTTACGCAAGATCGGTCTCAAGGCCACCCTTCCACGCCTCAAGGTCTTACGTTTATTCGAGACCGGGGGTACCCAACGCCACCTGAGTGCTGAAGATGTTTACCGGGATCTGGTTGCGGAGGGAGAGGACATTGGACTTGCTACGGTCTACCGAGTGCTTACTCAATTCGAGGCGGCGGGTATTCTGACTCGCCATCATTTCGAAGGAAATCGGGCAGTCTTTGAATTGGAGCAGGGCGGGCATCACGACCACCTCGTCTGCTGCCAGTGCGGCAAGGTGGTGGAGTTCTACGATGCCGAGATCGAATACCGCCAGGAGCTGATCGCGCAAGGGCGGGGTTTTCGGGTGCGGGACCATTCCCTGTATCTCTACGCCGATTGCCTCGACCCCCATTGTCCGGACCGCAATCCCTCTCCAGAAACGGTGGCAAAGGTCGAGGAGACGCCGATAGAATTAGGTGAGTAATTATGGTACGAAAGGTTAGTGTTCTTCATACTGAAAACGGTTGCGTCCCATACGTTTGGCCAGGTAAAGCCGCCGATCCGCCTCAGCCAGTAAATCGGTAGGCGTGCTGGTCATGCTCGGGAAAATAGCGGCCAACCCCATGGAAACGGTAAGAAAGGGAGAGACTTCCGATTTCTGGTGAGGGATAGCCAGTCCCGCGATTCCTCTCTGAATCTTTTCCGCCAGATGAATTGCGCCACTGATGGGGGTCTCCGGCATGATGCAACAAAACTCCTCACCACCATAGCGGGCCACCAAGTCGGTGGAGCGTTCCAAGGTCCCTTGCAACAATCCGGCGACTCGACGTAGGCAGCGGTCTCCTTCTTGGTGACCGTAATGATCGTTATAGTATTTGAAGTAGTCTACATCGAGCAGGATCAGCGCTAGCGATGTCGATCCGCCACGGACACAGCGGCGCCATTCCTGTTCCATGAAATCGTCGAGCCGACGCCGGTTGGAAATACCGGTCAAGGCATCCTGTGTGGCCAGCGAGCGGAGTAAATCACTCTTATGTTTTAGGTCTAAATGAGTTTTGACCCGTGCCCGGAGGGTCACTGGGTTTACCGGTTTAATTACATAATCGACGCCACCGACCATGAACCCTTCGCTTTCATGCTGAGTGTCGGACATGGAAGTGACAAAGATCACTGGAATATCGCGGGTTTCCAGCTCGGCTTTGAGTCGGGAGCAAACGGCATAGCCGCCTAATTCCGGCATCATCACGTCAAGCAGAATCAGATCCGGCTGCTGAGACAGTGCCAGCGCCAATCCCGTCTCACCATCAGCAGCGACGAGGACCCGGTAGTCGGTACTCAATAACTGTCCGAGGACCTCCAGATTATTCGGCTCGTCGTCGACCACTAAGATTGTAGATCTGATTTCAGTCTGGTACATGGTTTCTCTTTTTTAAACCATAAGGACAAAAATTCGGTCTCCTGTCATTTCAGGTAGTTTACGACAAACATATCAAAATCCCCCATCAGGTTGCGTCTGGATTGGTAGATTCAGTGATTGACATCTTGATCCGTTCCAGCCAAACCAAAGCCGTCTTAAAATCGAAACGAGTCACGGCCTCGCCCAAGCTGGCCACTTCCGAATCGACGCCGCGTCCTTGCAACTGAGGCGCGAGATCGCGGAATCGTCCAACCACCTTAAAATCTCCATAGGATAAACCCTCGCGCAGCTCTTCCAGCCATTCGATAGCCTGGGGCGGAGAATTCGTTGGGATATCGGCTTGGCGTTCGATATCGGCCAGATGTTCGATAACCCGCTCTCCGGCCTCCCGCACCTTAGACAATTTTTCTCCCAGACGTTGGAGTCTAGGTTCTTCAATGGCTCCGGTTTCCTCCAGTTCCTTCTCACAGGCAATCGTCAGGTCGTGCAGTGCCTGCGCCGAGATGGTCCCTGCGGCTCCCTTGAAGCGATGTAGGAAGCGCCGCGCCTCCTCGGTTTTACCGGCTTCTAGCAGCTCTCGCAATGTCGTTTCGACCCCCATGTGGTGTTTACTGAAGCCCACAATCAGGCGGGCCAACAATGATTCGTCGCCATCGAGTCGTTTCAGTCCCTGTGCTACGTCAATCCCCGGCAGGGTATCGGGTAGGAGCGCTGCCACCTTTGGCTCGTCGGTGGGCATTGCCGTTGTTACTAATGCCTGATCGGTCGCAATTCCTCCAGGTCGTAATTTTGCCAACAGGGCATACAATCCCTGTACATCCACTGGTTTGGTCAAATAATCATTCATTCCCAAGGCCAAGCACCGCTCTTTCTCCGATTTGATGGCGTGTGCGGTCATCGCCACAATTGGTAAAGCCTCCGCGGTAAAATGCTGGCGCAGCAACCGGGTTGCCTCGTAGCCGTCCATGATGGGCATCTGGAGGTCCATAAACACCACATCGTAGCATTGCTTTTCGTCCAAGAGTTGCCTCACCGCCTCCCTGCCGTTCTCCGCTCGTTTCGATATCACGCCGACCTTGGCCAGAATCCCTTCTGCTACCTGCCAATTGATCTCATGATCCTCCACGACCAGCACGCGCATCCCCCGCAGATTCGTATTGATTCCACCCGGTACTGCCACCGGCAGTGATTCCTGGTCGGTGAGGGCAGCGGTACCGAATAGGTCGGTGAGGTTGTTAAGCAATAGGGAGGGGGAGACCGGCTTAATCAAAAATTTTTCGATGCCGACTTCACTGGCCCGATCCATTACTTCCTGCCAGCCAAAAGCGGTCATCATGATGATCACCGGCTGAATCAATTGGAGGTTCGAGCGAATCCGCCGTGCCGTTTCCAATCCATCCAGGCCAGGCATTTTCCAGTCCAACAAGAGGACCTGGTAGGGATTCTCCCGAGCTTGTTCCACTTCGCGCAGGGCATCTTCCCCGGAATAGACCGAGTGGACCGTGAGGCCAAGGTCCAGGAGAATTTCGGCGAGGATTTCGCAGGCATTGAGATTGTCATCGACAATCAATATGCGCAGCCCGCGCAGGGTGGACGACAATTGCAATCGGCTCCGCCGTGAAGGCTGTGCAGATTTGACAAAAGCTGCCGTGAAACTAAAGCAACTGCCTTGGCCAAGGGTGCTCTCTACCTTGATTTCCCCCCCCATCATCTCTACCAGCCGTTTGCAGATGGCAAGCCCAAGGCCGGTCCCTCCGTAATGACGGGTGGTTGAGCTATCCGCCTGGCTAAAGGCCTGAAACAGCTTTCCGATCTGTTCTTGGCTGAGGCCAATCCCTTGGTCCTGTACTGAAAAGCGCAAGGTGGTGCGTTGGTGATCGGCGCTGATTTCTTTGATGTGATAGACGATAT
>CAUYUB010000565.1:0-1207 GCA_963575685.1 Gammaproteobacteria bacterium | reverse complement strand
GCTGGGCTTCAACCTTTAACGCACCACCATTATGAGCCCATCCAAACCCCGGACCTTCACCCCCTTTGATCCTGATTCGGTCGGTGGCGCGGCCATCACGGTGCATGCGGCGCCGGTGGGAGAGACGATGCTGAGCGAAGTGATCGCCCAGTGCGACTGGCACATGCCGGAGGCTGAGGCCGAGGGTGAAGGGCCGGGGACTTCGAAGCCGCTGGATAACATGGCAAAATGGCGGCTGAGCGATCTGGCTGAGCGGGCCTTCACGATGCTGAAGGCACGCGGGATGCTGGCGGGTGAGGACTTGAAGGGGTATCGCGGCCGCATCGCGGTGGCTGCCTGTGGCCGGCGGATCTCGCAGGCTTGCCTGGGGGATCGCATGAAGATCCAGGCGGCGTTTCTGCATGAGATGGACAAAGCGGAAGAGGCCAGCCGCTGTGCGATCAAGGCGAAGGCGACGGCCAAAGACATTGCTCTGCACAAGCTCAAGGAGCTGTGCCAGCAGAAGCAGCTTTCCATGTGTTACGCCGAGGGCGTGGCGTGGCGGGTGTGGAAGCGACCGCTGGACCAGTGCTCTGCCAAAGAGGTCTGGGCGGTGTTTTATACCCTGAATAACAACGCCAGCAAACGGGACGGCAAAGGCCGTGAAGCCAACCGCTGGAAGAAGCTGAAGAGCCAAAGGAATGCGAAGAAAACCCACTAAAAAAATACACCTGATCCCATGTTTGAAACTAAATACCTTTTTAAACCGCGTTCTCCCGCCCGTGGCACTGTGCCTCGGATCAACCCGGCGGCGCTCGACAGAGAAGAAGTCGAAATCGGCGACCAGGCCGGCACGCTGCGCCTGGACGCTGGCCAGCGCATGACTTCTGCACGCGATCAAGGCGGTAGCATGATTCTGGCCTGGCTGGATGATGCGAAAGTGAACCTTGTTCTGGTGGAAAAAGCAGACCTGAAGGAGGTGGTGTCATGGGCGTGAACCCCCACAGCATCATGACCTTCAAGGACCTGCAGCGGCAGTTGATCTGCCTGAGGCTGTCGGTGTATGAAGCCCTGCTGGAGCACGGCCCCTGCACGACACGGGAGCTGGCGACGGCTTGCAGCATTGATCTGCTGACGGTGCGGCCGCGTATGACGGAGCTGCTGCAGTGCGGCTTTGTGGTGGACATCAGCGAAGATGGCCAGGGGCATGAGGGCATTTATAAAGCTC
>CAUYUB010000564.1:0-1207 GCA_963575685.1 Gammaproteobacteria bacterium | reverse complement strand
GTGCTCGACCCCAGCGCAGCAGGCCGTGGTGAGATCGTCAAGGGTGAGCTGGAGTCCGACCAGCGCAGCCGCTCGTTCTGGAGAGAGGGGGGCGGACAGAGGCCAAGGACAGACCCGTGCCAAAGGTTCACGATTGCCTGCGGCCTGTTGGAGGGTGACGGCGTCAGCGGGGAAAAGACCCATCGAATGATGCGCACAACCCGATTCTACCGGCTTTCGTGGACGTACCACTTTTCCCTGCGCCGTCAGGTGCTCGGTCACTGCCGCCCCCAAAGCGGTTTTTCCGACCCCAGTATCGGTCGCAGTAACGAAGAGGCCGCGCCGTAACAGGTTGGTTTCCATTTAGGCCGGCGAGGTTTGCGTAGAATTTTGTTGATGCTTAGTGCTTGCCAGATATTCCATTTCTTGCGCCCAGCCGGCGTAATTATGCTGATACTCGACCAATTCGGGAATGTCGGTAGTCTTGGTCGCATAATTATTGAGTATGGGGAGTTGCTGTGCGGCCAAGCTCTTTGCGTCCAATGTTCGGATCGCCGTTAAAAAGGAGGACAGGCTGGTGATTACCTTGCCGCCGGATTTTTGCACGACCGCACCGAGACTGTCGTGGATCCAGGGCATATTTTTCAGTACATAATCGGCGTAGACGCGCATCGTGGGCGCTTGTTCGAGCAAACCCCGGCGTTCGTGGTCAAAATCGGTACGATCGACAATACTCTTGTTACGATAAACAACCGGTGCGCTTGCAGAAATATCGCAGGCCCAACCCTTTCGGGGAACCAATTGATCCGCTTGGTCTTGCTCCTCGCGGTAGGGGTAAAACGGCATGGTTCGGCAGCGGAGGGGCTTATGTTCATGAATGCGACATTGGCCCTCCGCGGTCAATTCCGGGCAGGGAAACGATGGCGGGAGATAAGCGGTCGGCGTAATGACGACGGCGATCTGTTTGCGATTGTGTAATCTAATCGTGATTCCGAACCGTGCACTGACGGCGAAGGCTCGGGTACCGTAGGGTACTGGTGTCCAAACCAGGGCCAGCGGAAAACGCCCCGCGTGGCGCAGAGCATCATTGAGCGTTAGCGGCAACCAGCCAAAGCAACATTTGCCGCATGTGGTGCAATTGAAATGCCGTTCCGTCCCCACAAGTCCTCTCAGGCACCACAGCACTTCTTGTATTTATTGCCTGACCCACAGGGGCAGGGATCGTTAC
>CAUYUB010000563.1:0-1208 GCA_963575685.1 Gammaproteobacteria bacterium | reverse complement strand
TACCGACTTCTTTCCATAAAGAATTCGCCTCTTACTCCCACGCTTGAGCGGCGGGGTAAGTTCAGGAAGACTGGGAGGGGGAGGGGATACCACCGGGGCAATCGTCGGTACCACCGAAACAGCGGTCGGATTTTCCAGCGCGGGTGGTGGGACGGGAATTTCCGTTTTTTTCTCAAGAGGTTTCGGTGGTAAAACTACCGGTGGAGCGGCCACCGGTACCACCGCTGCTACGGGAGGATTCTCCAGCGCGTGTGCTTGAGCGGGAGGCTCCGATTTGGCCTCAGCTTTGACCCCAGTAGTCCCAAGCGGAGGAGCGGGCAGCGCCGATGCAGCGGGCGGTGCTACCTGGGGGATCTCTCGATAATCCGACGATTTCGGCAGCGAAAAGGTTGCCGGTGGCAAACGCTGTATCCAATGCGGGTCCAGGTCGGCAGGCAGGTCATGGGATAATGGCGCTACTTCACCCGCAAGGATGTCGGCCAACGGCATCAGACCCATCAGTAAACCGAATACCCGGCCCAGAAAACCTCTGCGGTCCACGATCTTCCCCTCTTCTTTGCGCATTATTCGGGTGGTATGGCCACAGTGCAGCTCACTACTGCACCCTTGGCTTGCGCCTCCTCTCCGCAGGCGAGGAGTTGGCTCCGGTTGTTGCCGATGAGTTTGGTTCCCAGGATCAATTCGCGATAGGCCGTTTCATCCGCCCGGAACAGCAGGCTGCTGCCGGAATTCCAATAGTGCGTTGGGCCAATCAACCAGACCGCCAATTCAAAACGGAGGGATGCCGGTGCGAGTAGCGCTAAAACAATCGGCAACAAGACGCCGAGTACCCCGGCAAGTAGCCCCTGGTATGCCGTCTGTAACCTCTGGACTTTCGGCCGCTCACCGGGAAAACGGTCGGGTTGGACCGACGAAAAAGTCCCGCTTCGTTGTAAAGGTGGCTCAGGCGGTGGCGGCTGGCGAGTGAGTTCGATCAGCTCTTCGAGTACTCTCGGTTCCGGTTGGCGTCCGGCCTCGTCGGCGTCGTACAACAAACACGAGGGATCGACCAGCCAGGCATGGATACGCTTCTCCATCACCAAACGGAGTCGAGCGCTGTCCTCTTGATGGCGTTGCGCCTTGGGATTGGCTTCTCCTTCGTAGGCCGGAAAGAGGATGGCACCGGTATTTGTCCCTTGGTTCACCAATTCCAACCATTCTGCGGCCAG
>CAUYUB010000562.1:0-1213 GCA_963575685.1 Gammaproteobacteria bacterium | reverse complement strand
TCTGGACATCCTGCTGCAACCGGCGCCATGTCCTCAAAACTCAATATGAGCCTTTGAGGTTTCGGAATGGTCGGTGGACCAGGATAAGGTTTAGTCTTGTCGTTGTGGCCACGTGGGGCCGGACGATATCGGTTGATGACACGATGGCGGATTGAGTGTTTTCTGTCAATATATCAGAATGATCCGTTCTGAACTGAATTTTGGTAATTACCTTGGGGCTGCTGCTGTTTTGAATAAGACCTTCCACTTTCGTCGTAAATTTAGCCACTTCTTGCGTCTACCACGTTTTGAGAAAATGTGGCTGTTCCCGGTCTGGGGTTTGTTGGGATTGAGTCGTTTAACGATTCTGAGTATTCAATTCCGTCGTTTGGCACCCTATCTGGGTGGGCATATGGGGAATTGTGCGGTAGTGCCGGTATTGTCCCCTCAGCAACAGCGTCGGGCACTCCAGATTGGTCGAGTGGTACGCTTGGCTGCCCGTTATACTCCTTGGGAATCCAACTGTTTTCCTCAAGCAGTAACCGCTCGGTTATTGTTGGGTCTATACAGGATTCCCTATGCCCTGTTTTTTGGCGTTTATAAGGATGAAGAAAATTTCCATGAGCTTAAAGCACATGCCTGGGTAGCTGCGGGTCCGGTACGGGTAACGGGTGGCGATGGTTTTTGGCAGTTTGCGGTAGTAGGGGTATTTGTTTCTCACGGGTTGTTTGCCGTGAACGATTGAGCAATACTTCATGCTTATCCCTTCGTATATTCAACTACTCAGGCTCGGTAGAGTGCCTGATAGGCCCGAATCTTAATCAATATCGAAGCCATCTCCGGTCGTTCTTCCAGGTAATGGACGAGGTGATCCAGACGCGCAATGCTGTAGACGGGCAGCCCTAATTCATGCTCTACCTGTGCGACTGCCGATACCACGCCGGTGCCCCGCTCCTGGCGGTCGAGCGAAATGACGACACCTACCCCCACCGCACCCGCCGCGTAGATAAGTGCTGCCGATTCTCGTACTGAAGTCCCTGCCGAGATGACGTCATCCAATACCAATATCCGCCCTTTCAACGGCGCCCCCACGATTGTCCCTCCCTCGCCGTGGTCCTTGACTTCCTTACGGTTAAAGGAAATCGGCACATCCCGCCCGTGCCGTAGAGCGAGGGCTATTCCCGTGGCCACTACCAGGGGTATCCCCTTGTAGGCAGGCCCGAATAGCATGTCG
>CAUYUB010000561.1:0-1213 GCA_963575685.1 Gammaproteobacteria bacterium | reverse complement strand
ACCAACGACTACTAATACCGCAAGGCCAAGGAATATCCCTATAAAGGTATACCTCTCCGCGAGGATGCGCTCCTCCGGGGTGATGCTGACCACCGTCCAGAGGTCATCTTTTCGATAATGGTTGGGAGAGAGGGCCTTGAAGGTGATGATCTGCCCTCCGGTCCGGATCCAGCCGTGGGGGTTATCTCGCATCTGTTCGCGCTTGCCGGGAAAGTCATTCAGGAAGTTGGCATCATGCCCTAGCAGCCGGCCGAAGGTTTTATCCGCATCGGGATGAAAAAGATATTCGCCCTCATCATCGATAAGATAAAAAACCTGCCCGAGAGTATTCCGGTTGGCTTTGCGGAGAGGGTCGAGGAGGGAGGAGGCAAGTACGTTGACCACGACCTCTCCATAATGTATCCCGTTATCGCCGATGAGCGAGCTGGCGATACGGACCACCGGTAAGAGGGGTTTTTCTATTTCTCCTTGATAAATCGTTGGGGAAATGGGGGAGACGTAGGTCTCGCCTTTGCCGAGGGTGATGATTCGACGAAAAAAGTCTTGATCCGAGAGATCCCGTAACTCCTCGGACGGGAGGGCGCGTGCTTTGCCCGTGCTCGGGTCGCGCCGTATCACCAATTGTTCTCGGCCCTGGTTGTCGATCAAGCGCAATTTGATGATGCGGTCATTGGCCTCGGCATAATTACGCAGGACATCAGTGGCGATGCTGTTCCAGTAGGCCATCTGCTCGGTATCACCGATATCTCGCCAATAGGCGTAACGGAGTAATCCATAGAAATGGGTAATAAATTGGACATCATTGTCTACTTCCATCAATCCCCAGCGGATCTGGTCATGGATCTCGCGGCTGAGGTTGACCGAAAGATCGAGGGCATGATCCAGGTAGAGCCGATTGGCGTTGTAATAACCATAGGGGCCGATGATGGCGAGCGAGGTGAGGGCGACCAGATAAAACAGCAAGGTAAGTTTGGTGCGGATGCCGATGCGGCGCAAACGGTCCCGCCATCCGGGAGCGGGAAGATTTGGGATGGCGGTGTTTTTTCTCCTTTCCCCATAGGGTAGCAAAGGGGAGCGGGCAGGTTGGGAGGATAGCGTTTTTTCAGAAGTATCCATGCTCATCTCCCCAGCGTCCGAATCAGACGCAACCGGTTGGCGGCATAACCAAGTACTTGTTGTACATCTGCCGGCCGTTTGTCTTGGTAATAGAACT
>CAUYUB010000560.1:0-1220 GCA_963575685.1 Gammaproteobacteria bacterium | reverse complement strand
CTTCAGTCGGATTCCCGAGAGGCGGTGCAGGTCATGGAACGTGGACGTACCCAGACGGCGGCGAGTGTCGAACAATCCGCCCTAGCGGTTCAATCTCTGGAGGCCATTTCGCAGGCGGTAACGGTGATCACCGATATGAATATCCATATCGCCAGTGCTTCCGAAGAGCAAAGCGTGGTTGCTGAGGATGTCAATCGCAATATTCAGGATATCGCTCATCGCGCTACGCAGACCGCACAGGGTACCGCCCAAACGGTGCAGACCAGTGCCCAGGTGGCTACGCAAGCGGCACAATTGCGGCAGATGATGGAACGATTCCAACTGGGATAAAAGAACGATGGCCGATCCCTACTACCAATATCATGTCTTTTTCTGCACCAATCTCCGTGAGAATGGGATGCCATGCTGCGGTACGAAGGGTGCGCAGGAGTTACGCGACTATGCCAAGCAACGGGTCAAGGCCCTAGAGTCCAGCCTTTCCGGCAAGATGCGCGTCAATAGTGCCGGCTGTCTCGACCGTTGCGCCAAAGGACCGGTCCTCGTCATTTACCCCGAGGGGGTTTGGTATACCTATACGAACCGGGAAGATATCGACGAGATTATCGAGGAACACCTTGTCCGTGGCCGCGTATTAGAACGCCTAACGATCTGCGTATCGTCAGGCGGACGGAAAGATTCGTCGTTTTATCGTTCCCACGCCCCCGGCGTGGGAACGATGGCCAAGGGCCAGGGAAATTCGTAATCCCCCTACCTACGCTATCCCACCCCCCCCCGTTGAGATGTTCTTTCTCTGCGTCTAACCCTCTGATTAATAGTGCAAGGCAAGCCTTGTACTCTTACCTGCAGTGCTTCACCGCATTACTCCACCACTTCTGCTCCCCCCTGTACTGGACTGCCTTTTGGCCGTAGACAAAAGGTTGCACTATGTGCTGTAGCGTACAGAACACTTTTGCCGAAAAGGAGGATAACTGTCGAACGTTCCGCGACCATGTCTAGGTGGATGGTTTTATCAGTTTTATTTTTACAACACCATCTACTAGAACAACCTATCGGATAGTGTAATTAATGAGTGAAATAAGCCATGAACCGAACTGGTATACCAATTGCTAATCCCATCGTTGTCCTCCGGGAAGAGTTTGACGACTGGGCCATCCTCTTCAACCCTGATACCGCCGATGCGGTCGTCATTAATCCGGTTGGGACTGCCGTATGGAAGATGA
>CAUYUB010000559.1:0-1220 GCA_963575685.1 Gammaproteobacteria bacterium | reverse complement strand
AATACAAAAGCGTGAGAGTTTGCAACATTACCTTATATCCATTAACCCAGGTGAACTATTAGACCATATCAACCATAACACTCTGGATTACAGGCGCGAAAATATTAGAGTTGTTTCATCCTCAGAAAACGCTCGTAATCGGAAAAGCAAGAATTCCAATAACACATCGGGTTATCGCAACGTAACGAAGATGGGCAAGTATTGGAGGGTACAGCTTCAGCATGATGGAAAGAACGTTCTGTTTCATGAAAAGTTTACTGACCCAAAAGAGGCTGGTGATTTTGCTGAAGCCCGTCGTGCAGAATTTTACGGCGCATTTGCAGGTAATGGGTAATTTTATTTTTTTTGCCCCTCGCATTGTCCTCGCGGATGATAAATGTACGCGGGGACGACGGAAACTAATAGGAGAATAAATGAACCAAATTCTAGCCTTCCTCATCTTTCTACCCGTCCTGTTTTCTACGCCGTCGATCAGTTTCACCAATCATACCTTCGCAATTGCCAATCAGAACGGTGATCCTAATTACATAAGCTCAGCCCACAACACAGTCACGCGATACTCACTTGCCAAGTCAAATGCGTATCTAGCGCATTATGCCTATGCAGGGCAGCATTTCTTGGAGCTTTCCGTGGGTGCTATCATCGTGTCCGGTGAGCAATATACCGTCAAGCGCATTGATCGCTACACGGTGAGCGGGTCGAATTATATCAACCAGGCCACGGGGCAAGTTTACAGCGAGGGCGCGGTGTGGAATATGTACTACCTGGACCCTCGGTTGTTGATCTTGCAGACCTGTATCACGGTCAATGGTGATCCGGTGGGGGGTAGGTTATTCGTAGTGGGAGAGGGATTATGATACGAGGTCTGGATATTAACGCATTCTATCAGGAGCAGGCGCAGTATAACCGCTTTATCGATTGGCCTGCGCTGAAATCCGATCCGCTGAATTTCCGCTTCATTTGGATCAAGGTAAGTGAAGGCACAGACGGGGAAAGCTATGTAGAGGGCGCGGCACGATGCAGAGCCGGGGCGCAATCTGTAAAGTTTGAGGCAGCCTTTCCATATCATTACTACCTGTATCAGTATGCAGATTGGACAAATGGCTCAGCAGTATGGCGGGTAATTTCTCCGATAGATCAAGCGACTGCTTTTGTTGTCGCTTCCATTGCGGCGGGGTTCGATGGAATTCGTACTATGACGGATTTAGAAGATCCGCTTA
>CAUYUB010000558.1:0-1230 GCA_963575685.1 Gammaproteobacteria bacterium | reverse complement strand
ATCAAAGAAAGATCCTGATTGACTGCTGACGATTGGCGGTTTGGCGACGTTGGCCGCTGCCGCTGCTGTTTGGTCTGCCACGGTTGCCGGTAGCGCAGTCGTTGAAAGCATCCCGCCTGCGGTTTGCCCAATGGCATTTGACGCCACATTCCCGAACGAACTAGCGCCGGTAAATGCCGTGTCTGCCGCGCCCTGCGCAATCATAGGGCTTGATAGTGCGCTGCCTGCCGCTTGCGCCGCTGAACTGCTAGCGCCTTGAAATGCTGCGTTCGCTGCACCGCCTGATGTGCCAGCGTTTGCCGCCGATACCGACGCAGCCGGGGATGACGCCGCTGCCTGCGCTGTTGTTTCAGTCGCCGCCGCCGCACCCATGCTTGCCAAGCCGCCCATTGCCAGACCAGTAACGCCGCCAGCAATCCCAACAATCCCGCCAATTTTCATCAAACTAGAATCGCCGGTAATGGCTCCAACAACGGTAAGGCCAATACCTACCCATGTGGCGACGGTAGCGACGGCACTGATAACGCCTACCGCTGTTGCCGCTGTACCCACAACACCGATAGCGCCCGCTGCTGCAACACCTGTGGCAAATGCGGCGCTAACAGCACCGGCAATAGCGCCGCCTATTACCGCAAACGGCATATCGCGCCGACCATAAGCCGGACCGCCGAATGGATCGTAAGGCACTAATTCAGCATGGATAGCTTGTCGTAACATCATGGTTTAATCCTGGTGGCAAAGATCAGCGAAATGCGGTCTTTGTTGCTGTTGTTGATTACCCAGTGAGTAGGTCGATTGTCGAACTCGAACACCTCGCCGGCCTTGCCTTTGTATTCGGCATTTTCAAAGCAGAACAATTGATCTTCGTCAGACTCGACCAAGACCAGTAATTTTTTATCGTAGTATTCAGAGTGCCAGTAACCGGCATCTGAGTGCGGGTAAACCTGCGAACCTTTAGGTATGCGGGTAATCAGTATGCCGCCCAGTTCAATATTCGGAATCATTGCGCTGATGTAGTTAGCTATGATCCTGACTGCGGGCAAGCTATAAATTGAGTCATACCAAACCGATTCATGCTGCCCGGCAAATGCTTGTGGGTTTTGCGGGTCAAACTCTTTCAGGTCACGGTAGCGTAGCCAAATATCATCAACCTCTCGATGCGGTGAATCTTCGGCCTGCGTGCGCAAGGTGTGTTGGTTCCACAGAAACTCGCTTTTGTTTAGCTGCTTA
>CAUYUB010000557.1:0-1233 GCA_963575685.1 Gammaproteobacteria bacterium | reverse complement strand
TCGGGCAAACCTGCATCGGGTAGTCGTTTGGCTCGTTGCTCACGATTCCGCCTCCACCACAAACGCCTTGCCGTACTGTTTCAGCATATCCGCCCGCATTTCTGCCACCCGTTCAGGCATTCCAGCCATTTCCGTCCGGTATTCTCGGTACGCCTGTAAATCCTTCGCCCGTAATTCCGCCGCCTGGCGCCTGCTCTCGCAATTCGCCAGATGGTCCTTTTCGTAAATGCTGAGGTAGGTATCCAGGAACGCGCCGGGCTTCTGGATGTCGGTCTGCAGTTCCGCCTTATCGCACACCCACTTGACCGCCGCCGACCAGTCAAGGTGCTTGTGGCGACGCTGGACGCATTTCAACCAGATTTCCAGGGTGATGGCCCGGAGCATGGGGATTTTGTGAATCTGAGCCAGCAAGGGATGACGCGTGTAAACCGTCTCTTGCTCGATCTTCTCCGAGACTTCCGAATTTGGAACTACCCCCGGCGCGGCCTCTGAGTGTGTTCTGTTCTGTTCTGTTCTGTTCTGTTCAGGAAGACCGCAGGAAGGTGCGGTGTCACCGCAGGAAGGTGCGGGATTTTCGCAAACCTCAAGCCAGCCGATACTTACAAGCCTTTCAAGAGCCGTCGCCATGATGTCTACACGAAAGCGTGACATGCGGGCAAGAGACTCCGCCGAATGGGGTTTTCCGGTATCCCGCAGGAGGGTGCCGCGTGGGTCGCACTTGCTGGCGATCTGCACCAAGGCGCACCACGCGCCATAATGCCGGTCGCCGTCAGGGTGGCTGTCGAGCAGTTCCGTATACCCGTCGCCGTCCTGTTTATTCGGGAACGGAACCCACGCAAGGTTTTTGATTTCCTTTGTGCGGTTGTTCTCAAAGTGTTTATCCCAATTTCTGACGCGGTACAGCTTCACCCCTCCACCTCTTCCGTCTGCGGGTACAAATCCGCCGCAACTAAGCGCGTGATATAGGCCTCAGGCGTCATGTTAAGGCTCTGGGCCTTGTCTTGTACGTCCCGGATGAACTTGCACCGAAACTCAAGCGTCCAGGGCTGTTTGCATGGCTCAAGACTTGTCATTGCCAGCCCCCTTTTCGGCGTCAATCCCGTATTTACCGGGAACAATGTGACATAATTGATCAGGGTGGGCCAACTGCACATACGCTTCGATCGCCGGCCAGATGGACCGATACCGCCGGTGTACGGCCAAATCCTCGAGCTTTGCCAACACGTCCGGGTG
>CAUYUB010000556.1:0-1234 GCA_963575685.1 Gammaproteobacteria bacterium | reverse complement strand
ATGTGGAAACATTCGCATGTTACCATATGCCCTCAAAACCCAATATGAGCCAAAAATAAAACGGGGTACCCGTTCGCAGTTAAATACAGCGGCTACTGGGAGCCAGTTATTAGCAGGGGAGCCGTATCTAATCACTGATGACGCAGTGATTGCAGTCGGCACCGCCACTAATTCATATGTCGCATTCGCCCCACAGCCCAATATACAAACATTCTCATCTAACGGGACGTGGACAAAACCAAAAGGTGTTTCCTGCGTTCTTGTCGAATTGTGGGGCGCTGGAGGGGGTGGCGGTAGCGGTAGACGTGGCGCGACTTCGACAGATCGGGATGGAGGAGGAGGCGGCGGCGGCGGATCATACGAGCAACGATTATTTTTGGCATCGGCGTTGGCTGCAACTGTCAGTGTAAACATTGGAACTGGTGGCATCGGCGGTGCTGCGGAATCAGTTAACAGCACGAACGGAAACGATGGGAACGGTGGAGGGGAGACTACTTTTTCCGACATGATCTCGTTTGGCGGTACCGGAGGTGGAGGCGGGTCTACTACGTATGGTGCGGGCGGTACGGGTGGAGGTAAAAATTATTACAACACCGGCCTGCCTAGTGATGGGGTAAATACAAACTACCACTCTGCAAACGGAGGGGCGGGGGGATCTGTAGGGACAAATTCTTGGGGGACTTATGAAACAGGAGGATCACTGTACGGTGGTTCGGGCGGTGGCGGGGGATGCGGCATTGACTCGGCAAATGGTACGTTTACGTATGCAGCTTATGGCGGGGTCCCTCCCGGTATAACTCCTGCGAATCCAGGCAGTTCTGGGTCTCGCAACGGAACGGCGGGGACTACTCCAGCGCTAACGGGAGGCATCCCTGGAGGTGGTGGGGCGGGCGGTTGGGGAGGAACTACAGGGGCCGGAGGAAACGGCGGCGCTGGGGGCAGAGCCTCGGGCGGAGGCGGAGGTGGAGCATCTACCAACGGCTACAACTCAGGAGCAGGAGGCGCTGGGGGGAATGGCTACGCTAGGATCACGTCGTGGTAGACCCGGTACTGGAGCAAGGTAGAGGTCGGTTGTCGGTTGATCGGTAGTAGTTAACCGGGACTTTTGCTTGCTACGTTTGGCAATACTAACGTCGCAAATCAAGTGTCAAGTCGTCTCAAACCTGGTGTCTCGCTACACGATCCATGCGTTCCAAGCTATTGACCGATTGCTTGAATCCCAAGATTTTGGCGA
>CAUYUB010000555.1:52500-55013 GCA_963575685.1 Gammaproteobacteria bacterium | reverse complement strand
ACTAACAAAATAATTAGAGCATTCACGGTTTTCTATAGCGAATGGCGAGTTATAAGCTTCAACTTTCAACTAATTGCCGTGCTGAAGGTCGGTAGGCGTAAAGGCCGTCTGGTAGGGGCTACTCCTCCCCTCCTGTGAAAGCCAGATCGTCTCCTGAAGGTCCGCATTTTGGCGGCGATGGTGTTCATCCAAAGGGGGGGGGCGGGGGACTTTGGCCAATTGCTGCCTACCGGCACCAGCTCGTCACCAGCGCCCAGGGTTGCCGAGACCTACCCTTGCCAAGGTCGTTGAGGTCAGGCTGGCTGGCGTTGGCCTACCGGCAGGTCATCGGCTGGCCAAGGCGCTGGCGTGGGGAAGAGACACTCCGGTACTCGAGGAGCAAGAGAGGGATGGCCCTGCGATATCCAACGATGTACATTAGCGTCCAAGGGTAGCGAGGCATGTCTGGGGGCAAGTTTGGGGGCATCTTTAAAATTCTTGATTCATAAGCTGGCCATACAAGCAGCATTCAAGAAAATTTTCGAGTCCGGCCCGGGAGCCAAATAAGCATCCGAAGCAGTCCAAAAGAAGTCCTCAAGCCCGCGTCACAGCGGGCTTTTTTATGTCTGAGTAGTTCATCATTGTTCGCTAGGACCGATGGAATCCAGGGGTAGCTGGGGAGCCATTGCTGACACCACGTTGCAACATTCCCACATAGATAGCACATTATTGGATTGCTGTCCCATGAGAATACTGATTGGAGAAGACTCTCGGACTCAGAGCATGTACCTTGCCAAGCAGCTCAAGAAACTGTTCTTGAATCCGGAGATCGAATTCGTCCGCAACGGAGAAGACGTTTGTTCTCTCCTCTATCTTCACGAAGGCCGGTTTCAGCTCGCCTTCCTCGATATCCACATGCCGCTATTAAATGGTGTGGATGCATTGCGCCGTCTCCGTAAAAATAGCACCGTACTGCCACCAATCATCATGACGACTGCGGATAGCCACCGAGAGTTGGTCATTGAGTGTGCCAGTCTGGGGGTGAGGGGCTACCTGATCAAGCCTTACGAGATAAACGAACTCAGGGAAAAGATCCGCGCTGCCCTTTTGGCGGAACGGCAAAACTCACCGGTTGCGACTTAATCCCATCAGAAGTAGTTACTCCTCACCCTCTTCTCCGCCCTCCATTCCCAACTCCTTAATCTTTCGTGTGAGGGTGTTGCGTCCCCAGCCCAATAGGCGGGCGGCGTCTTGGCGTCGTCCGGCGGCTTGGCGTAGCGCTACGGTAATCATTACTCGCTCGAAACGCGGAACGGCATTATCCAAAAGGTTGGTCTCTCCTTGGGTGAGGCGCCGCTCTGCCCAGCGTTCCAAGTTTGTTTCCCAATCTTCGCCCATCGAAGGGGAGGGGGTTTGGGTGCGCAGTTCGGAAGGCAGGTCCTCAGGGTGAACCTCCTGGCCCGAGGCCATGACCGTGAGCCAACGGCAGGTGTTCTCCAATTGCCGCACGTTGCCGGGCCAATCCAGGCGCTGGAGTGCGGTTTCGGTCTCCGGGCGTAGGGTCTTGGGGTCCACCTTCAGTTCCTGTGCGGCGATGGCCAGGAAGTGTCGGGCCAAGAGGGGGATATCTTCACGTCGGGTGCGTAGCGGGGGGATATGGACGCGGATGACGTTGAGACGGTGGAATAGATCTTCGCGAAAGGTCCCGCCGGCTACCCGTTTTTCCAAGTCCTGGTGGGTTGCCGCAATGATGCGTACGTCCATTTTGAGGGGGCTGTGACCACCTACTCTATAGAACTCGCCATCGGCCAAAACTCGGAGCAGTCGGGTCTGGAGTTCGGCGGGCATGTCGCCGATCTCATCTAGGAATAAGGTGCCGCCGTCGGCCTGCTCAAAGCGTCCGCGACGTAGGGTTTGTGCCCCGGTGAAGGCGCCCCGTTCGTGGCCGAAAAGTTCCGATTCCAGCAGGTCGCGGGGGATGGCCGCGGTATTGAGGGCAATGAACGGTCCCGTCGAACGGGGGCTGTGGCGGTGCAGGGCTCGAGCCACCAGCTCCTTGCCGGTGCCGGATTCACCGTTGATGAGCACCGTTACGCTGGAACGTGACAGCCGCCCGATGGCGCGAAAAACTTCCTGCATGGCGGGGGCTTCCCCGATAATCTCGGGGGTATGCAGTGGTGCCGCAGTGGTTGCGGTCACGCGCCGGCGTTGGCTTGCCACGGCGCGGTGGACCTGGTCTACCGCATCGTCTACGTCGAAGGGTTTGGGCAGGTATTCAAAGGCGCCGCCCTGATAGGCCGATACCGCACTGTCTAGGTCGGAATGCGCGGTCATGATGATCACCGGCAGTTCCGGATAGCGGTCTTTGATGATGCGCAGCAATGCCAAGCCGTCCATCCCCGGCATCCGAATATCGGTAAGGAGGGCATCGGGCCGCTCCCGTTCCAGGCGTTCCAGTACCCCTTGGGCACTGGAAAAGACCGTTACCTCCATTTTGGCCTGGGTAAGGGCGCGCTCTAAAACCCAACGGATAG